>QHZE01000357.1 GCA_003225335.1 Acidobacteriota bacterium
GTCATCTTTGTGTCTTTGTGTCTTTGTGGTGAAGATGCAGCGGCAGGAAATCCGCAATCCCAAATCCGCAATCCGCAATCCGCAATCCGCAATCCGAAATCCGCAATTCAACGGGTTCTCCGTGCATTCGTGTACTCCGTGGTCGTGAGAAAAAATGTATCGCCGGCTTCCAGCCGGCAAAGGTCGTGTTGACCCAAAAGGAGTTGTCGAGGCTCAGATGCCGGCGAGACGCCGGCGCTACGATTTTTTCTCACGACCCGTGTCTCCGTGGTGAATAAAGTGCTTGAATTCTTCTCGATCTTGGCTTCCCACAACTCGTCGCGCTCGTGATTGCTTTGAGAAGAGTGCACCCCCGACGAACCCTTCGCTTTAGTCGAGCCCGCGTGATAAAGTTGCCAGGTCACGACCCCCCCTACGCTCTTCCGGCGCTTGGTCGGCGGGAGCGTGTGTAAAGACCAACAAAGTATTTCACGGAGGACAAGAAATGGCAGCACGATCGGCAAATGCGGTGTGGGAAGGAGATCTCAAGGGAGGAAAAGGGAAAGTGAAACTGGGTAGCGGCTCCTTCGAAGGGGCTTACTCTTTCGCTTCGCGGTTCGAAGAAGGAAAGGGAACGAATCCGGAGGAGCTGATCGGCGCCGCGCATGCCGGTTGCTTTTCCATGGCCCTCTCGGCGGGCCTCGGGCGTGCGGGCTTCACACCAACTCGCATCCAGACCGAAGCTCGTGTTCACCTCGAAAAGGCCGAAGACGGATTCAAGATCAGCCGAATACAATTGGTTACCGAGGCCGAGGTCCCCGGAATCGATGCCAGAAAGTTTCAGGAAGAGGCCGAAGCTGCGAAGAAGGGCTGTCCCGTATCCAAGGCACTCGCCAGCGTTCCGATTGAACTGAACGCGAAGCTGAAGACTGCCAGGACAACTTCCTGATACAGCACGAAGAAATTCACGCAACGAGCGCTTTTCCGGGGGAGTGGTTTGCGGCCGCCATCAGCCTTCTGATGTTCCTGATGGCTGCCCGTGTCGCACCGGCGGCCGATTTTCCGCACCAGATTGTGACAAGCGGCCTCGGCTACTTCCCCGTGGCGGTGCGCCTGAGGAACGGCGACGTGCTCGCCGTGATTCGCGGCGGCGCGGCTCATATCGGCGTCAAAGGCCGCCTGGACCTGGTCCGCTCTACCGACGGCGGCAAGACATGGTCCCCTCCCTGGACCGCCATCGACGGGAGTCTCGACGACCGCAACCCCGCCATAGGTCAGTTGAAGGACGACGCCATCGTCCTGGCCTACGCCGTCGCCGGCAACTACGACGAAACCGGCCTTCACTTCAAGGGTGGCCGCACGGACCGCCTATTTGACGGCGTGTACCTGACTTATTCCAGAGACAACGGCCGCACCTGGTCAAAGTCCGTGCGAGATCCGGTGATCCACAAGTTTTACGACGCTCAGGGCCTCGTCTCGCCATACGGCAAGATCGTGCAACTGCCCGATGGCACCGCGCACCTCTGCGCCGCCGGGCTTGCGCAACGGAGGGCCGCCGACCCCCCGTGTCTCGCTGGATAGGCAGTTTTCCTCGGGCGCGCCTGCTTACTCCCGGGATCGTCGGCGTGCCGCGGCATGTGATCGGGGCACAGCGCGCCGGGAAACTGGACGTCTCTCAGAATTCGCACGATCTGGAAGAAGTCCATAACGCCTTCATCCGGGAAAACCTCGTCGAAATCGTGGAGACCCCCGCGAATGTTTCGCATATGGATCTGGTGTATTTTTCCCCGTTCGCCCAGGTACTGAACGATCGGCAGGATTTCTGTCTTCGGGTTCTTCAGCCCCTCGCCCGTGGTTCCCAAGCACAATTGAAATCCGTTGTATGGGCTGTCCACGATCGCTTCGTACCGTTTGATGGCTTCAAAGACCGATGGAGAATCCCAGTTGTCGGCGCCCTGATACCCGAATGGGAGTCCCGGCGGATCGTAAGGATGGCACGCCATTCGTACGTCATATTCCCGGGCGACCGGGATCACTCTTTCCAGGAAATAGGTAATTCGTTCCCAGTAGTCGTCCGACGTTACCCTGCCCGCTTCTCCGGCCGGAAGATCCCGCCAATTGTCCTCCAGTTTGAATCCAGCATACGTGGTTCCTCCTCGTCCCGGAGTCTGCCTGTTTCGCCGGATTGGAATCACCGTCCAGTGATAAGTGACGATCTTTACGCCAACTTGCGCGGCCTTCCGGATGTTTCCGATGATTTTGTCCAGCTCTCGATCGCGTTCCGGACCTTTCCTTAGCTTGATGTACTCGGCGTCCATTCGGATGGCTTCCAGCATGACCCCGTATTTATCGCAGTCATCCTTCATCATCTTCAGTTCGTCGGGATCCCAGCCGCCGTCCGTGGAACGTTTCCTCAATTGCACGGTCAAGTGCTTTACACCGTGGCGTAGGTTGTAGGCCAGGTTTTCACTCGTTGTCATGCCCTTCTCGTGGCTCCCTGCGACACTGTGGTAGTCACCCCCCACATGCATGAGATTATTCTTTCGCGCGGTGCGTGCCGCCTGGGTCGGGGCAGACCGGGAGTTCATAGCGCCGCCAAGACTGACGCCGGCAACTCCGCCAAATAATCTTGCGCTGAACTCTCTTCGCTTCATCATGCAATACTCCTTTGGCCGTCTTGGTTCTCTTTGGCGAGACGTGACATGGCGTCCCGTGTGCAATTTAGAAGTGAGAGTCAACATCGGCGTGCAGCCGCCGGCGGGCGCGCGCAGGGCGGGTCACCGGCGACCGAAGCGCCTCAAGCCTCGTCCCACTGGCGGCGGATGTATTCCAGGCCGCGGGCGAGGGCGGAGGGGGCGTCTTCGCCGGGGGCCAGGCGGAATTCCATCGTGAGCCAGCCGGAGAAGCCGTGCGACTTCAGAGCTCGGAAGCCGGGGCGGTAGTCGAAGGGGAGGGAACCGGGACGCGTGCGGGCCTCGCCATCGGCCAGGTGAACGTAGGCCGTGTGGCGACCGTGCTGCGCGAGCGTCCGCGCGATGTCCTGCTCCTCGAGCTGCATGTGGTAGAAGTCGCTCAGCAAGCGCACCCGGCCGGCCGCGCCCGCAGACTCGATGATCCGCACGCCGTGCGACTGGAGATTCATGTAGTGCGTCTCCTTCCGCGTCAGCGGTTCCAGAAGGATCGGCACACCCGTCCGCGCGGCGTCCGGCACGAGTTGCGTCAGTGCCTCCGCGAGCAGACGGTCCTCGAGCGCGTGCGGCGGCGGCTCTTTTGCGACCTCCGGGAACCGGCACTCCCCGAATGTCGGCACCTCGATCACCCCCGCGGCCCCCAGCGCCTGCGCCATCCCGAGCCGCGTCCGAGTGAGCTCGATCCCCGCCCGGCGCTTCTCCGGATCGGGAGCGAGCAGCTGGATCGAGCCCACGATCGCGCCGACCGCGATTCCGGCGCTCGCGAGCCGCTCCCGGATGCTCTCGGCAGTCACGGACAAGAACTCGGGGCCGAGCTCGATCCCGTCGTAGCCCAGGCGCTTGAGAAGCTCCGCCCGCTCCCCCAGGTCCTTCGTCGTAAACGGCGACCGCACGCCGAACCGCACGCGGTCTGGCCTGCCGGCCCGGACGCCCGCCGCGCAGCCTGCGAGCAGGAGGCCGGCAGAACTCAGGAACGTCCGGCGTGTCTCGAGGTACGAGCTCATGATTGAATCTCCACTCCGCCCGGCAGCGGCTACCAGCCCTGCGCGCCTCGATGCTTCTCCACCAACTCCGCAGGCTGAACGCTCGTCTTGATCGCGACCCGACTCACTCCAGAGCAGGAGCGCACGAATCGTTATGAGCCAGACCACGACTGCGCCCGGTTGCGATACTACATCGGAACCTCACGTCACCGCAAACTTGACGACGTTCGTATCGCCCTCGAACACGCGCTCGCCTTGGGCGTATGCTCTCGATTCGGTGTGCGTTAGCCGCACCAGAGACGGATTTCGGCACTGCGGAAGGCCGCGGCATTCCATCGCTGCAGGAATTCACTTGCTCCCGCGGGCGCCTTCGCGATACAACCGCGCTACAAACACCTGGATTACTGTGATTTCATGGCCCAAGGAGGCCCTATGACGAGGCGATATCTATCGGGTTGTCTGGCCGGAATTGTGTTGCTTCTGCTCTCCTTGAACGTTTGGGCCCAGAGTTTTAATGCCACGCTTACGGGCAGCGTCACCGACCCATCGGGACTGCCGGTTCCAGCTGTCGAACTGACTTTGACGCCAGTGGGGACAGGAGTGCCGGTTCGTGTGACTTCGGGTTCGGATGGCTTGTTCAGTTTCCCGAATCTTCAGTCGGGCGAATATGAGCTGAGGGCTTCCATCACAGGCTTCAAGGAATTCGTGCAGAGGGGCATCCATGTGCTTTCCAACCAGGTTGCCCGGGTTCAAGTCAAGCTGGAATTGGGCGCTGAAACCCAGACCATCGAAGTCAACGAGAATGTTTCTGCCATCAACTTTGACAATGCCGAAGTCAAAGGGGAGATCTCGCCTCAGAACATCCAGCAGCTCCCGTTGCTCGTGGGTGGGATCACACGCTCGGCAGTCGCATTCGCCAAGCTGTTGCCCGGCGTGACGGAAGGTGGCGGCTCGGATGGAAGACAGTTCAATGTCCGTGTTAACGGCGGCATGACAATGGGAGACGAAGCCACTCTGGATGGCGTCTCGGTAGCCGATGGCGCCTTGGGTCAAAGCGGCATAGCCCTGTCGATTACGGGGCACCCGTGGTCGCCCGAAGCGATCGGCGAGATCAGTTTGCTGACCTCGAACTACCAGCCGCAATACGGCGCCACGACATCTTCGGTCACCACCGGTGTCACAAAGTCAGGCACCAACGAATTTCATGGATCGTTGTACGAGTACCATCGCAATACGGCCCTTAATGCTCGCCAGTTCGACATCGCAAGGCGTCCCCAGGACATCGAGCAAGACTTTGGAGGTACCATTGGCGGACCGATCAAGATTCCCTGGCTGGCATGGACCGATCGAAAAAAGACATATGGGTTTTTCAACTACGAGCAATTTATTCGCCGGGGGGGCGTGACGGCGCCGACAGTCAGCATTCCTTCGCTGAAAGAGCGCGCGGGGGACTTTACCGATTGGCGGGACGCGGCCGGTAACCTGATTCCGATCTACGACCCTGCCACCACACGTCGCGATCCCAATACGGGGGATTTCATTCGCGACCAGTTTATGGGATGCGATGGGAGAACGCCCAATGTCATCTGCCCCTCCGATCCCCGTCTGCAGAGCTCCCTGGCCAAGCAGTGGCTGCGTTATCTGCCCACTCCCACCAACGGCCAGCCGCTTAACAACTACACGCTGCCGGTCCCTATCACCGGCAACGTCAACAGCGACACCATTCTGTGGGACATGCGGATTGACCACCACATCGGGGACAAAGACCGCTTCTTTTACACGCAGCATTACTATGCGTCCGAAGCCAACGTCAACGAGTCGGTCCTCCCGAAAGAGATCTCTGCCAACGGCTATCGCAAGCCGAACACGAACAACCTGTGGCGGGCCAGTTGGAGCCACACCTTCAATTCACACCTGCTCTTCAACCTGAACCTGGGTTACAACAACATCTACTCGGTTTCGAATTGTGTGGGCAAGGATCCCAGCGTGGTGCCGAAGATCAGCGGCGTTGTCAACAACAACCTGCCGCCGGCGATGGGGTTGCAGGATTTCGAATCCATGGGCTGCAACAGTGAATTCAGCCAGACCCGCCCGGCGTATATCGCCAATGCCCTGCTCTCCTGGGTGCGAGGGCGCCACACGTTCAGGTTCGGCGGGGAGTATCGCAACCAGCAGGTCAACACAACCGAGTACGGAAACGAGTCAGGCAGTTTCAGCTTCAACCGGCTCAATACCGGATTGCTAGGCGTCAACAGCGGAAACTCGGTAGCCAGCTTTCTCCTTGGGGCGGTCAGCAGCGGAAGTCTTGACATCCGAACACAGGGATCGCAGTACGCGAGGCAGCCTTACACGGCGGTTTATTTCGGAGACACCTGGAAGGCGACGACGAAGCTGAGCATTGATTACGGCCTTCGCTGGGACCTGTCTTCTCCGATTACCGAGAAGCACGACGTTCTCTCCTTCTTTGATCCCGTGGGAACGAATCCCGGCGCGGGTAACCGCGCCGGCCGTCTGGCGTTTGCCGGGGACAAATGGGGTGCTGCAAGCCTGGGGAGACGAACTCCCGAATCGACCTTCTACAAGGCATTTGCTCCACGCCTGGGTTTTGCCTATACCGTCGCCCCGAAAACAGTCGTCCGAGCGGGTTATGGTATTTTCTTCCAGCAACTCTATTACACCGGATGGACCGGCGGAGTTGGCGGAGGCCTCGACGGGTTCAATGCCAACCCGGTGTTTTCAAGCACGGATGGCGGCATTACGCCTGCCTTCCTGTTGCAAAACGGATTCCCGCAAAACTATCAACGCCCGCCGTTCATCGACGCCGGATTCCGCAATGGCCAGAGCATCGGGCTGTATCGAGGTTTCGAACACGGCCGTCCACCTTATGCGCAGCAGTGGAATCTGACGATCGAGCGGGAACTGAGCAAAGACTTGTACGTGACAGCCGGTTACGTGGCGAACAAAGGCACCCGCTTGATCTCCGCGGTAGCTGCGGTCAACGCCATTAGCCCGCAGTTTTTGTCGCTGGGCAGCAAGCTCAACGACCAGTTTACAGTCGGCCAGACGACTCTGGACGGGGTTTCGGTGCCGTACGCCGGCTGGGTTTCGCAGATGACAGCCTGCGCGCCCTCGGTCGCCCAGGCCCTGCTGCCTTATCCCCAGTTCTGCAACAGCTTCATATCTAATAATGAGAACGCCGGCTCTTCGACTTTCCATTCGTTCCAGCTCAAAGCGGAGAAGCGTTACAGCAACGGGTTGTGGATTTTGGGTTCCTATACCCTGAGCAAGCTGCTTGCAAACACTGACGACGTGATGCGTATTGACGGCGGCTCTTCCGGTGTCTTCAGCCCGTTTCAACGCGAGCGGTTCAAATCGCTTTCCAGCGGCGATGTCCCGCACTCCGTGCGCGCCACGGCGATCTACCAACTGCCGTTCGGCAAGGGGAAGCGATTCATGGGCAGCTCCGCAATCGCAGACAAGATTCTGGGCGGTTGGGAGTTGACGAGCATCTATACCTACACGTCCGGCATCCCCTACTTCTTCCGTTCGAGCGTCTGCAACGTTCCTGCTCAGTTCCAGGCGGGCTGCGTACCGGCGATCCTACCAGGCGCCGATCCGTTTGCTCAGAGCCAGGACGGAAGCTATGATCCCGGCAAGGGCCCCTTGTTCAATGCCGCAGCCTTCGAGTCTCCGAGCAGCTTCAACTACTATTTCGGCAGCGGCTCACGCACCGAAAACGTTCGCGGATTCGCGTACAAGGGCCATGACGTGTCGTTGCTGAAGAATATTCGCATTTCGGAAAAAGCCACGTTCCAGTTGCGAGGTGAGTTCTTCAACGTCTGGAACTGGCACTACTTCGTCACGGGCGGCGTTTGGGGCGTGACCAGGCCATTTGTGGACGATGTCGCGAGTCCGGCCTTTGGACAGTGGAACGGCGCAGTCAGTCAGCCACGCAACATTCAGGTCGGCGCGAAAATCATCTTCTGATTTTGGCTGCTTTCCAGAGTGAAATCACTGCGTTGGGAAGTAAGGAAATTCGCCCGAAGCTCCCCGATTTGGCCACAGAGCCACGGAGACTCAGCGACGCGCGCAGGCAGATTCGAACCAAAGAGACTTGGCCACGAATTGCACGAAAGGAAAGATTTCAAGATTTCGTGTAATTCGTGAAATTCGTGGCCAGGCTTTTAGAGGTGCGGGATTACAGATAAATCTGTTTCCTGCACCCCGTGCGGCAGTCAGGCGATGCTAAAAGACGTAGCGCAGAGAGAAAAAGATTCTCCGATTGCCGCCGTCGGTGGTCCACTGCTTGGCGAAGCCGTCGTTGTTGACGCGGGCTTCCGGGATGCCGAAGTTCCGTGTATTGGTCAGGTTGAACCAATCGAGGCGGAACTGCAGCTGCTTGCTCTCGGTGATGCGCGTGTTCTTGGCGATGCTGAGGTCGATGTTGCCGATCCCGTCGCTCC
>QHZE01000358.1 GCA_003225335.1 Acidobacteriota bacterium
ATGAGCTGATTAAATTCAGAAGCCGTTTCTCCATAGCACTGATTCTCACAACTGAAGTTGTGCCACTTCCAGACACTGAAGAATTCGGCCCGGAACTGGACCGCCTCTTTCACCTAGCTTGTGAAAGGTAAAAGTAGACCGCCCATCTAAGGAACCTGTTCAGGGCCGCGCGATGTGGTCTGCCCCTCACCTGAGGCAGGGCAGGCCATCGGGTCGCGGAGCCAATGGAAAGTTGGACTTGAAAATGCCCAAGCGATTTCGCACCACAGTGACCGGAAGCTACCCCTGGCCTGTCCAACCCGCCGACACGCTCAAGAAGCCTACGCTCTCGCGCGAGGCAGCGGACGAAATGATCCGATGGGCTGTGAAAGAACAAGTGGACCTCGGTCTCGACATTGTTGGCGACGGCGAAGGTCGTCGCGAAAACATGTATTATTTCGTGCAGAAGCGCGTTGACGGCGTGTCATTCGACCAGATGGAATACCGCAGCTACGGAACAGCAGGCTTTGGGATCGACATAGCGGCAGTAGTCGACACGATCCGGAACCCACGCCTCGGGCTGGCTCACGACTGGAGGGTGGCGCGTGAGGTCGCCACGCCGCAAGTGGAAGTGAAGATGACTTGCATCGGGCCGCACATGCTGGCCAAATTCTCGAACAACCAGCGTCCGGACCTCTACCCGACCGACGGCCATCTGGCCTTCGCCTGGGCCGATATTCTCAACCAGGAAATGCGGGAAGTGGCGGGCGCCGGGTGCGAGTTCATCCAGTTCGACGAGCCGGCGTGGACAGCGTTTCCCGAAGAAGCGGTGTGGGCGGCCGCGGCGCTCAACCGGGCCGTCGAAGGTCTGAACGTCAAGATCGGCCTGCACGTCTGCGGCGGCAACGCGCACCGCAAGCGGGTCTATTTCACGCGCTACGACGACCTGGCGGGTGCGTTCGCAGCCGCAAGGATTGACCAGGTCTCACTCGAATACTGCACGCTCAGCTACGACATGTTGACGCTTTGGGAGAAATGGAAGTTCAAAGGGGAATTTGCTGTGGGTGTGGTGGACCAACGCAGCGACACGATAGAGCCTCCTGAACTTGTGGCCGAGCGCACACGGCCTGTGCTCGAATACTTCGAGCCTGAGCGACTGCTGCTCGCGTCGGAGTGCGGTTTTCAGCACGTGCCCCTTGAGGTTACCCGGGGCAAGCTAAGGACGCTTGTGGCGGGGGCACGCCTGCTGCGGGGAGAGGCGTAGGGTGATGAGGGCTCTTGTGTATACGGCGCCCCGGGAACTCGAGCTGCAGGACGTGCCAGTGCCTCGACTTGAATCCGGGACGGTGCTCGTGCGGGTTCGCGCGGTCGGCGTCTGCGGTTCGGACCTTGAAGGCTTTCTGGGGAAAAGCAAAAGGCGGGTTCCGCCGCTCGTACTGGGTCACGAATTCAGTGGAGAGGTTGCCGAACTCGGACCCGGTGTTCGAGACTTTCGGGTAGGCGATCGCGTGGCGGTGTATCCGCTCATTCCCTGCGGACGCTGCCGGTATTGCGCGTTGGGTCGGCAGCACATTTGCCCCGGGCGCCGGGTGTACGGCCTCGACTTTCACGGCGCTCTTGCCGAATACGTCTGCGCTCCGCGCGCGAGTTTGTTCCGCCTGCCCGCTGACATGAGTTTTGTGCAGGGTGCGCTTGTGGAACCGCTCGCAAACGCAGTGCACGCCCTGGGCCGCGTGCCGCAGGTCGAAGGCGCGACGGCTCTCGTCTACGGCGTAGGACCAATCGGGATGCTCATTTTCTGGCTGGCTAGACGTCTCAAGACCGAGCGCGTTGCCGTGGTGGATATAAATCCCCATCGCCTTGGGACTGCGAAAGAGCTGGGGGCAGACTTGGTTGTCAATGGATCACAATCGAATCCCGTGCAGGCGATCCTTGAATGGACCGAAGGCCGCGGCGTGGACTTTGCCGTCGACGCCGTGGGACATCCTGACTGCCGGGCGAACACCGTCGCTTGTGCCGCGCGCGGCGGCACAGTAGTCTGGATCGGTCTCGGCGGCGACCAAACGGAACTTGACGGCCGATCTGTTGTGACACGGGAGATCGAAATCAAGGGGTCGTACGCGTACGGGCTGAAGGATTTTGAGCGTTCAATGTCAATTCTGGCGGAAAAGACCTTCCCGATAGCATCCTTTGTCTCCGAGGCGCGCTTGGAGGAGGGGCAGTCGATGTTCGATGACCTGGCGAGCGGAGCGTCTTCGCTGATGAAGTTGGTCTTTACGATGTAGGGCCTGCTCACGCGCAGGCGGCTTGATTGCCAAGCGAGCCAGGCGCAGGGTCGAAGGCAATCCTGATTTCGTCGTGTGGTGCCGCGCGGCATAGTAGAAGTTCATGCGTATCGTATTCGTTGCCTTTGTCGCTGCGATAGTTGCGATCGTTTCGGCCGTCGGCTTGTCGCCGGCCGCTGCCGCTTCAGGCGTCGATTTTGACATCGCGCCGTTTGCGAGGCGCTGCTGCGTGTTTGATCGGCACACCTCGCCGCTCGAGTTTGACTACGACGAGGCCCGGAACGCTGGCGCAGACGCACAACAGACTGCGGATGGCCGTTATGTTTACGGGCTTCAATGGACCGAAGAACGTGATATCAGCGAAGTGCGTTTCCACTATAAACAAGACCCGGGAAAGTTCGAGGCCCAGTACTGGTTCCGGAGTTGGCCGTACCAGCCGCCGCATATGCCTTCGGTCGAGGACCCGGTGGATGATCCGTGGAATGGAAAATGGCTGACGGCGGCGATCAAGCAAGATTGCAGCGCGGAAGAATGCCGCGTCAGCTTCCTGCCGCTCGAGAGTACCGAAAATCCGTTGGCTAACAACCTGCCCGGCGTCAACTATCGCAGGACCATTAAATTCAGGCTTGTCTTCGCGGCTGACCCGGGCATAGAGGGGGTTCAGGTTTTCAATGGGTCGAGGGTCAAGCCGGTCAGGTTGCGAGTCGAGCTCGGGGCTGGCGAAACGGCGAGTCATCTGTGGGAAGGAAACCTCGAGGTCTACAACGGATGGCTAAGAAAGGTCGCTGTGTGGAAGGGCTCCGAAGGCGACGCGGCGTCACAGTCTCATTTCCGCGTAACCTCGGGACGTGGTTCCAAGGGCCTGATCGTGACCGTGGACACGGCAGAACCGGGTCTGCCGGGCTCGAACGACGTCACCGTGGTGACACTCAACGCCAGCGACCGTACATTCTCGTTTGCTCTGCCGGATGTCGAAAAGGGCCCCGTCTACGTTCCGGCGTTTCACGCCTACGTTGTACTCGCCTCTCACCCACATAATTTCTCGCCGTCCATCGTGAAAGGCGGAAGGGAAATCCGCGACAGGATCAAGCGCGAGCCGGAGCAGACGTACGAGCGCGCCTCGCGGGAAATCCCGCCCTTGGATCCGGCTCAGCGGGAAGGCGAGCGACTTTATCTGCCCCTGGCTGCCGATGCCAGTTGGCAGAAATTCGCCTTCGAGTGGGGGGGGAATATTCACATCAGCAAAAAGGACACGAAGGCTAAAGGCGCCGAGCTGAAGCGACTGGATTGGAACGGCGACCGCATCGCGTGGCGACTGGGGACCGGCGCAGCGCCGAACTTGCGTCCAGGGTGGCACGACTCCACGCTATCCGTGCTGGAAGACGATCTCCCGGTCGCCGTCGCGAAGTGGACGGCGGAAAACATTGAGTACGTCGAGGAGGGCTTTGCGACGCTTCTTTCCGGCCCGCTCGCGCCGAATGACTCGGGACGCAGCGAAGAAACTCCTGCCGTTCTGATGATCAAGCTCGCGGCGCGCAACCTGGCGGCGAATCGAGCGACCGCGCATCTCTGGCTCGCCACGGAGCCGGACGAAACGGTCACGTTCAAGGAGGGCGAGTTGCTTGCCGGGAATGGTGAGCTGGTCCGCGCGCGGCTGCGCCTGCCGGGGTCGGCTCGTGTTTCGACGGCCCAGGTTTCCGACGGCACGAAGACCTTTAATGGAGTCCACATCGAGTTGCCGCTGGACGCCGGCGAAGAGAGCTCGGCTGTCATTGCGCTTCCGTTCGTTCCTCGCCTGATGCCGGCGGAACGGGCACAACTTGGAGGACTGGACTACGACGTCGAGCGCGCGCGGGTCGTCCGGTACTGGCAGGGTGTCACCGCGCACGCTGTCCCCTTTAACGTTCCTGAGCCTCGGTTTTATAGCTTTGCGCGGGCCGTGGTCTGCCATATCCGCATCAGCGCCACGAAAGATCCGCAAAGCGGTCTTTACATGGTCCCGGCCGCAAGCTACGTCTATCAGGTGTTCGCGAACGAGGCGGCCTTTCAGTGCGTCATGCTCGACGCCCTGGGAGATCACGAACTCGCCGCCGCATATCTCAAGACGTTCGTGCGCCTGCAGGGTTCGAAACCCTTCGAGGGAACGTACACTGGCGATCAAAGCGCGGTCTATCACGGAGCCCGGGTCAGCGACGAGTACGACTACACAGCGTCGCAGTACAACCTGGACCACGGAACGGTGCTGTGGGCGCTGGCCGAGCACTATTGGTTTACGCGAGACAAGGCGTGGCTTGGGCAGAACGCCGACAGTATGAGACGCGCTGCGGACTGGATCATTGACCAGCGGAAGCTGACCGAGCTGACGGAGGGTGGAAAGAAGGTCCCGGAGTACGGGTTGCTGCCGGCGGGCCACCTCGAGGACAATCGGGACTGGGGCCACTGGTTCGCCGTGAATGCTTTTGCGGCGGAAGGAATGACCAGGCTGGCTGAGACCCTTCGAGACGCCGGCGCTCCAGACGCCCAGCGCTATGCCGAGGCGGCGGCAGCATACACGCGGGACTTGCGGGCCGCCGTAATTCGCGCCTCCGAGCGATCGCCCGTCGTACGTCTGCGCGACGGCGCCTACGTGCCCTGGGTGCCGCCGTTGCCTTACCAGCGATTCCGTTTGTTCGGGCCGCAACGAGTGGCCTATTACGCGCGTTACCCGCAAAAGGCCCGGCCGCTTTTCCGCCTGGCAGCGGATCGTGAGGTTCTGTACGGCCCCATGATCCTGCTTTCCACAAATATCCTCCACGCCGACGAGCCCTTCGCTGACTGGGTGCTGAACGACTGGGAGGATAACGTCACGCTTTCGAGTCCCTTGGGATTGAACGTGCATGGCTGGGTGGATGACCAGTACTGGTTCAGCCGCGGCGGGATGGTCTTCCAGGCGAATCTCCAGAACCCGGCGCTGGTTTACTTACGGCGGAACGAGGTTTCGGCGGCGATTCGCAATCTGTACAACGACTTCGTCGCCTGTTACTACCCGGACGTGAATGCCTTCACCGAGGAATATCACCAGTGGGTGCACGGCAGCGGTCCCTTTTATAAGGTTCCTGACGAGGCCCGATTCCTCAACCGGGTGAGGGACACGCTGGTCCGCGAGGAGGGAGACACCCTCTGGCTGCTCGCCGGCGTCCCGCGCCGCTGGCTGGCGCCGGGCCAGAAGATTGAACTCCAGCAAGTGGCG
>QHZE01000359.1 GCA_003225335.1 Acidobacteriota bacterium
AAGTTCGAGCTTGTTTTCAGCAACGCCGTGTTCCACTGGATCCGCGATCACACGCGCCTCTTCCAAAACATCCATCGCTGGCTCGCCCCCGGCGGGCGGCTCGTAGCCCAATACGGCGGAGCTGGGAATCTCCGCCGGATTGCCACGCTGACCGCTCTCCTGTCAAAGCTTTCTTTGTTCCGGCGCCATTTTCGGGATTTCCGGAGGCCGCTAAACTACGCCGCCCCTTCCGCCACGCGGATGCTGCTCCGCGAGATAGGGTTTCAGGAGATTCAGGTCCGCCTGCACAAGGCCCCCACCCGCTTCTCTACGCGGTCCAGCTTCAGAGATTTTGTCAGAAACGTAATTCTCGTTCCCGACCTCTCGCAGCTGCCCACGACGGACCTGAAGGAGGCCTACGTGGAGTCGTTTCTCGCGCTGTACGAAAAAACGTTCGGGCGTCCGTACCTTCTGGATTACGTAAGGTTGACGATTTGGGCAAAGCGGGGGAAGAAGGAATCCAAGAATTCAAGAATCCAAGAATTCAAGAATTCAGAATAGAGGCCAGGCAGTGGGACTGCCTCTTGGTTACGCGTTCTTGGATTCTTGAATTCTTGGATTCCCGCTTCTACCGCTGTTCGATAGGGAGGTAGGGCTGATCGGGCAGGGCGCCGGTGTACTCCGCACGCGGACGGATCAGGCGGTTGTTGGCGTGCTGCTCGATGATGTGAGCGGTCCAACCGGAGATCCGGCTCACAGCGAAGATCGGTGTGTAAAGATCTATGGGGATTCCCAACATGTAGTACGTTGAAGCCGAGTAGAAATCGACGTTCGCGTTGAGACGCTTTTCCTTCTTCATTACGGTCTCGAGAATCCGCGATATGTCGAACCATCTGAGGTCCCCCTTTTGCCGGCTCAGGTCTTCAGACATCCGGCGCAGGTGGGTGGCGCGCGGATCTTCCGTGGTATAGACTCGGTGGCCGAACCCGCTGACCTTCAATTTGTTGGCCAGAAGGTTGCGCAGATGGGCTTCGGCTCGATCCGGCGTTCCGATTTCAAGCAGCATCTTCATAACCGCTTCATTGGCTCCCCCGTGAAGCGGACCCTTCAGGCATCCTATTCCGGAGACGACCGCGGCATGCATGTCGCTGAGCGTGGCGGCCGTTACTCGAGCGGCAAATGTCGAGGCATTGAGCTCGTGATCGGCGTGGAGGATCAGCGCCACGTCGAATGCGCGCTGCGCCATCACGCTGGGCATCTCTCCGTTGAGCATGTAGAGGAAGTTGGCAGCATGGGACAGGTCCGGGCGCGGCTCGACATAGCTCATTCCCTGGCGCAAGCGATGAAAGGCCGCCACAATCGCGGCCACCTGCCCGGTAAGCTGGAATGCCTTGCGCACATTGGCTTCGCGCGTACTGGACTTCAAATCGGGGTCGAAAAGAGAGAGATGGGAAACTGCGGTCCGGAGCACGTCCATCGGGACAGCTTCCTTCGGCATGCCCCAGAGGAAATCCTGCACTTCCCGCGGCAGCCCGCGGTACATCGCCATCTGCCGCCGGGTGTCCTCCAGCTCCGGCCGCGTGGGTAGCGCGCCAAACCAGAGAAGGTGAGCCGTTTCCTCGAAGGTAGAATGCCGGGCAAGATCGTGGATGTTGTATCCGCGATAAGACAGGATTCCCTTTTCGCCGTCGATGTAGCAGATCGACGACGATGTGGCTACGATGTCTTCCAAGCCTTCCTTGAAGGCTGACTTGGCCTCTGCCATGAGGAACCCACCTCGAAGAGGATTGCAGTTACGCAAGGATCATATCACAACTATTCAGACCTCAGACCTCAGACATCAGACTTCAGACCTCAGACTCGGAGTTCATCGGAGCGTCGGTCTGAGGTCTGAGGTCTGAAGTCTGATGTCTGAATCAGGGGATCTGCGTGTTGAAGCGAAGCCGGGAGAAGCGGAGCTGCTGTGCTGTCAGGTCCTCGTCCACAAGCAACTTCACATCGACGATCTCGCTCCCCTTCAGAATCGGCTCCAGGCGCGGAAACACGAACGCGGTCTTGTTGGGCAGCTTCAGTCTGGCCGCGCGGGCGCGAATGTTGTTCCGCCACTCGGGGTTCACCCGCGTGCCGAAGCGATCGAAGACCCGGCCAGCGGCGGTTGAGTCGCCTTTGGATTTTATGGTCTGGAGCCTTACCAGAAGGTCGCCAACGCCATGGCGAGCTTTCTCGAGATCTTCGAGCCGGAGATAGTAGTTTCCATCCTGCTGAATCACGCGAGTCCCGTAGTCCTGATTCGCTTTTTCTCCCCCTTCCAACAGATAGCCCAGGATGAGCTGGCTGCCCCGCTGATGCGCTTCTCGAACGAAATCATCCTCATACATGCGGTAGCGGTTGATCTGCCCCTGAAGGTACGTCAGATACATTGCCCGGGCGACGTCCCCCTGCTGGGCGGCTGTGAACGCGCCGATTTCGACCAGCTTCGGATCGAAGACATGATAGAGCGCTACGAGATCGGCGCGGCATTCCTCCAGGGAGGAATACGCGCGGCCGATGGCCACGGCTGGATCGACTCTCAGGCTGGCCGCGGGCTTTCCCGAACCGTGACCGATCACTTCATGCATGTATACTTCCCACTGGCGCGCGCGGTCGCCGAATTCGTGGACGACCTTCCGGTAGTCCGGCAGATAGAATTCGTTGATCGTCGCTTCGCGGATCTTTTCCGAGCGCGCCTCTTCGATGTTCAGAAGAATGATGTTCTTGCTTCCATAGTCCCGGCGCAGATCGGCATAATTCGGCAGGTTGTAGGCCGCCGGGGAAACAGGACCGCTGTCACCCGTTTCGACCACTACGTTCACGACATTCGCGACCGGTTTGGCGATCTTCTCCAGCTTGAACTCATCCTGCCAGGGCATCTTCTTCTCGAAGTACAGAGCGTTGGCAGCCAAGCGCTCGATCAAGGTGGAATCGGCCACGAAGCTGACGTTCCCCGCAAACTGGCCGATGACGCTCCGGGGGTCCATGTAGGTTTCGATGAAGCCGTTGAGGTAGTCGACGACCGTATCCGACCGCAGCCAGTGAATCGAATACTGACGGAACTTTTCTTCATCCCCGGTGGCGTAATGATCCAGAAGAGCCTGAATCCCCAATTTTTGCTCCTCGCTCTCCGCATAGGGCAAGGCCTTCTTGAGGAAAAAGCTGACGGTTTCCAAGTCCTTTCCGTACAGTCCGCCGATTTTGTAGACCTGCGGCGCCACTTTGCCGCTTTCCATGGCAAAGCGGACGTTCAGCCTCTGTTGCCATTCCAGGGGCAGGCTCTGGATGTGTCGCTGCGTGAGCCGCCGGTCATAGAGGTTCACCGCGCTGGTTGCTATGATGTCGTCCCCCTCCTTCTGGTTAGTCTGAATGGGCTCCACGTTCGGGTCAAAAATGATGGGACCCAGGCGCTCCAGTTTGGCTGCCAGCGTTTCTTCCTGCCGCAGTTCGAACTTCGCTCCGCGCGCCTGGGCGAATTCGGCCGCCTGCTCCAGCATCTCGCGCGTCAGATAATTCGGCAGGGTCTTGACGTGGGAGTCGTGGTCGTAGCGCCCATGATTGATCCAGATGTATTTGAGATAGTCGTGCACGGCAAGCTTCGTCTTTTCGTCCATCCCGTCCGAATGGCGGTAAATCTCCTCGAGCATGTTGCGGATTTCGACCGCGTACCTGTGATTTTGATCATCCGCAATAACGTGTCCGGCGACGGCTGCGCGATAGAGATAGTAGATGAGGACCTTCTGCCTCTGGCCGAGCGCATCGAAGCCCGGAGCGTCAACTCCCAGTACGAGGAAGTCTTCGCCGTTCTTGCCGAGCCGCTCCAGCTCACCGACCATGCGCCGGGCCTCCTGCGTCACAGGCGTCTTTTGGGTTTCCATTGTCTTTTCGTATCTGCAGGCACTCATCGACAGAAGCGAAAGACACAACACCGGAATCATTACGTTATTCATGCTGCCAACCCTTGACTGCGAGCAGAGGGGCGGAGGAGCAGGGGAGAAACGAATCTCCCCTGCTCCTCTGCTCCCCTGCTCCTCTGCTTGCAGTCACGCCCCTCTGCTGGTATTCAGACGACGACTTCCAGTCTGGCGTTGAGCCACGCGGTCATGCCCCCGACGACGTTTGTGATCCTGGTAAACGTTTGGCGCTCCAGAATGCTGGTCGCGATGGAGGAGCGATAGCCGCCCGCGCAAATCACGGCGACCGGTCTTTGCCTTTCCAGCCTGTCGAGGTTCTGCGACAGCCGGTTCAGCGGAATGTGAATCGCTTCCCGGATATGCCCCCCGTTCCACTCTGGAGGGCGCCGTACATCCAGCACCTGAAGCGTCCGGTCTTCCTTGATGCGCGCGGCGAGCTCCTCGACGCTTATCTGTTCCACTGTAGCCAGCGGTAGCCCTGCGCTGTTCCACGCCAGCACGCCTCCGGCAAGATATCCGGCAACGTTCTCGACGCCCACCCGGGCCAGCCTGGTTGTTGCTTCGCGCACCCGTTCTTCCTCTTCAGCCACGAGAATGATCGGCGCATCCGGGGGTATCATAGTTCCCGCCCACGAAGCAAACTGGCCGCCAAGGGCAATGTTGAGCGCTCCGGGAACGTGTCCTGTGCCGTACTGTGCTGCCGGCCGGGTGTCGAGCACGATGTGCCCCTGCCGCGCCCTCTGCCGCACCTCCTCCGCCGGCAGCGCCGGCACCGGCAATTGCGCCAGCAGCGGAGGCCCGTCGCGGTTGATCTCGGCATCGCGGCTGAAATAGGAGGGAGCTTCTGGAAGATCCACGGTCATCATACTGATGAAATCTTCGCGGGACATTTCCCCGAGCGCATAGTTGTGCCGGCGCTCCTGCCCGATCGTGGAGCTTCTTTCGCTGGAAATGTTGCGCCCGCACATGGATCCCGCACCGTGGGCGGGGTAGACTTTGACGTGATCGGGCAGCGTCAAAAGTTTCTGGTGCAGGGAATCGTGAAGCATCCCCGCAAGTACGTCCGGACTCATTCTCGATCCGAGCAGGTCAGGTCTCCCTACGTCCCCGATGAACAGGGTATCCCCCGTCAGGACAGCTCGCGGGTCCTCGGATTCCTCCCTATCGAAAACCAGGATGCAAATGGATTCGGGGGTGTGCCCGGGTGTTTCCAGGAAACGAAGTACAACCTTACCCATCCGGATCTCTTCCCCGTCGTGTACCGGAACGTGCTCGAACCTGGCCCCCGCCTTC
>QHZE01000360.1 GCA_003225335.1 Acidobacteriota bacterium
AGATTCACTCGATAGAACTCGCTTTCGTCCCGCGCCCAGGTCGAAACGAGCGCTGCGCAGTGCAAGATGGCATTGCAGCCGTTCATCTGTTGCGCAAGTTTTGCGGCGTCCGACAAGTCCCCCGAAACGACTTCGAGTTGTGGGTGCCGCGGCAGCGCACGACGCGCCAGTGCGCGCACCACATACCCTTGCTCGAGGAGTTGCTCGAGCAAAGCGCCTCCCAGGAATCCTGTGCCTCCAGTGAGGAACACCCTCCTGTCTTGCATAACCGCTCAATAAATTCGAGATTTGAAATTTGAGATTTGAAATAATTCGAAATCATTTTTCATTGGCTCGTCTCCTGCGCTCTCGGCGTGAGAGATTTGGTAAATGACAAAAAAGAAATGAAAAATGACCGATGACAAATCGCAGTTCGCGGGCCGGACTTCTGACATCTACTTGTCATTGTTCATTTGTCATTGTCATTTGTCACTTTCGTTCATGTGTGTTCATCGGTGTTCATCTGTGGCTTCATTATTGGTTGTCACGCGCGAGAGAGACATGCCGGCCACCGGCACGAACAGGCTCATTGTTATCGCTAAACGGAAGGGAAACCCGGCAAACCCGCCGATAATCATAGCTACAACGAATGCGATCCCCAAAAGAGGCAGGACACTGTAGCCCGGCAAGAGGCTTTGGCTTTGCACCCTTGCCCCACTCCCAGGGCCGGCGGCGGGCCGCTCGCCCTCCGGTACATGAGTGAGCGCCTTATTGGCCGCCCGCAGGTAACTCACAGCTATCCATCCAACCAGGAAAAGAGCCGGTATCCCCGTCTCGGCCGCATCCTGAAGATAGTCGTTGTGCGTTTGATCGAAGTATGCCTCTTCGGGTCGCAAGCGGCTCTGGGGATGGGCACGGATGAATTCGATTTGATAGTCAAAAGACAGATAGCCGTATATACCCGGGCCATGCCCCCACAGAGGACGGTCGCGGATCATTTCTAAAGCCATGTGCCAGGGGATGTATCGGCCGTGCAGGAATTCGTTCCAGTCACCGGCCGTCAAGGCTGAAAAAGTCCTGGCGAAGCGGTTGCGAGCATCCGGGTCTTTGGAGATATGCCAGGCCGACGTCCCCCCGGAAATGAACAGGATGATCACAAGCACCGCAAAAGGAAAACGCAGCGCGCTGCGGCGGAGGGCCAGGAGGCCGCAAGACGAAAGCAGCGCCACCAGCAGAGCGACGATAGCTGTGTACGTCTCGTTCCAGGCCAGAAGAAGCGCAAATAAGGAAAGAGCGCCCAGAAACAGGGCTTTCCAATACCATCTGCGGACGATGAACACCGCGGCACAGGCCAACAGAAAAAGAAGCGCCAGATAGTTCCCGACATCGTGAGGGTTTCCTATGAGCCCCCCCATGCGGTAACGTTCGTGCATGTTCATGTTGTAGGCCAGGTAGCCACCCAGGGGAATTTTCGCTCGCTGAATGCACATCAAAGCGCCGTTAAAGACCCCCGCTACCAGGGCCAGGGTAATCCAGCGCCTCGCCAGTACAGGCGCCCATTCCAAAAAGCTGAGACCGTAAAATACGTAGAACAGAGCGATATTCAACGGGATCTCGGTACTGGAACGGGAACTGGGCGACAAAACCCCGGCCAAAAAGGTCCAGATCACAAGTCCGGTGAAGGGCAGGAAAGCGGGCACCCCTCGAAGCGCGCGAAGACTGGCGACCAAGTCTTCAGCCCAAATCCGCTTCAATACCCATGCGGTCACGTAAAGAATTATCGCTGCCCGGACAAGCGCCTCCTTTGGCGTTCTGTAGGCTTCAGTCACGCCCGGAATGGCGAAGAGCGGCGTCGCCACAGCCAGTGCGTAGAGGGCGAAGGACTCCAGCAGGTCGAAAGCGCGCGCAGCTCCCTTGGATGTACTTCTGTTCAACACCTTACTGAACCGGCTTTCTCTTATTAAGCTCCGCAAGATAATCCAGGGCATCCTGAAAGTCCGGCTTGAAGCTCAGCGCCAACTCGAGGCAGTCCCGGGCGCGCTGCCACTCCCTCATCTGCATGTAGCAGAATGCCATGTCCGTGTACACTCTCGGATCACGCCGGATCCTTTCCGCGTTCTTGAAGCTATCGAGCGCGGGCTCCAACCGCCCATCCAGAAGATAGGCGGTTCCCAGCAAGAGACGGACGCTCTGGTTCAGCGGATCGAGCTCGCAGGCCTTGACCAATTTTCGAATTCCGTATTCCAACCATATTCCCCGATACGGAGCGGTGGGCTCCTGGGTGACAGCCCGTAAGACGGCATGTGCCTCTCGCTCGAGCAGGAGAGCCCTGACCGGCCCGCTCACGTAATCCAGTGCGGCCCCGCACAGGACCGCGCACGTTATTGAAAGGCCTGTTTTGATCCAGCGAGATTTACTTGCGCTCGAACCTGTAGGACTGGGGCACGCTTCCATTGAATTCAATTCTAAGCATCCAGGCTTGCGTGTCAAAGTCAAATCAGGGAATCCAAGAATAAACGACGCTCCGGCAGTCATTGAATTCTCGAATTCTTGGAGGATGCAATCAAAGGTGCGAGTCACCAAGCACATGATTCCATGAATAAGCCAACGTCTTTTTCAGATAGGCCTGCGCGCCCTGGAAGGGCGCCGGGAGCTTAGGGCTCGCACAGAAAGGGTGCGTATCGTTGTCGTTTTCGTGGCATGGCCGCCCCGGCCATGACTGACTTGTCTTTCTGCTGCACGGTTTCACACGGGCGGGACGCCCGTGCCACGTTCCTCTTCTACGCGGGGGCTCGCTTCGCTCACCCCCGGCTAATTTCCTTTCGCCCCGCTGGGGCGAAATCCGTGACCGTATTTATGAAACGTGACTCGCACTTCTTCTAATTACACCCATTCTTGAATTCTTGGATTCTTGAATTCCTGGTTCCTGTCCGTTTATGCTACCATCCAACCTCGTGTATAAAGACCGAAGGATCACCGTCGTCATCCCGTGTCTTAATGAGGAGAAAGGCATTGTCGAAGTCCTTTCGCGTGTGCCTTCGTTCGTGGATGAGGTCATCGTCGTAGACAATGATTCCACGGACCGGACCGCGGAGTTTGCCAACCGCCTGGGCGCCCGGGTCATTCACGAGAAGATCCGCGGATACGGCCGTGCCTACAAAGCGGGGCTTCTCCAGGCGCAAGGAGACATCATAGTCACCCTGGACGGCGACCACTCGTATCCCGTGAATGCAATCTCCTATCTGCTGGAAGTATTTCTTCGCTCCGATGTGCGCTTCCTCTCCGCCTCGCGGTTCCCCTTGAAGGACAGGCAGGCCATGTCGGCCAAGCATTGGGTCGGAAACAAGCTCCTGAGTCTGGCGATGTCGCTGCTCTATTTTCGCTGGGTGCGGGATTCACAGTCGGGCATGTGGGTGTTCGATCGGCAAAGCCTGTTGGAGATGAAGCTGGTCAGCGACGGCATGGCCTTCAGTGAAGAGATAAAGATCGAGGCTATGCGGAACCGGCGGATTGGATTCAAAGAAATATACATCGATTACTCCAACAGGATGGGGGAGATCAAGCTCAGACCTTGGAGAGACGGAATTCAAAACTTGCTTTTCATGATTCGGAAGCGCTTTAGAGCTCGCGCCTCATCGTTCTCCACCTCCCCGTTTCACGCCCGATACACTCGACAACCCTAAAACTCACCACGAAGCCACGAAGACACAAAGGTTCTTCGTGGCTTCGTGTCTTTGTGGTGAGATTTTTTGCGCCCCTATCGCGGGTTCTTGCGGCGCAGGATCTGTTCGAGTTCCTGGGGGGTGCGGTTCGAGAGCGGTTTTGGCGGCTTCGGGGCACGATAATTGATGGCAACAGGGACATCGATGCCGTCCATACCCTCAAACGGGGTCGCAAAAGACAATGTCACGACGTCGAACTGGCTGTCTGAACCGATTGCCCGGATCGCCTTGATGGCAATCGGTGCGGAGTTGTGAGGCAAAACCTCCGTCGGAACAGGTCCCGCGGTGAAGGAATTCGTGGGTGAATAGAATTGCTGGATGCGGAGTACGTTGTCCGTATTGTTAGAAAGCGTCAAAACCGCTTCCTGCTCCCCTGTCTTGAAGTGCAGGGTTTCAGGCGTGACGACGAGCGGGGCATAGATTGTCGCGCGGATTTCAAAAGGGTACTCTATCACCTGGCCCAGGTACTCCACAGTCAGATGAAACGTCTTCTGTATGGGTCCAGCCCAACGCAAGGTATTGAGCTCGAACGGGATCTCACCCCCAGGAGCCTTGAGCTCCGGTAGCACGTCGTGCAATGGCATCAGTTGCGGTTCGGCAAACGAGTAGGACAGGGGCTGATCTGCCGTGCAACGGAAACGGAGCGCCCCCCGAAACCGTTTCTCTCTTCGCACCGTGCCCAAATCGATCGCCGTCTGTTCCAAGGTCAGATGGGAGCGAACCGTTGCGGCCGCTTCCTCCGCGCGTGGATTCTTCGACATGTCAGGGCCATGAAACAGCGCGCGGATGTCACCGCGCGGGGGACGGAGGAACCAGTCTGCACCGGCGCGCACCCATTCATTTTTCAGCGGAACCTCTATGGGCGCGGGCAGCCTTGCGTCGACGACGGTAATGCGTACGACCAGTTGCACGCTTTCCTTCGCAAACTGAAAGCCCTCGATGTAAAAGCCCGTGAATTTCGGCAGCGCGCTTTTGCGAAAAGCTTCCCGGTCCGCCGGAAGAACAAACCGCGCCGCCCCCTGCAGGTCTCCAGATTTGACTGCATCCCAGTAGGTCCTGGCTCTCACGTACAGCCGATCCAGGTTCTGCGGGCTGGACTGCGCGCTGCAAACAGCCCAAAGCAAGGGTACCGCGATGATTGCCGAAATAAGCTGCCGCCTCCCTGGCGAAGCCCCTCTCATACTACGATCCCTCCGTCGCGTTACCCCAGTCTCGGGAGGAAGCTGGGGAAAGAACGCCGGAAACACTTTGCCACGAATTTCACGAATTCCACGAATTTTCTTCGATCACAGGACGGCGAATGCCATTGATGAGCGTGACGCAAAAACTACACGAACCGCCCGTGTGTTTTCGTGTAATCCGTAGCACTACGCTGTGAATGCGTGTTTTCCTTCCAAGGTTTTTTGCGGCTCTTCTTTGGAGTGCGTCCCGCTTTGCGGGACGCTTTAAGGGCGATGGACCATTTCCATCCGCGCCAAAGCGGCAGCAAGCTGCCGCACTCCAAAGAGCGCAGTGGGGTGTGATTTTACTTTTGGTTGCGGCTGGGCTGCACTGTGACATTCGTGACACGAGACGCATTGCAACAGAGTACAGAAAACAAAAAGGGGGCCGCCAGGAGCAGCCCCCCTTTCGAGTACCACGAAAAATACAACGCTGCTAGTTCTTCAGCGACTCAACCGGGTCACGCGAGTCCTGCATTACCAGCGCAGCCTGGGCTTGAACGATATGGCCAGCGTCCAGCACAAAG
>QHZE01000361.1 GCA_003225335.1 Acidobacteriota bacterium
CCGCTCAATCTCCGGGCGCCGCCGAATTCTTCGAAACGAAGATCCGGCCGGTGCTCGCGCAACACTGCTTCAAATGCCATAGCTCAGAACTTCAAATGGCCGGTCTCAACCTGTCGACGGCCGCAGGTCTTCTCAAAGGCGGCGAAAGCGGCCCCGTCGTAATCCCGGGCGAACCTGAAAACAGCCGTCTGGTCGCGGTCGTGAGCTACCAGGAAAAGCTCAAGATGCCTCCAACGGGCAAATTGCCCGACGAGCAGATCGCAGACATCAGATCCTGGGTCAAGATGGGAGCCTCATGGCCTGATTCGGAAGCCGTAGCGACGCCCGCGCCGGCGTCCAAACCGGCCGGCTTCACGAAAGAGCAGCGGGAATTCTGGTCGTTTCAGCCGGTGGCAGAATGCGTCCCGCCTCCGGTGAAGAACCGCGGCTGGATTTCCAACCCGATCGACAGCTTCATCCTGTCAAAGCTCGAAAGCAAGGGACTGAAGCCTGCGCCTCCGGCCGACAAATGGACGCTGTTGCGTCGCGCGACGTTCGATCTCACCGGTCTTCCGCCTACCGAAAAAGAGATCGCAGACTTTCTGACGGATCGCTCGCCCGGCGCCTTTGGCCGTGTGGTCGAGCGGCTGCTCACCTCTCCCCGTTACGGCGAACACTGGGGCCGGCACTGGCTAGACGTGGCGCGCTACGCCGACTCCACAGGTCTCGATGAGGACCACCGTTACCCATACGCCTGGCGTTACCGCGACTATGTGATCGATGCCTTCAACCGGGACCTCCCCTATGACCGCTTCTTGACGGAGCAGCTCGCAGGGGACCTCCTCCCTGCCGGCAAGGCCGGGGAAGTCAACGCCAATGGAATCGTTGCCACGGGGTTTCTGGCCCTGGGACCGAAGCCGGTCGCTCAACAAGACAAGATGCAGATGGTCTACGACGTCGTGGATGAGCAGATCGACGTGACGTCCAAGGCCTTCATGGGGCTTACCGTCGCCTGCGCCCGCTGCCACGACCACAAATTCGATCCTATTTCCACCAAAGACTACTATTCGCTAGCCTCAATCTTCGCGAGCACCAAATCCTTCAGCAAAATCGAAGGGACCGTGTCCAGACTCTTCTTCGAGCCCTTGGTGCCCAAGGAGGTCTACGCTCATTACCAGGAATATCAGAACCGGATCGAGCAGAAAAAAACAGAGCTTGACGAGCTGCAGGAAGAAGAAGCGCGCCAGTTCGCCACGCGTCTGCGGCCGAGACTGGCCGATTACATGCTCGCGGCAAGGGCCATACACCGGCAGGCAACCACTGTCTCCGACACGGCTCAGCGGCAAGGACTGGATGCCGCGGTCCTGGACAAATGGGTGAAATATCTCGAGCAGGACGAAGCGCCGCGCCCGCATCTTGACGATTGGCACAAGGCGGACGACTCTTCCGCCGGCCGAATTGCGGCGGAGTATCAGAAGCGTTTTGAAGCCGCGGCCGTTCTATGGGAAGAGACGCTGTCAAAATGGAAGAAAAAAGTTGAGTCGGCGCTCAAGAACCAGATGCCTCCTCCAGAACGGCCAAAGCCGGATGCAGTCAAAGACCGATTCTTTGCCGAGGTTTCTTCCGCGAAAGGTCCCTTTGGTCTTTCCGAAAAAGAGCAGGAGCGATACCTTTCCCCGGACGCCAGGCAGCGTCTTTCGCAACTTCGGGAGGAAATCGAAGCGCTCAAAAAGGCGGCGCCGCCGGAGCCTCCCATGGCCTGCGCCGTCGCCGATGGCGCCATCGTGAAACAGAGGGTCTTTGTCCGCGGGAACTACAACAACGTGGGCGAAGAGGTGGGCAAGCGATTTCCGGTCATTCTCACCGGCGAAGACAAGCCCCCGGTATCAGACGGCCGCAGTGGCAGGCTCGAGCTCGCCCGCTGGCTCACGAGTCCGAATCACCCTCTGACAGCCCGCGTGATGACCAACCGGATCTGGCAATGGCACTTCGGCGAGGGTCTGGTGCGCACCGCCAGCAATTACGGGAAATTAGGGGAAGCCCCCACGCATCCCGAGTTGCTGGACTACCTGGCCCGCCGTTTTGTCGAGAGCGGTTGGTCCGTGAAAGCAATGCACCGGCTGATCATGCTGTCGAGCGCCTATCGCATGAGCAGTATCGGCTCGCGCGAGCAAGTGGAGATGGACCCGGGCAACAGGCTGGTGTCGCGGTTCAACCGCAGGCGTTTGCAGGTCGAGGAAATCCGGGACGCGTTCCTCAGCTTCGATGGATCGTTGGATGCAACGATCGGCGGCACTCTGCAGTCGGGCAGCGGGACCGACGGGGAAAACAGCGAAAAGCGTCTGAGCTTCAATCCGGATGAGAGCCGCCGGCGCACCGTCTATCTTCCGCTCCGGCGCTCCAATCTGCCAAGTCTTCTGAATCTGTTCGATTTCGGCGATGCCACGACCACCAGTGAAGGCCGGATGCGCACCAACGTGGCTCCGCAGGCGTTGTTCATGATGAACAGCAGGTTCGTGGCGGAGCGCTCTCTCGCTTTCGCGAAATTCCTCCTGGCCGATGCAGCCGCCGGCGCCCGGCGCATCGAGCGAGCCTATGTGATCGCTGTGGGGCGCAAGCCGGATTCGGATGAGACCTCCGGTGCGCTTCAATACATCGGCGCTTTTCAACAACGGCTTGGAGGCCCGGAGTCCGAGCTGAAGGCCTGGCAGAGTTTCTGTCGCGCTCTGATGGCTTCCAACGAATTTATCTACCTCGAATGAGCACAAACATGAATCCCATTATGGATCGTTCGATGTCGCGCCGCTGGCTGCTCCGCCATTCCGCCTGCGGCTTCGGCATGTTAGGGCTCGCCGCCCTGCTGTCTGAAGAGTGCAAGTTGATCGGGGCGCCGCAGTCGAGTGACAATCCCCTCGCTCCGAAGAGACCCCATTTCGAGCCAAAGGCCAAGCGCATGATCTTTCTCTTCATGCACGGCGGCCCATCGAGCATCGATACGTTCGACCCCAAGCCTCGGCTGATTCGGGATCACGGCAAGCCGCTTCCTTTCAAGCGACCGCTCACCTTCGCGGAGGGAAACGTCGGCGGGCTGATGAAGTCTCCTTGGGAATTCAAACAACATGGCGGGAGCGGCATCGAAGTGAGCGAGCTCTTTCCGCACGTCGCGACCTGCGTCGATGAGCTTTGCGTGATTCGATCGATGGTCGGCGATGCCGTGGATCACGGCGGCGCGTTGCTGCAGTTGCATACCGGTTCGCCGCGATTCATCCGGCCCAGCATGGCATCCTGGGTTCTCTATGGATTGGGAAGCGAGAACCAGAATCTTCCCGGCTTCGTCACGATAAAACCCACGCTGGCGCACGGCGGAGCAAAGAATTGGAGCTCAGGTTTCCTGCCGGGGGCTTACCAGGGAACGGCCATAGGGAACGCAGGGCTCAAGGTCGACGACATTCAGAAGGAACCCATCGAGCACCTGATCGGCAAGGAGCTCAGTCCCGAACACCAGCGCTACGAGCTGGATATGGTGCAGAAGATGAACCGCCGCCACCTTCTGGGGAGAGAAAGCGATCCGGAGCTTGAGTCCCGGATTCAGGCCTTCGAGCTGGCATTTCGAATGCAGACACAGGCTCCGGAAGCATTTGAAATCGAAAAGGAATCCGAGGTCACGCGAAAACTGTACGGGCTCGATCGCGACGAGACTCGCGATTTCGGCTGGCAGTGTTTGCTGGCGCGCCGGCTTGCGGAGCGCAATGTCCGGTTCATCCAGTGTTCTCACAGCTACAAGTGGGACCAGCACACCGAGCTTGCGCGTCTGCACACGCAGAATGCTCGTGAAGTCGATCTGCCGATCGCGGGCTTGCTGAAAGATCTGAGATCGAGAGGTTTACTCAAAGACACGCTGGTGCTCTGGGGAGGGGAGTTCGGGCGCACGCCGGTCGTGGAAGGAAGCGACGGGCGGGATCACAATCCTTACGGTTTTACGATGTGGATGGCTGGA
>QHZE01000362.1 GCA_003225335.1 Acidobacteriota bacterium
TAGCGGGAATCTTCTGATTCCCGGAAGGACTTCCATTTGGCGTATTCCATTGTATCGAAGATCTTGGCCAGATCCCGGGGCTGATCCAGCTGCGTGAAACTCTCCAGGTTCAGCAGCTCGGCATTTCCCGCGGAGATGAACGGCGCGTGGCTGGCAGCCGCCACGTTGGAGATTTTTTCCAGAAGAGAAATATCCTCGGGATGCTTGCCAAACTCATAGTCGCCGATCAAGGCGCCAAAGGGCGCGCCTCCAAACATCCCGTACTCTTCCTCATAGACCTTCTTGAACAGCGCGCTCTGGTCGAACTCCACCGCCTTCTCGAGGTCTTTAACGAGCTCCTTCTTGGAAACATTCAACACCCGAACCTTCAGCATGGTGCCGGTCTCGCTCTGATTGACGAGGTAGTGCAGGCCCCGCCAGGAAGCTTCGAGCTTCTGGAAATCCGGATTGTGCAGGATCTCATTGAGCTGCTTCGAAATCAGCGCGTCGATCTGCGCGATCCTGGCGTTGATCATCGCCTCGGTGTCCTTGGAGACGACGATCTCTCCCTCGAGAACTTGCCGGGCAAGCTCTCCGACGATGTCGCGGGCCAGGGCGCGATTTGCGGGATCCTTCCAGCGCCCTTCGTCAATGATTTTTTCCAACAGGGCTTGTCCTTCGCCTTCCTGCTCGCCCGGGGCGCCTGCTCCCTGGGTTTCGGTCTTCTTATTCATTGCCACCCTCCTTGCCTTCTTCAGTCTCGACATCGACGCCGGCGGCTGCGCCTACCTTCTTGAGCGCCTCGGTATTGCCGATCACGCTCTGAAGAAGCTCTTCCAGCTTGTCGTTTCCATCGATCTTGTGGACCAGATCGGACAGCCGGCGGCGCGCGTCGAGCAGCTTGCGCAGAGGCTCAACCTGGTTGACGACATTCTCGGGCTCAAAATCTTCCAGATTCCTGAAATTAAGCTCCACCCCGAGTTTCGTGGCGTCGTCGGTCAGCTTGTTATCGACTTTGTAGGCAAGTCTCGGCTTCATACCGGACAGCACCTGGTTAAAGTTGTCGCGGTCGATGTTTACAAATTTGCGATCCTTGAGCTTCGGCAGAGGCTCCGCCGGCTTGCCGGAAAGGTCACCCAGAACGCCGAGCACGAAGGGCAGCTCTTTGAGCTGGATTGCCCCGCCCACGTCGACGTCATAGGTAATCTGGACCCGCGGCGCGCGGACGCGATCCAGTTTGTGCTGCGTACTTTCTTTTTTGGCCATAAAAACCGTCTCTCCTTTTTCCAGTGCGTTCCCAATAAAATCCCCGGTGGTCCAATCTTCACGGTAGCGTACCAGGCTCGTTTCACCGCGAAGGCGCTAAAACGCCAAGAAACGCGAAGGACTCGGGCAGCAAAGGATTCTCGGGTTGCCAGTACACGTGATTTCTTCAGGGACCCTGCCCTGCCGGGTCCGGCGAAGTTTTGATTCCCAGTGTCTCGCGCAGCTGCGCGAGCACGTTGCCGTCCTTGATGACATCCTCCAGCCACAACTCCAGGGGCATCTGTCCCCATTTGATAGCGCGCTGAACGAGATATGAAACCGGACTGTGCGGTTCCGTCCTCTTGAAGTAATCCGAGACTTCTGCAAGTCTTCGAAGCGCGTCGGCCCGAGTGCGGATGGGTCCCGCGCTGCTGCCGAAAGCCGCTGCGGGAGTTTCTGGAGCTTCCTGCACCGCTGGTTCGCCCTCGGCCGCACGTGCCTCCGCTATGTCAGGTTCCAGGACGCGTTTCTCTTTGACGAACTTTTCAACAAGGGTGCGGACTTCGTCCAGAGATTTTCTTAAGCCACCCAGCCCTGGCGTCTGGTTGTGGAACTTTTCATCCATTACCTTGTCCAGAGCCTTGTACTCGTCCCAACACTCGCTCAGGAGGGCAAAAGTCTCCTCGTAGAAAGAGCGGCGCGTGGCATTCTTTGCGATCCGAAACCGCTCACTGGTCGTCCTCCCTTCCCGTTCAGCCTGTTCCTTGAGCTGGTTCACACGTTCGATCTGCTCCGACGACAGCCCCTCGAGGCTTTCAGGGATGTCGAACCTCTTTGCATCCTCCCAGTGCACGTAGGAGCAATCTGAACTTGAAGCCGCCTTTGTTATCGGAACATCCTTGATGGCACGCGCCGCCTGGCGGTCTAGAAAGGCCACAGCATTGGCCCGCGCCTCAAGATCGCCCCCGTCAATCTCGGGATAGACCTTGTCCCAGAAGTTCTCGAGCAGCCCGCGCATGAGCCGCAGCGAGTCGCGCAGCCCCGCAAAACCGTAAAGTCTTACGAGCGCCTCGCCGAGCCATGCGCAGACCTGTAAGTCTTTAGTCTTTGAGCCGAGAGCTTTTGCGGAGAGATCGACAACCTTGGGCCAATCGGAGGTCTTTATTTCGCGCTTCCACTCTCCCTGATCGAGAGCCTCTTCAGCGCGGCGTGCTTCGCGCACGTCGTCGTGCAGTCCAGAATAGAGCAGGTTTTCGCCGGCGGGATTCTCACCCGAGATGGGCGCAAGTAACTCTTCCAGGTTGATTACCGGTTCGACTGCCACAGCTAACCCCCCGGCCACCACGGACTTCGCCTGTTCGCAAAGTAATGGCTGGAACGTGAGAACATGGGGGGAGTCTGGGGGGACACTCAAACTCCCCCGCCGCATCTTCCGCTTTAATGGATCGTACTATTGCCTGCCGGTAACGTTAAAATTGATAGCGTTTAGTTGTAGCATAGCGCGCTCTTCCCCGTCAATCATGAAGAGCCGTTGTCCCACGCCTCGCGCCAGACCCTCCCCGATGTCGACCCAATCCGTCATGCGTCCAAGCTTTATCGAATCGTTCGAGTGACTGCTGGTTCCGGGATAGAGCACCGGCAACAGAACCTCACCGATATCGCCGGCAATCCCTTCCAGCTTGGCTTGGGTCCAGATAAGGTCTCGCAAGTGCCTGGGCTTGCCGACCTGGATGCTCCGGATCTCCTCAAAAGGCAGCCAGACGTACCGGTCACGAACGAACAATTCCAGAAACGGGCCGATAAATAGATCCGAATCTTCGAATTCTTCGAACGGACGACCATCCACCTGGCCGGAGACACTCGGCTGCACCTCGAGCGATTTGCTCAGGAGCGCGCGCGCCTTGCCAGGCTCGTTTTCACGCTGCAACGACAGCGCTTCGAGATGAAGCGCCGCATGTTCTGGCGGCGCTGTCAGAAACGCCGGAAGCGCGCCTTCATCAAATACTTTCCGTCGCATTCTCTCCGCCGCCAGGGCGTGGCGGTAAATGCTGGTTCCGGCTTCCATGTCCAGGCTCTGGTGAGCCACGACATCGAGCTGTTTCTCAGCGCGATCCAGATCACCGGCAAAACAGAGGAGCTCGAACAAGAAAATGCGGGACGCCACGTCGGCAGGTCTGGCTTTCACGTCTTGGGTTAACCGTTCGATCGCCGCGGCGAGTCGTCCCTCGTCCAGGAACTCTTTAGCGCTAGTCATGGCCGCCGTATTATACAGTAATTCCAAAATCCTACCGCTAAGACACAAAGGCACGGAGAATCAGGAGGCATTCTCCAGAGCTAGGGGATAGGGAGTGAGCACCCCATACCGCCAAGTCATTCACGGGCGAGACGCCCGTGCCACGTTAGCTTCGTGGCATGGCCGTCCCGGCCATGATACAAAACTTGACCGATTTGTGAACTTTGTGTCCACCAAGTGGAGCTAGGGGAGTTTAGGCTTGTTGTTGCTCCTAGCCTGTTCTATATTTCCGCGAATGAGAGCGAAGCTGGTTCCTTGGAGAAGATAGGTAAATACGAAATCCTGCAAAAGATCGGCCAGGGCGGCATGGGAATTGTTTACAAGGCCCGTGACCCTGTTATCGGCCGCATTGTTGCGATAAAGACCCTGTCCACCGAGCTTGACCTCGATGCCGAGGTGCGCGAGCGGTTCACTCGGGAAGCCCGTTCCGCGGGGCTCCTTTCTCACAAAAACATCATTACCATCTATGACTTGTGGGAAGAAAACGGGCGTGCTTATATCGCGATGGAGTATCTCGATGGCGAGGATCTCAAAAGCAAGATTGCCAAGGGCGACCCCTGGACCCTGCCGGCCAAGCTGCGCCTGATGGTCGAGATCTGTGAGGGGGTTATCCATGCCCACGAGAATCAGGTGATCCACAGAGATATCAAGCCCGGGAACGTCCTCGTGACAAAGTCGGGACATGTGAAGATCCTGGATTTTGGCTTGGCCCGTATGGTCTCATCCGACATCACGAGGAGCGGTCAAGTTCTGGGAACGCCTAACTACATGTCACCGGAACAGATCAAAGGCACCAACCTCGATCACCGCACGGACATCTTTTCCCTCGGTGTACTCTTTTACGAGTTGCTCACCTACCGCAAACCTTTCGAAGGAGACTCCTACACATCGGTCATCTACAAGGTTCTTCAGGCCGACCCTGTTCCAATGCAGCACCACGACCCGAACATTCCTCATGAGCTATCGGACATGATAGACCGGGCCCTGCAAAAGGAACCCGAAAAGCGTTTTCAGCAAGTGGATGAAATGCTGCGGGAGCTGGAAGCCTTCCGACATTCCCTGGGCGGGAGCCAGCCAACGTCTGGCTCCACGCTAAGTCTGGACCTTCCTTCACAAAGCTCCTCAGACAAGACGGCAGTAACTCGATCCATTCCCTCCCTCCGGAGCGCGGTCGCCGTGAGACCCCCGCTACCTTCAGAGCAGGAAGCCAAAGAGCAACCTCCGCAGCCCTCCAAGTTTCGCTATATAGCAGCAATCTCTCTCTCGGCTGCAGTTTTGTCGATAGTTCTGTTTTTGGTCTTTCGTCCACCGTGGAGAAAGGCGGAGACTGATCAGGCACCACCGGTTTCCTCGACGCCCAGTCCTCGGTCGCCATCATTTCCACCCCCTACCCCGGCGGCACCAGCCGATGCGGAGCTTGCTCGCACTCTGAAGTCCGCCAGGCATTTGCTGGAAACACGGAAATACTCCGATGCGGCCACGGAAGCGCAGCAGGCGCTCGAACTGGCGCCTGACAACTCCGATGCCACGGCCATTCTGCAGCAGGCTCGCGAGCGTCTCGAAAAAATCGAGCAGGGGAACCGCCAGGCAAGAATGTTACATGCCGCCGGAAAGTACGAACAGGCAACGGGCGTCCTCAGCGAGGTGCTGAAGATCGCTCCCTCGGATCCGGAAGCACGGCGGCTATCCGTGCAGCTGGACCGATACGCCCAGAAGGGAGCCGACGAAGCGCTTGCGGAGCTCAAACAGGTCAAGTCCAGATCGGAAGAAGCAGGCGCACCGGAACTGGCACAGTCCCTGTTCGATCAAGCAAAACGAGGCGAGCAGCAGGCTATCCCTCTCTATACCAGCAGGCAGTTCGGCCAGGCGAGCGCGAAGCTGTTCGAAACGATGGACCTCTATCGCCAGGCGGAAAAGGCTGCGCGTGAACTGCGCGAAAATACAAGAAAGGCAGCGGAGCGCACGCAGCTGCGAGACCAGGCCGAGAGCGCGCGTCAGGCCTATGAGCGCGAACGCTCCAGAGCCGTTGAAGCAGGCGCCGAAGGCAAGGCGGCCAACCTCTTTCGTGAAGC
>QHZE01000363.1 GCA_003225335.1 Acidobacteriota bacterium
CGCAATCAAAGGGCCGTCCGTGTCTCTGTGGTGAAACAGGACCTCTTGCCGCTGCAGGGTCACTGTCTGAATCGCTGAAGGTGAATTCCGCCGGAGATTGACTCCCGCATGGACCGTACTATAATCGTGCCCAGCTTCGGAACGAGATTGGCGCTTCTGCTCTGAAAACACTTAAAGACGGTTTGGGGGGACCTATGGGAACCGTAATCGCTGACATGTTCAGGGGCGGTGTGCGAAGAGTGCTTTACGTGATCTTGTCAAGCCTCGTCTTTTCCGTCCCCGTACCGGAGCGAGGGGGATTGTCCACTCTACGGGGGACCGTCACCGACGCAAGCGGAGCGGTCGTTCCGGGTGTTGAGGTAGCCGTGCGTCAGGTTTTGACCAATATCACGGCCCGAACGGTGATAACCGACGCGCAGGGCAATTACGAGATGCCGGGTCTGAAAGCAGGCACGTATCAAATCACCGCCGCAATGGCCGGCTTCAAGAAGTCCGTGGTAGATGACGTCATTCTCCAAAGCAACCAGGTCAGGCGCGTGGAGATTCTTCTCCAGATCGGCGAAGTGGCTTCACAGGTGACGGTGAGCGAGGCGGCCGTTGCCATCACAACGGAAGAGGGCAAGATTGGCGCCGACTTCAACGCGGGCAAGCGGTACTGGGACCTGCCAGTCCCGGGGAATGCGTTTTCCGGCACGTATGCCGTCCTGGCCATCCTCCCGGATGTCCAGCGCAAACCCGGCGATTGGGGCTCCCCGACCTTTGCCGGCCAGTCCGGGAGCCAGGTCCACATGGCTCAGGACGGGGTGAAAGAGGAGACTCTGAACAGCCAGACCGTCAACATGGAGGCGGTGGCTGAAGTCAAGGCGGTCTTCGTGAACAACACCGCGGATTACGCCAGGCCCGGCTATTTCGACACGATCACAAAGAGCGGCGGCTAAGCTTCCAGCGCCCTCTCCAGGGAGCTTATCTGGAAAAAGTCGAAAATCCTTCGTGATTCTTCGCGTCTTCGTGGTCGGCATTTACCGCGAAGACGTGAAGACGCGAAGACGCAAAGTGGCGGGAGCAATGAGCTGGTTACGCTACTTCCTGCTCTGGATACCTATAGAAGTCGCGTCAAACGCACAGTTCCCCGGTGCGCAGCCGTCTGAGCCCACGCTTTTGCAGGGTATCGAGTACGACAAGTTCGAACCGGCCGTTGCCGAACAGATCCGCCTCGCCCGCGAAGAGACTCGTCACAAGCCGCGAGATGCGGAGGCTTTCGGGAAACTCGGCATGATTTTTCAAGTCTATGGCAAGTATGAGCTGGCCGAAACATGTTATGGCCGCGCTCGAGCTCTGGCGCCGCGTTCCTTTCGATGGACGTACTATTTGGGCAACGTCGAGGGGTGGCTCGGGAAATACTCGGAGGCCGTCAGCTATGTGCAGGAGGCCCTGACCATCGACCCCGGTTACGCTCCCGCGCGCGTTCGGTTGGCTCAACTGCTGTTCGAATCCGGCGATATGGAGCAAAGCGCAAGACTATACGAGGAGCTCAGTGAGAAAAACCCGGGCCTGGCTTCCGCGCACTTCGGCCTCGGTAGAGTTCGGTCCGCTCGCGGGGACTGGACAGGCGCCATCGAGGCCTACCGGCGAGCCTGCCGAATATCTGAAAACTACGCGGCAGCCCACTACGCCTTGGGACTCGCTTACCGAAAGGTGGACGACGTCGTGAAGGCCCGCGAGCACCTCGGCCGTTATGAGCGCGTCAAGCTGCTGCCCCAGCCTTCCGAAGATGCGTTGATGGACGTTGTGAAATCGTTCTATGCCGGAGGTCTGTCCCATTTCGCCCGGGGATCAGCGCTGGTCCAACAAGGGAAGCTGCAAGAGGCGGCCGCAGCCTTCGAATCCGCTTTGAAGGTGAACCCTCGAATGGGTATTGCCCACGTCAACCTGATCGCAATATACGGAGAGCTGAATCTGCCCGAGAAGGCGGAGCAACATTACCGGGACTCGGTCCAGCTCGATCCGGGCTGGGTCGAGGCCCAATACAACTGGGGGATGTTTCTGTTCCGGCAAGGGAGAAAGGAGGAGGCCGCTCAAGCATTCAGGAGAGCCGTGCGACTGAATCCCAACTACGCGGATGCGCAGGCCCAGCTAGGCCTGGCGTTGGAGGAGATAGGGCGCTCGGAGGAGGCGGAGCGGTATTACCGGCTCGCCCTGGAAAGCAACCCGGCTCACCGGCAGGCCCAATACCTCCTGGGCCGCAGCCTCACTCGGACAGGCCGATTCGGCGAAGCGATCTCCTACCTGCTCGAAACGGTCAAAGTGGAAGACGATAAAACACCGTCCTGCCTGCAGCTGCTCGCCATTGCGTATGAACGCGCCGGCGACCGAGGACGAGCCGTCTATTACACGCGCCAGGCCCGAGAGCGGGCAGTGTCTTTGAAGATGCATCAGCTGGCCGCACAACTCCAGGGGGACCTGGACAGGTTGGCAGCCAAAGCCAAATAGCCGTTTTCGGAAATACGGCAACCTGCAAAATGAAACCACAGATGAACACAGATGAACACCGAGTAGACCCGCCGCAACCAAAAAACAAGGGCCCACGAACTCATTTGTCCCAGGTTTGGATCTTAGCCTTGAGGCTGCCCTGCGCCCGTAGCAGGCTAAAGCCTGAACTCCGAACCTCACGACAGAGTCTCGCGCAGAGCGCAGAGAAAGAAATGACAAATGACCAATGAAAAATGACAAATGGCAGTTCGTTGTGCGGACTTCTGACTTCTATTTGTCATTGTTCATTTGTCATTTCTGTCATTGGACCGAAAATCTTTGTCCACATTGCGAAGGATTTTCGCTTTAGTAATAGAGATCATCCGCGTTCATCTGTGGTTTCGTTATAAGTTCTCCTGATGACCGAGCGTCTTTTCCTGTTGCGCGTTCTCGGCGGACTCGTTGCGGTCCTTGGCTCGACCCTGTCGTGGCTCACGAGCGCTGCGCCGGCAGAAGGCACTTACATCTTTGAAGATGTGTCCGAGACAACCGGGCTTGATTTTCAGCACTTTATTGGAGCCACCGGATCCTACTTCCCGCCGGAAATCATGGGCTCGGGCGCAGCCTTGCTGGATTACGACGGTGACGGCGATCTTGACGTTTACCTGCTGCAGGGGGCCCTCCTGGACAAGTCGAAGTCTCTAAAAGACAGTCTCTTCCTCCCTCCGCAAAAACATTGGCCCGGGAATCGACTCTTTCGCAACGAAATTGTGCCCACGGGGAAGCTCCGCTTTACAGATGTAACGGAACCGGCAGGTGCAGGGGGAAACGGGTCGTTCGGAATGGGGGTGGCGGTGGGTGATTATGACAATGATGGCCACCCCGACCTCTTCTTGTCAAACTTCGGCCCGAACCTCCTCTATCACAATAACGGCAATGGAACCTTTACGGACGTGACCAGGAAGAGCGGTCTCGGCGAGGATTCCTTCAGCGCAGGCGCCGCCTTTTTGGACTACGACCGCGACGGATACCTTGATTTGTTTGTGACGCGTTACAACGCGTTCACCGTCGCGGCCAACAAAAAGTGCTACAACCATGCGGGCGGCCGCGAATACTGCGGCCCGCTCGATTATCCCCCGCTCCCTTCCAAGCTCTACCACAACGGCGGGCACGGAGACTTCGTGGACGTGACCCGCAAGGCAGGAATTACAGCGGCGTTCGGGAATGGCCTCGGCGTCGTGAGCGCGGACTTCAACGGCGACGGCTGGATCGACATTTTTGTCGCGAATGACAAGACTCCGAATCAGCTTTGGGTCAACCAGCACGATGGCACGTTCGAAGATCACGCGTTGATCGCCGGCGCCGCCTACAACGGCGACGGCAAGGTCGTGGCGGGAATGGGGGTCACTGCCGGCGATTTCGACAACGACGGGGACGAGGACGTTTTCGTAACAACCCTCGCCGAAGAGGCAAGCACTCTGTACGTGAACGATGGCACGGGAATGTTCGAAGATCTGGCAAACCGTCACGGGGTGGGGCACACCACCGTCCCTTATACGGGGTTCGGGACGTTCTGGTTTGACTACGACAACGACGGCCGGCTCGACCTGTTCATTGCCAACGGGGAGATCAAGGTCGTGGATTCTCTGCGCGGCAACCCGTTCCCATATGGCCAGAAGAACCAGCTTTTCCACAACGAGGGCGGGATCTTCCGCGAAACAACCGCGCGAGCCGGCGCGGCATTGCAGCTTTTCGAAGTGAGCCGCGGCGCAGCGATTGGAGATATCGACAACGACGGTGACCTGGATATTGTCGTGACGAACGCGAACGGACCCGTCCGGTTGCTAATGAACCGGATTGGGGCGGGAAATCATTGGCTGGAGGTGCGGCTGCGAGGAGTAAAGGTAAATCGCGACGGGTATGGAGCGCGGGTCGCGCTCTTCCGAAGGGGTCACCCCCCGCTTTGGCGCAGGGTGGCCGCCGACGGCAGCTACCTCAGCGCGAACGATCCCCGCGTCCATTTCGGACTGGGCACGAAGTCCGAGATCCAGGCGTTTCCCCTCGAAGCCATAGAGGTCGTCTGGCCAAATGGCTCCAAAGAGAGGTGGCAGGTGACGCAGCCCGATCAGACCTTGGTTCTACGGCAGGGTACCGGCGAAACCCTGCAATAGCGGTCCGCTCTGCTGTGCATCAAGCTTCTTCGCGTCTTTTGCGTCTTAGCGGTGAATGCCGCGCATCTTGCCTTCACCACAAGGTCGCGAAGACGCGAAGAATTCTGTGCAACCGGACGGGTTTTGAGGACCTTTTCGAGCGCGCTCAGTCCGTGCGGAAGCGGAACACGACTCCGGCAGCGATGCGCGCGTTGTTCTGCTTGACGTCGAAGAAGCGCGTCATCAAGTAGTCCACCTGGAAGAGCCGGATCCCGAGGGCGCGGGTCAGCCGAAGATCCACGCCACCGCCCAATGCCATTGCGAACGTAGCATCGCTCACCGAGATGCCACCTCCCTCGGCACTACCCCGCGCGGCGCCAAAAAGAGCATGGACAAAAGGCGAAACACTTCCGTAGCTGGGGCCATAAAGCCGCGGCCCGAAGAGGAAGGTGTAGATGCTCGTATCCATGTTGGCGGCTGGACCAAAACCCGTTTGGCCCGGCGTTGCGCGGTTCCCGGCGAAATCCGCCACAACTCCGATCCGATCCGTAATTCTTCCGGTCAGTGACGCATTCCATCCGTCGAGGTTGACTCCGCTCCCGACGTTCTCCCTCAGGAAGGAGTATCCCCCAAACACATCGGCCGAACCCCGCGCCATTGCCGAAGCGGGCAATAAGAGAAGCAACAAGAAAGGCAGCACCAGATGCTTTCTCATCTTCCAAATCCTCCCATATATGGTTAACGCGTGAAATTGTACCGGAATGATCTGCAGTGAAAAAGGGGGGCTGGTCTGTTTGGAGTGTTCAGGCTTTAGCCTGCCCAGGCAGCGGGGAACTCCAAAGCCAAGAGGCCCCTCCGCACACGTGCAGACATCTCCCGCCGATTCGCCGTATAAGAGAGGCAGACCGTGTTGTCGAATGTCATCTAACGACACAAGTCGGCCAATATCACCGAGCCCTCAGGCCAACGGTTCCGTATCAAGTGGTATGGATTGGCGGCACAGACTGCGCCGTTTTGAGCAGACCAACGCCTGAGCTTCCGACGGGCTGGAGAAGGCTCGTACCGGGAAGGCCGGTCGATTCAGGCACAAGTCAATTTCAGGCAAAGTGATCCTGGGGCGTATTCCAGCGCTGCCAGTGTCGCGCACTCACACCGGCAGGTTCGGCCATGGTGACCAAGGTGAAGGCACTCCTGAAACTGTGGGGCGGCAACGACAAACCCGCCCGGTCTGACGAACATCACGGGACCATGGAGAGCGGCGCTTCGTATGGAGCGTCAGATACCGGTTTGATCGCGGCAATGCGGCTGCTGCTGGCGGTATCCGCCCTCATCTTCATTTACATCGATCCGCTCGAACCCGACCGGTTCGTCACGACCACCTATACGACTCTCGGCCTTTACGTCCTATACAGCTTAGCGGTTTACATTCTTGCGTTGAGCCAGGCAAAGGCCATGCGAACCCTTCGAGCCTGGACGCACTGGTTGGACTTGGGGTGGTACAGCCTGCTGATTTCCCTGAGCAGCGGCACGAACAGTGTCTTCTTTTTCGGCTTCTATTTCGCAATCATGGTCGCCGGCTTCCGGTGGGGTTTCTGGTCGGGAATTCGGGTTACGGTAGCCTCGGCGCTGGCGTTCGCGGTTATCGCTGGTCTTACGACTCCGGCCCCCATCGAGCTCAACCGCTTCCTGCTGCGTCCCACGTTCCTCCTTGTTATCGGCTACATGGTTGCGCGACGGGGACGATTCGAAATCGACCTGAAGCGCCGGCTTTCGCTCCTGAAGGAAATCATGACGGTCTCGAATCCGCGTTTCGGGACCGGCCGAACCATCGGAATGGCGATGGAACGATTGCGTCTATTCTACGACGCCGACCACTGCCTGGTCGTGCTTTTTTCGGAGAAATCGGAGCGGTATACGCTCCGCCGCGCCTCCCGCGCGGACCCGGAGGCATCCGTACAGGCCGAGGTTATCGACAAGGAGCTGGCGTTGCGCATGCTCGTCCCTGAGCCTCATGAGGCCATCGTCTTTTCCAGCCCTGCGTTTTTTGGGCTCGGGAACAGTTGGGCATTCGACACCGCGAGCCGGGAGCGAGTCGAGTTCTCCGCCAAGATGGTTGGTCTCCCGAGCCTGCTCGATACCGAGTCTTTCGTCACCGTGCCTCTCTTTTACCGCCACGAGCCTGTTGGCAGGCTGTACCTTACCGCGCGCCGCTGGCGCGCGTTCCGGGAGCCGGACGCCTTTTTCGTTCTTCATGTGATCGAACAGATCGCTCCGGTCATCGACAATATCCGGCTCGTAGACCAGCTTGCTTCCGATGCGGCCGAGCAGGAGCGGCAGACGATCGCGCGCGACCTTCACGACAGCGTTCTCCAGCCCTATATCGGGCTTCAGATGGGGCTGGCCGCCGTATGTTCGAAACTCCGCGCCGGCGGCCGCGTGAGTGATGACATTGACACGCTTATGGAAATGACGGGGATAGGAATCAGTTACCTGCGCAGTCGTCTGTCCGGGCTGCGGGGGAAAACAGAGCACGAAAGCAGCCTCCCCGCGGCGGTGAAGCGTTTCGCAGCGAGATTCTCGACCTTCACGGGCATTCCCGTGGAGGTCCTGTGCAACGGCGACATTCGCATAAATGACCGGCTTGCCGCCGAAGCTTTCCAGATGGTGACGGAGGGGCTGAGCAACATTCGCCGGCATACGAGCTCGCCGCGCGCCGAGGTGCGTCTTGCGTGCCGCAACGGCCGGCTGGAGCTAAGAATTACAAATGAGGAGGCCGGCATTCTGGAACCTTTTACGCCGCGCTCCATTGCCGAGCGCGCGAAGGCTCTTGGAGGACTGGCTCAGGTCAGGTGTGAAGCGAGCAACACGACTGTAACGGTGGAAATACCCTTGTAGCGGCTGTACCCGAAGCGTGATCACTTCGGCCTCCTTTGTTGATTCATTGAACAAGGGAGGTCCTCAACTCCCCCGGAGGGACTATGCAACAGGATTCACCGAGTCCGATTCGTGTGCTGATCGTGGACGACCATGCTGTCGTCCGCGCGGGTCTGCGTATGTTGATCGACAGCCAACCCTCCATGAAGGTGGTTGCGGAGGCGGGGACCCGCGCCGAATCGGTGCAGGCGGCGGCCCGCGAACAGCCTGATATTGTCCTGCTGGATCTGGACATGGGCGGCGAAAGCGGGCTGTCCTTTCTCCCCGATCTTGCCGGTGCCGCCCGGAAAGCAAGGATTCTCGTGCTCACGGGAGTACGCGACGCTGAAGCGCACCGGAAGGCAGTGCGCGCCAGCGCCAGGGGCGTGGTTTTCAAGGAGAAGGCCGTGGAGGTGCTGATAAAGGCAATCGAAAAAGTCCACGGCGGCGAGATATGGCTCGACCGGGCCCTCGCGTCGAG
>QHZE01000364.1 GCA_003225335.1 Acidobacteriota bacterium
CGGTGCGACCATTGACCTCCAAGGTCAGAAGGTGAGGTACGCGTAATGGATTCCCAAGACAGCTCGTCGGCAGGTTCCGGAGTCGCGGATCGGCGGCGGAAGCCGCGAATCGATGAACCGTTTGTCGCGCGGGTTCGCGGAGTGGACGCGAGGGGCAATTCGTTTGAGGCCGAGGCGGTGCTCGACAACCTGAGCGCAGGGGGGCTGTACATGCGGCTGAAACGGCACGTCGAGGACGGGTTGCAGCTCTTCATCTTCCTCGAGCTCGCAACCAGGCTGATGCCGGAGTCAAAGGGACTTCGCGTCGCGGCGCACGGAAGGGTGGTGCGGTCGGAGCCGCAGCCCGACGGCGCTTGGGGCGTCGCGGTAGCGTTCGAGCGCTACCATTACCTCTGAGTTTCAGGATCAAGCCTGAACTCCAAACAGACCCGCTCGGAGTTCAGGCTTCTAGCCCAAGCGCCCCCAGAATTCCTAGAATTCCCGCAAAAGTCTGATTGAAGCAGGCATGGAGTTCAGGCTTTAGCCTGCACTGAACTGTACAGCTTGAAGGCTGAACTCCAAACCTGAACTCCAAACCTCTCCCGAAGAGCCAACCTGAAGGCTGCACTCCATGCAAGCCCGTTCGGAGTTCAGGCTTCAGCCTGCCCGAGCATTCCAGAACTCCGCAAAAGTCTGATTGAAGCAGGCATGGAGTTCAGGCTTTAGCCTGCACTGAACTGTGCAGCCTGAAGACTGAACTCCAAACCCCTCCCCGAAGAGAACAGCCCAACCTAATTTCCGAAGCTGAACTCCGAGTAGCACAAATGTCCCGCCCGCATTGGCACAAAAAGCCCATCGAACATGGCACAAAAATGCTACCCCTGAGCCACACAAAGACGGCTCAATCCGACGATGCGGCCCCCGCACCTGGCGAGTAGTCTTCGGTCATAGTCTCCAGTCCAATTGAAACAACGGATGGCTCGGCCCCAAGAGGCAGTGCGACCTGCTGACCTCCGGGGTCAAAAGGTGGGGCATGCGCAATGGATTCCCGAGGCAGCCCGTCGGCAGATCACAGGGTAGCGGACCGGCGGCGGAAGCCGCGGACCCATGAACCCTTTGGCGCAAGGGTTCGGGGATTCGACGGAAGGGGCGATCCGTTCGACCTCGAAGCGGCCCTCGACAACCTGAGCGCGGGAGGGCTGTACATGCGGCTGAAACGGCACGTCGAGGAGGGGCTTCCGATCTTCATCTTCCTCCAGCTCGCAACCAGGCTGATGCCGGGGTCAAAGGGGCTTCGCGTCGCGGCGCACGGAAGGGTGGTGCGGTC
>QHZE01000441.1 GCA_003225335.1 Acidobacteriota bacterium
ACTTATTTTCATAAATAAACGGGGACGCATTTCTTACGGGGAACCTTACAGGACACGGACTTACACGGCGCAACGGAGCCGCAAATCAAAACACATTCACCGCAGAGTCGCCGATCGTGAGAAATAATTGAAATTTGAAAAATGCGCCCCTTTTTTTTCAATAGCTTCCAGGCGCAAAATTAATATTTTTCCAATTTTTTCTCACGACCGCCGAGAGCGCAGAGAGATTGGGCAAATGAGCGATGACAAATGACCAATGACAAATGAAGGATGAGGGATTTGTAGACTTGTTCCTCGCTTGCAATTTGTCATTTTTCATTTGTCATTGTTCACGTGCCCCATAGCGCTGAGGAATGGCACTTTTCTTCAAACATATTCTCCCTTGGTCTATGGCCCTTGTATCGGGGCTGCTCTGTTCCGGGATTGTCTCCGGCGTTTTCCCCGCGGAATTCGCGCCAAGAGTTCTTAATGGCATAGACGTTCTGGTTCAACAGGGATACACGCCACTATCAGGCAAGCGGGTCGGCCTCATTACCAACCATACAGGGCGCGCTGCAGACGGCACGAGCACGATCGATCTTCTGTTTCGGTCGGGCGTGTGCAAACTTGTGGCGCTATTCAGTCCGGAGCACGGCATACGGGGCGTCGTGGATGGCAAGGTCAGCTCCTCAATGGACGAGGAGACGGGCCTTCCTGTTTACAGCCTCTATGGTGAGACCCAGCGGCCCACTCCGGAGATGCTGAAAGGGATTGAGGTCCTGGTCTTTGATATTCAAGATATCGGCGCTCGCTTTTACACTTATGTGACGACCCTTGCCTACTGTATGGAGGAAGCTGCCAGGGCGAAGATTCCTTTCTATGTTCTGGATCGGCCCAATCCTCTCGGTGGGGTAAAAGTGGAAGGGCCGATGCTCGATGCCGACAAGAGGTCCTTTATCGGATACATGCCCCTGCCGGTCCGCCACGGAATGACTATCGGGGAACTGGCGCAGTATTTCAACGCGGAAAACAAAACCGGAGCGGACCTGCGCATCATTGCAATGACCGGATGGAAACGGAATTTTTATTTCGAGGATACCGGCCAACTTTGGGTGAACCCTTCACCCAATATGCGAAGCTTGCTCGAAGCGGTCTTCTACCCGGGAGTGGCCCTGCTCGAGTCTTCCAATGTCTCCGTGGGCCGGGGGACTGACCGGCCTTTTGAGATCATCGGCGCGCCCTGGATTGAACCCACGCGCCTGGCTGCTGACCTCAATGCCGCCCGCATTCCCGGAGTAAAATTCGTTCCGCTCTACTTCACACCAACTTCCAGCACACATGACGGCCAGAAATGCGGAGGTGTCAACTTGCATCTCACCGATCGCGAAAAGTTCAACTCGGTGCTGACCGGGTTGCATCTGGTCTCAGCTTTGCACAAACTCTACCCCGGGAAGTTTCAGGTAGATAAAGTTTTGCGTCTTTTGGGGAGTGAGCGGGCTCTAGATGCCATAAAGGAGGGCCAGCTCCCTGCGCAAGTGCTGCGCGAGGCGACTCTCGAAATGAAGGCCTTTCTGGCGAGGAGACAAAGGGCATTGATTTACCGGCCTTAGGGCTCGCGCAAGAATAAGTTGGCGTTTTGGCGCGAGCGCCGGGCAGGCAGATGCAAGGCGCCGCGACGCAGGCGATGTGGTGACATCGTCGAAGATCCCGAGCTCCGCTCGGGACGCGACCGCGGGGCTGCGGCTCCCATTCCCGGCAAAAAGGATCACGAGGTTCTCCCGGAGGAAAAAGGCAATGACGCCGGTAGCCAGGCGCAGGAGGAGAGAGGAAATCAAGATTACGATCGGACCCTTTCGCTCGCATTTGGACTACGGCAGCTGCGTCGATATTCAGCGGGAGGTCTGGCGGTTTGAGGACATTGATCTCGTCCCGGTCGCGACGCTCATGGTCGTAGACCACTGTGGCGGAATCGTACTGGGAGCCTACAGCGCCATCGGCGAGATGATCGGCTTCGTCTGCAGCTTTTTGGGCATCGAAGATGGAGATCTCATTCAACACTCTCACATGCTGGCCGTGCGGATCGCCTACCGCAATTTCGACGTTGGCTTCAGACTGAAGCTGGCCCAAAGAAAGGAAGCCTTAAAACGGAAAATCAGAAGAATCACATGGACCTTTGACCCCATGCAGCCTCCGAACGCCTACTTCAACCTGGGTAAGCTTGGGGCCTGGAGCGCCAAGTATGAAGAGAACTTCTACGGCGAGAGTACCAGCGCTCTTCATCGAGGACTGCCAACCGACCGCTTCCTGACCCGTTGGGACCTTGATTCGAAGGAAGTGGAAAAGCGGCTGGAGGAAGGCCCGTCTGCTCACGACCTGCGCAAGGAGCTGAAGAAATACGTCTGTATCAACACCCTGGAGGAAGTTGCCCCGGGGATGGCCACATGCGCAAATCTGAAAATGAACTGCACGGCTCCGGAATTCCTGTTCGAGATTCCTCACAACCTGCCGGATCTCAAAAACCGCAGCCTCAGTGTTGCCTTGGACTGGCAGGGCAAGATGCGCCAGGTGTTCAAGCATTACTTCAAGAAGGGGTATGCAACCACTGACTTCTGGGTTTCGGAGGATGAAGGGCGCCATCGCGCCTTTTATTTTCTGCATAAGAAGCGAGCTCGTTAACGATTGCGGATTTCGGATTTGGGGTCCTTGACTCTCTTAAGGGCCGTGAAGAATTCAAATTCGTGCCAATCGTGGAATTCGTGGCGAGTAAACCCATCACGAATTCCACGATTTTCTCGGAAACGATCATTCGGATGTCATCGGCGCCCAGGGAAAAGAAATCGCGCGGTTAACAATCCGCAATCCACAATCCGCGATCCGAAATCGCAATCGGGGTACCTGGGAACGCCGGGGAGTGGTATAGTAAAAACCCCTCTGGCGCACGACACTAGTGAAATCATTTGCCGTTCGGTATGCGGCTGAAGGTGGGGTGTCCGCAGGCTCGGAGGCGAATTTTTTTCGGCATTGCATAGGTTTCTTATGATGCAGGCGCAGCTCTCTTCTCGCATTCTGGTGGTTGGAGAGAACGCAGAGAAACTCTCGTCTCTTCTTCGCGACCTTCTCCCCGAGTCTGTCCAGGTACGAGTGGTAACTGAGACGGACCGTGCCTTACGTCTTCTGAACCAGGACAATTTCGAAATCATCATTGCCGGGCCCGAGTTGGATGCCGCCGAGTGCGGGACTCTGGTTGCGGAGGCCCGGCGCAAGAAGCCTCAGGATGTCAGCATCGTTTGTCCGCAGGACAAACTGTCCGGCCTGGCGGGAGCCAGCCGGGAGGTTCAGGCTGTCCCATCGGGTTACATCCATGAGCTTCGGACTCCCATGGTTGCGATTCGCGGGTACGTGAACCTGATGCTGGAGGGGCACGCCGGGGCGCTTTCTGAAACCCAACGGAAGTATCTGACGATCGCCGCGGAAAACACCGAAAGGGTGCTCCAGGCGATCAAGAAACTTGAGAAGGAGAACGAAAGCAGTCATGAGCAGGGACGCAATTCTGGTCGTCGATGACGAAGAGAGCACGCGGGCATTCTTGTCCGATTTTCTCGGCTCTCGAGGATACAAAGTAGAGGCCGTTGCGACCGGCGAGGAGGCTGTCGCGCGAATCACGAGGGGAGATCCGCCGGCGGTGACACTTCTGGATTTGCTGCTGCCCGACATCGACGGATTGGAAGTTTTGACCCGAGTCAAGAACGCGAATGGATCTTTGCCCGTGATCATCATGTCAGCTGTGGGTCAGACAAAGACAGTGGTCGAGGCGGTGAAGCGTGGAGCTTCGGACTATCTCGTCAAGCCGTTTGAAGAGCAGGAGCTGGAACTGGCGATCGAGAACGCGCTGGAAAAACATAGACTGCGGGAGGAAGTCAAGAGTCTGAGAAAGCAGCTCGACCAGTTTGCTGAGACAGACCTTATTTCCATGAGTCCGAAGATGCAGAGGATCCGGGAAATAGCGAAGCAGGTCGCCGACACGGATGCGTCGGTTCTGATATCCGGCGAGTCGGGGGTCGGGAAAGAGGTGGTGGCGCGATATATTCACACGCTGTCGAAGCGCCGGGACAGGCCATTTCTGAGGGTCAACTGCGCGGCGTTGCCCAATGACTTGCTGGAATCGGAGCTGTTCGGTTATGAGCGCGGGGCGTTCACGGGGGCCATGAGCGAAAAGCCGGGGAAGTTCGAGTTGGCCGGCAAAGGGTCCATCCTGTTGGATGAGATTGGAGAAATGAGTCCCCACCTCCAGGCGAAGCTGCTCCATGTGCTTCAAGACGGAGAGTACACCAGGCTGGGAGCAAAGCGTCCCCAGCACGTCGATGCCCGGGTCCTCGCTTCGACCAACGTTCGAATCGAAGAAGCGGTGAAAAAAGGTGCATTCCGGGAGGATCTTTACTTCCGGTTAAATGTGATACGCCTTACGGTCCCCCCCTTGAGAGAAAGAAGAGAAGACATTCCCCTGCTTTGCAATCACTTCACGGAAAGATACGGGGAGCGGTACAAAAGCTCCGTCGAGAGGCTGCCGAAAGAGCTGATGGAGGCAATTCTCAAATACGACTGGCCCGGCAACGTGAGAGAGCTCGAGAACGCGATAAGGAGATATCTTATCCTGCAGGATCTCAGCCTGGTCTTATCGGAATTGAGAGCGCCCTCGGAGCTGGCGAGGGCGGCTCCTTCGGCGGGGTCTTCGCTGAAAGAAGTCGCCGCCTATGCGGCGGAACAGGCAGAGCGAGAGGTAGCGCTGCGGGCCCTTCAGGAAGCGAATTGGAACCGTAAGCGCGCGGCCCAGCAACTCGGTATCAGTTACAAAGCCCTGCTGAACAAGTTGAAGAAATGGCAATTAGAGAACCGATAGCGTCTTCTTTTCCAATGCATCCCGGCAGATTCCACAAGTGGCAGGAAGATACCGTTGCTACTCCGAGTCGAGGTCCAAAGTGGGTGTACTCATGACCGGCAAACGGATGAGGTTCTCGCGGATCGCAAACTTTATGAGCTCGGCTCGATCGTGAATATCGAGCTTGCGCATGAGGTTGTATTTGTGCACGTCTACGGTCTTGGTGCTGAGTTTGAGGTTCGAGGCGATTTCCTTGATGGTCAGGCCGTCGGCAAGCAGCTTCAGAACCTCGCGCTCCCGATCGCTGAGTGAATCATATTTCGTTTTCGCACGCGGAGAGCTTGTGAGGTACTGATCAACCACCTTGTTGAGAGCGCGGGGGCTTAAGTACCTGCTGCCGCTGTGTACCGCCCCGATTGCTTCGACCAGCTGGGACGGTGAAGCATCTTTGAGAACGTAGCCTGAGGCGCCTGCCTCCAGGCAACGCGCGACGACCGCCTCTTCTTCATACATCGTCAGGATCAGCACTTTTATGCTTCCTTCAGTTTGCTTGATGCGTCGTGTCGCCTCAAAACCGTTCAACTCAGGCATCTCGACGTCCATGAGCACGACCGAAGGGCGCAAGCTTAATGCCTTGTCGACGGCCTCCCTGCCGTTCTCGGCTTCGCCGACAACTTCGACCGAAGGTTCCCCCCTGAGAACAGCCTTAATACCCTCGCGGAAAAGCGCGTGATCGTCACAGATCACGACCGTGGCCACTCTGCTCATTCTGTACTATTGTCGTCGCGCTTCGGGGCGAGAGGTCAAGCGGATTTTTTCCTCCGTCGGAGGATAATATCTGCCTCCCGCGCCGACTGCCTGTATGGCTTTAACGAGATGAGCAGCCACCTGGTGTTTGAGTACGTAACCCGAAGCGCCGGCAAACTTGCAACGGTAAAAAAGATCTTGGTCGGAGTACATGGTTAGAATCAGGACTCTGATTTTCTCATCGGCTTTTACGATGCGCCGAGTCGCTTCGATACCGTCAAGCACGGGCATGTTAAGGTCCATGACAACGACATCGGGGTGAATCAAGAGAGCCTTATCGAGTCCCTGCTTGCCGTCCCCCGCTTCTGCGACTACCTTGATCGATGGCGCATCCCGCAGCATTGTTTTAACCAGGTTTCGAAAGACGGGGTGGTCGTCGCAGAGCAAGACTTTGATCGGCCGTGTCATATCGCCTCTGGCGTTGGGACGGGCAAATCGATCTCGATTCTGGTGCCGCGGCGCTTGTGCCCGAATTTCGCGGGCCAGGACTCCATATAGAACCGCCCTCCCAGGCCCTCTATTCTCTCCCGCATTGCGCGCAGCCCAAAACCGGTTTGCTTCTCGCTGGTGAGATCAAACCCAACGCCGTCGTCCTCAATGATCATGATCACCTTTGATTGCTTTGCCCCGCCCACGACCACCTTGACGTTCTGGGCGCGGGAATGCTTGACCACGTTCGACAATGCGCCCTGGAACACGCGATACAGTGCTATTTCATGGCTGGAGGGTACAGTATCCGGAACGCCCGCGTCCTGTATGGTCGCCTTTATTCCGGTGCGGGCACTGAACTGGCGTGAGTAGAGGCGTATCGCGGAAACGAGTCCCGTCTCTTCCAGGAGCGCCGGGCCTAGATCCAGAATGAGACGCCTCACCGATTCTATTGTATTTGCGATCAACGCTTTTGCCTCTTCAACTTTCGGTTTGATTTGCTCGTCGGAGTCGCCCTGGGTCAGATCCTTGGATATCATTTCCATGTAAAGCTTGAGCACGACCAGGTTGTGCCCCACGTCATCATGCAGATCGCGCGACAGCTTGTGCCGCTCCTGTTCGTCGATCCGGCGATAGACCATAGCCAACTGGTCCCCGTAACCCGAGAAGAGGAGACGGTGGCTGGCTACCATCAGCCGGGTCATCGCCACGATCATGTTCTTCTCCTTGGCGCCGGCAGGCGCTGTGTGACGGAGACACGTCACAAGGTAGAAGGCCACGACGCAGGTGACGTTTTCGGCCGAAAGGCCTAGTTGCTCCAACTCCCTCCCGTACGTCTCCAGCTGCAGCCGGTAGTCATCGAACCGGGACGACTTCAGACTCCGGCAAGCGCCGCGAAAATCGAAATCGTGAAGCGCCTTGTTCTGTTCCTCATTCAGGGACAGGCCCTGGAGGAGGGCTTGCCAGCCTTCGTTTATCTTCTCCAGGTGTGGTGTCAGGGATTTAAGCGTCGCCAGAAGGGATTGCTTGATCGGCGAAAACAACCGCGCGGTCTCAGAATCCTGCATTTCTTTCATGGCAGCGGTTAGAAGCGTGCTCCCCCTCAAAAGGATGCTTGCGCCGCTCCTAAAGAACCTCAGGCGGACTCTTCCCGGTTGACGGGCGTCTCGGCAAGGCCGGCTCTGTCAAAACCAAGGGAACGCCGGGAAGGAGGGTCTGGGGCGCGTCGATCCCAAACCACTCCCCGGCGTTCCCGCACCTCGCCTATCGTCGCTGGTAGCAAGAGGCGTGCCACTCGAGAAATGTTCGCGAGACCGCATAAGCTCCAAGTTTGAAAAGGGTTGAATTCCGGATTGGCCGAAGCCATCTCGATAACGAGTCACGCGAGCGGAAACTCGACGGCTCAAAAGTGGAATCGGAATACCCTCTTCGAAAGGCCGGAAAGGCGCAGGGCAAAGGGGCGGAGGGGCGGAGGGGCGGAGGGGCAAAGAGAGGTCTCCTCTGGTCCACTGCTCCCTCTGCTCGTCAAGCCAAGTGGCACAACACGTTTTGCGTATCCGGCCCTCGGGCCTCATGTTGTCCGTTTCGGTGTGGCCGCCAGCGATCCCTGTCTGAATCAGAAGATGTGATGGACCCTCCGCCCTCTGCCCCTTTGCTATTGCGTTCACACGTCCAAGAAGACGCATTGGAAACCTGATATAATAATAATTTGTTGATTTCGACATTCTCTTAGGGCAATTCATCTCCTGTAATTGGCAAGAAAAGCCTGCTGATCGGTTTTTATCGAAGCGACGCAGTTCGCAGAGATTCACTGATCTCGGAGGGGAAAAAATTGATGAGAGGCAGAATCAGACGACCGAACCGGGAAGTTGCGCAACCGAGTTTCGAATCTCCGGCTGCACTACTTACGGAGTTGGTGTTGCACCTACGCGAGAACCGGACCCAGCTTCGCGAGGAATGGGCGCGGCGCGTCACCGAAGACCAACTTCTGACCGCGATGACCAAAGAGGAAATATTCGCGGAGGCGACGACTGTGTACGACAATTACGTCGCCGTGTTGGAAACGGGGAGCGTCGAAGCGCTGCAGGCTTATGCGCGCGATCTGTCCGAGCGCATCATCCCGCGGGGAGTTGAAGCGAACGAAGTGGTGGGAATCGTTCTGCTGCTCCGCGACGTGCTGGGTCGTTCTCTGCTCAAGAAATATCAGTCAGACCTCGTCCTGCTGAACCGCGTGATGGACGCCTACGAGCCTGCTTCCAACCGTATCGCCAATACCGTGGCGGTCAGCTTCGTGCAGGAGCGCGAACGGATCATCCGCCAGCAGCAGGAGGCAATCCGGGAGCTCTCCACGCCTGTGCTTCAAGTGCGCGAGCGGCTGCTCATTTTGCCGATCATCGGCGTGATCGACTCGCAGCGCGCGCGCCAGGTGACCGAGCAGTTGCTCCGCGGCATTCGCGCCAATCGCGCCAAGGTTGTCGTCATAGACATCACCGGCGTTCCCACGGTGGATTCCACAGTTGCCAATCACCTGGTGCAGACTGTCGACGCCTCGCGGTTGATGGGCGCGACCGTCATTGTCACGGGCTTGTCGTCGGAGATCGCGCAGACGCTGGTGACAATCGGCGTGGACCTGACCAAAATGAAGACGGTGGGCGACCTGCAAGGAGGCATAGAGGAAGCCGAGCGCCTCCTCGGCTACAAGGTCATTCTGGAAGAGTCGGCGAAGGAGTCTGAGACGCCGTAAAAACCTATGCGCGTTCCAATTCTCAAACAAGGCGGGTATCTCATTGCCTCGGTTCAATCGGCATTGACCGACCGCGATCTGCTGGATTTGCGCGACAATCTGGCCCAACAGGTGGGAAAGTTCCGGTCACGCGGCGTCATCATAGATGTAACCTCGCTCGACGTGCTGGACTCGTTTGCGGTCCGCACGCTGCGTACCCTCGCCCAGATGATTCGATTGCGCGGAGCAGAGACCGTCATCGCCGGCATCCAACCTGAAATTGCTTTCGCGATGGTCCAGTTGGGCTTGGATCTGGGAGATGTCGCGACCGCGCTCGATCTGGAAGAAGGTCTGGTGTTGCTGGAACGCAGAACCAGCGGGGGAGGTCGCCGTGCCAAGCGAAGCGGAAACTGAAGTCAGCGTGCCTGTCGGTTCGGACGCCGACATCATAATCGCTCGACAGCAGGGGCGCGCGTTGGCGGAAAAAGCGGGGTTCTCCGGCAGCGACCTTACCCTTGTGGCAACTGCCATTTCCGAGGTCGCGCGCAACATAGTCGAACACGCGAGGCGAGGCGAGGTCGTACTGCGCATGATCCATCAGGGAGACAAACGCGGTATTTCAATCGTCGCCCGGGATGAAGGTCCGGGGATTGACGACATCTCATTAGCCATGCAGGATGGCTATTCAAGCGGGAAAGGCCTGGGCCTGGGCTTGCCCGGAGCGCGCCGGTTGGTGGATGAGTTCGAGTTGGAGTCCAGTGTAGGGGTAGGCACGACGGTCAGGATGAAAAAGTGGTTGAACTCTCATCGCTCGGTTGCAAAGTACCGGTGAGCGTTTTGCAGGTAAATTGACCGAGCACATCAAGTCAGCATGAACGCGAAAACAAATTTAACGGATGCGATGGTCGAATGGGGAGTTGTGTGTCTGCCAAAGCCCGGGGAGACTCAGTCGGGTGATGGCTACGTGATCAAAGCTTTTCCGGACGGCGTCCTGGTGGCCGGCATGGACGGGCTGGGGCATGGCGAAGAAGCGGCCGCGGCTACAAAGGTCGCCGCCGCCACGCTGGAGAGCTACGCGCACGAACCGCTGGTTTCCCTGGTGCAGCGATGTCATCGAGAGCTTAAAGACACGCGAGGGGTCGCGATGAGCCTGGCCTCCTTTAACTCCCGGGAAAATGTAATGGCCTGGATAGGTGTCGGAAATGTGGAGTCGAATCCCGACGCTCCGGTCTCGGGTGGCGCCGGTTTCGCACGGCGACTACCTCATTCTCGCTACAGACGGCATTCATGTCGATTTTGCCGAGAGATTGCCTTTCGGCCTGAACCCACAGGCACTGGCGGACCATATCAGTGCGCACCACTTCAAAGGCACAGACGACAGCCTCGTCCTGGTTGTGCGCTACGTGGGGAGAACGCATGCGCCCGATTCTTTCTGAGCTCGCAGACGAGTATTGTTCTGAAGTGCGGCAGTATGTTCGAGAGCCCGACGAGGCCCGGCTGAGTCGCGCCTACGAATTCGGGCGAAAGGCCCTCGCCGAGGGTGTGGGCGTGCTTGAAATGGCGACGATTCACGGCAAGGCGCTCGAGAGCGTATTGGGAGACGAAGGGCGCACCGGCGGCAGCGGCTTGATACTCCAACGCGCGGCGGAACTTCTCTTGGAAGTCCTGTCCCCCTTTGAGATCGCTCTCCGAGGCTACCAGGAGGCCAACTCCGAATTGCGCACAAGACTCGAGGAACTTCGTCTGCTTGAGGAGGAGCTTCGAAATCAGAACGACAATCTGGCGACCACCGGTGAGGCTATCGATCTGGAGCGGAGGCGCTACCGGGATCTGTTCGAGTTCGCTCCCGACGCGTATCTGGTGACCGACTTGCAAGCGAATATCCAGGAGGCTAACAGCGCCGCGGGCAAGCTCTTCAAAAGGCGCCCGCAGTCCCTGGCGGGCGTCCCGCTGGCGGTGTTCGTGAGCCAGAAGGACCATAGAAAGTTTTACGTCCAGCTTGCGTCTCTCAAGAGCAGCGGGGTGGATGACCTGCAGGATTGGCATATGACGCTGCGCGCGGACCAGGGGGGGCATTTTCCCGCCGCCGTAACTGTCCGCGTCGTCCGGGACGCCGAGGACCGGCCGTCGGGCTTACGGTGGCTGGTTCGCGACATCACCGAGCAGAAGCGCGCCGAGGAAGAGCGAACCCGGCTTCTGGCCCGGGAACAGGCCGCGCGCGCCGAAGCGGAGGCGGCAGGGAGGCTCAGATTTTTAGTCGACGCGAGCACTGCGCTCACGGTATCGCTCGACTACGCAGTTGCATTGTCGAACGTCGCCCGGCTGGCTGTGCCCTATCTTGCGGATTACTGCGCAATCGATGTGGTCGAGGAAAGCGGAGAAGTCCGGCGGGTGGGTGTCGTGTATGCTGATCCCGCTGGCGCGGAAGCGCTTCTCCGGTTGGATGTTCTCCAGCAAAATGACCCTGGCCAGGCGCAGGGCGTTGCAAGCGTGCTGCGCACGGGTCAATCGGAGATTTACACCGAAGTTCCCGATTCCTGGCTGGCCTCCGCGGCAGGGAATGCGGAACCCGGCCTGCCGCCGCACGAGACGGGTCCAAAATCGGCGGTGTTCGTCGCCATGGTATTGCAGGAACAGGTGCTCGGTGCCATCTCCCTCGTATCCGTCGGCTCCGGCCGCCGGTTCGGGCCGGCCGATCTGGCGCTCGCCGAGGCTCTTGCCCGGCGGTGTGCCGTGGCAGTGGATAACGCGCGCCTCTACCAGCAGTTGATCGTTGAACGGGACAAAGCCGAGAAGGCCAGCCGCGCCAAAGACGAGTTTCTGGCGGTCCTCAGCCACGAGATCAGAAACCCGCTCATGCCCATCATTGGCTGGGCCCGTATCTTAAAGACCCATAAAGAAATCACGGGGAACAAAGTGCTGAGCGAGGCGGCGCAATCTTTGGAGCGCAATGCGCAGAACATGGTGCGGCTGGTGGACGATTGCCTGGACATTACGCGCATCACGGAACGAAAGATCACGATCGAGCGAGAGTCCATCGACCTGAACCAGGTCGCCGCGGCCGCGGTGGAGGCCATCGCAGAGCTGGCCCGCGCCAAGAACATAGAGTTCCGCGTCAAACTGGCGCCGAAAGCTTTATGCTTTCTGGGAGACAGGACAAGGCTGGAGCAAGTGGTCTTGAATCTGTTGACGAATGCCATCAAATATACGGACAGCGGTGGATCCATTTCAGTCACCTCGCGGAACGTGGAAGACGAGGTGGAGCTCCTGGTCGAAGATACCGGGACAGGCATCGCCCCAGACTTTCTGGAACAGATTTTCGAACCGTTCCGCCAGGGTACCGCCAACTGGCTTACCTCGGAATCGGGTTTGGGTCTGGGTCTGACCATCGCGCGGCGGATCGTGCAGATGCATGGAGGACGCATCTGGGCTGAAAGCGAAGGCATCGGGCGCGGAAGCAGATTCTACTTGAGGCTCCCGTTCGTTTCCGCGGAAGCGACCCGCAGCGATGTCGATTTGAGGCCGGCAACCGCCCCAGCCAAAGCCAGACCCTTGCGCATCTTGTTGATAGAGGATGCCGAGGACATCCTCGCGTTAATGAAATTGGAGCTGGAGTGGTTGGGATACACTGTACTGACCGCACGAGACGGTATAAGCGGATTGGAGCTCGCACAACGGGAGGCCCCCGATCTGATCGTCTCGGACATCAAAATGCCGGGTATGGATGGCTACGACTTGATCAAGGAATTGCGCCGTATCCCCAAGTTGGCGTCGATGCCGGCGATCGCCCTCACAGGCTTTGGAATGAAGAGAGACACCGAGGCGGCGCTGGCTGCGGGCTACAATGCGCATCTGTGCAAACCCGTTGACGCGAAGCAACTGTCTGCCGTGATAGAGCAATTGGCTGCGAAGCAGCTCTGATTGCAGATTTCGGATTAAAGAAAAATCCGCAATCCGCAATCCGCAATCGGAAATCCCATGAATGACAGCGCTTTGCTCCATGCCTTCAACATCACCAAATCTTACTCCGGGGTGCAAGCGCTGAAGGGCGCTTCGTTCGAGCTGCGCGCCGGGGAAGTCCATGCGCTGATAGGCGAGAACGGCGCGGGAAAATCCACACTGATCAAAATCGTCGCCGGCGCTGCGCAGGCCGACGGTGGCGAGATCACGCTGAACGGACGGAGCATCGCGCACAATTCCCCGCGCCTGGCGAAGTCCCTCGGCGTAGCCGCAATCTATCAGCAACCGGCCCTCTTTCCCGACCTTACTGTGGCGGAGAATATCGCGCTTGGTCTGGAGCCGGCGGGTCTGTGGAGGCGGATCGACTGGAGTGAGCGCCGCCGGCGAGCGGCCGAGTTGCTGGGGCTTGTCGGAGCGAGGATGGATATCGATGCGTATGCGGGCGATCTCACCATGCCCCAGCAACAACTGGTCGAAATCGCCCGCGCGGCTGGAGCCGAGGCCAAAATTTTGATAATGGATGAGCCGACGGCTTCGCTCGCGGAGGAGGACGCGCAGAACCTGTTCAGAGTGATTCGCCGGCTCTGCGCGCAGGGCGCCGGCATTATCTACGTCTCGCATCGGTTGGAGGAGTTGGCGGTGATTGCCGACCGTGTGACCGTGCTGCGCGACGGCTGCACGATTGAGACGAAGCTGATGGCGGAAGTGAATTTTGGTGAGCTGATCCAGTTGATGGTCGGGCGTGAGTTATCGGCGGTTTTCCCGAAGAGAACGGTCGAGTTGGGCGGCGTGGTGCTGGAGCTTCGCCGTCTGGTCTGCCGCGCTGCGGGCGTAAGCGGCGTGAGTCTTTCGCTCCGAGCCGGCGAGATCTTAGGCCTGGCCGGACTCGTGGGCGCGGGACGCACGGAGCTGGCGGGAACAATTTTCGGGCTGACGCCTCCCGACTCGGGCGAGATTCTGCTGCGCGGTATGCCTGTCCGCATCACGAGCCCGGCGCAGGCCATCGCATGCGGCATCGCGTACCTGCCCGAAGACAGGCTGCGCCACGGCGTCATTCCGGCGATGCCGGTCAGCGCCAACATCACGCTGGCATCACTCGCTCGACTTTCGCGCTTCGGCTCCATGGATTTTCGGCGGGAAAGGGAGATCGCTGTCGACTATGCGCGGCGGTTCGCCATCAGGACGCCTGCAATTTTCGCCCGCGTGTCCACGCTCTCAGGGGGCAATCAGCAAAAAGTCGCCCTGAGCCGATGGCTGGCGACAAAACCATCGGTCCTCATCCTGGATGAGCCGACGCAGGGGATTGACGTCGGCGCGAAGTCCGAGATCCACGCATTGATGTGCGATCTTGCCGCGCAAGGCGCGGCTATCTTGATGATCTCGTCCGAGCTTCCGGAGATTCTCGGAATGAGCGACCGCATCGCCGTGATGCGCGGTCGAACAATTGGCGGAACCTTGAATCGCTCCGAGGCCACCCAGGCGAAGATTCTGGCGCTGGCGCTGGGACATCGGAATTGACGATTGCCGATTGCCGATTGCGGATTTCGGATTGAAAAAGATCCGCAATCCGCAATCCGAAATCTGGAGATGAAGATCGGGCGTTACAAGCGGGAAATATCGGCGGCGCTGGCTTATGCCGCGCTGCTCGCGCTCGTCGGTTTGGCGGCGCCTTCGTTTTTCAGCGCTGCGAATTTGCGGGACCTGGCCCTGAACAACGCGCCTGCGCTCATTGTCGCGACGGGGATGACCATGGTGATCCTGGCCGGGCAGATTGACATCTCCGTCGGTTCGCAGTTCGCGGTGTGCAGCGTCGCCGCGGGATGGCTGGCGAAGGCCGGAGTGCCGGTCCCGCTGTTGCTGCCCTGCGGGGTTGTGATTGGCGCTGCGATGGGCGCGGTGAACGGCATCCTCGTGTCGCGGCTCCGTCTGCCTTCGATTATAGTGACGCTGGCGATGCTGGTGGCCTGGCGCGACGCATTGCGCTGGACTACTCAGGGCGCGTGGTTGCAGGACCTGCCCGGCAACTTCCAATGGTTTGGACTGGGGCAAACCGCGGGGCAGTGGCTGATCGTAGTCATTGCGCTGGCCGTGGTCGCCGGCTTCGGCTGGACGCTTTACAACCTGGGCGCCGGGCGAGCGATTTACGCGGTCGGCTCTGACGCCGAGGCCGCGCGGCTTACAGGCATTGAACCGCCCCGCGTGGTCTTCGGCGTGTTTGTTTTGATGGGGGCGCTCGTCGGGCTGGCGTCGTTGCTCAATGCCGTGCGTTTTTCCGCCGTGCCGGGCAACGCGGGATTGGGCCTGGAATTGAAAGCGGTTGCCGCGGCCGTGGTGGGCGGAACGGCAATCACAGGCGGCCGGGGGACGCTCGCCGGCACCCTGATCGGGGCCGCGCTGTTGGGCACTGTCGGCACCGCGCTGACCTTTCTGGGCGTCAATCCGTTTTGGGAAAAAGCAGTTCAAGGCGCGATCATCCTGGCGGCATTGGTGTCAGACGCCGCGCTGGACCGATTGTGGATTGACGATTTCGGATTGCGGATTGCGGATTGCGAATGCCAGATGAATCCAACAAATCGCAAATCCGCGAGCGAGAGGGGCGGATGAATTGTGGATTTGAATTTCGGATTAGGGATCGTGGATTGAGAAAAGCCAGATGAATCCAACTAATCCGCAATCCCCAATCCCCAATCCGCAATCCGCAATCCGCAATCCGCAATCCGCAATCGTCAATCCGCAATCGGTGGCGCCGTGGCGCGACCGGCTGTTTCCGAATCACGAATGGGTACTGATGCTCGTGCTGCTGTTCGAGTGCGGCATCTTCAGCCTGAGTGGAGATAATTTTCTGACGTCGGCGAATGCGTTCGAGGTGACCCGGCTGAGCGTCGAAATCGGATTGCTCGCGCTGGCGCTGACGCCGGTAATCATCACTGGCGGGATCGACCTTTCGGTCGGCTCGATGGTCGGACTCGCGGCGGTCGTGCTGGGCAGTCTGTGGCGCGACGCGGGCTTGCCGCTCCCGCTGGCTGCGGCTGCCGCGCTGCTGTGCGGGTTGACTGGCGGGGGCCTGAACGCGCTGGTAATCGCCCGGCTGAACTTTCCGCCGTTGATCGTCACGCTCGGCACGTTTTCGCTCTTTCGAGGGATTGCCGAAGGGCTCACGCGCGGTATCGAGAACTACTCCGGTTTTCCGCCGGAGTTCCTGTTTTGGGGGCAAGGCCATGTGGGCGGCGTTGTTCCAACGCAGTTGTTTGTTCTGATTGCGGCAATCGCCGGCTGTTCCTGGTGGGTGCATCGCACAACGGCGGGGCGCAGCCTTTACGCCATCGGTCATTCTGCCGAAGGCGCCCGCTACGCGGGCATCGAGGTTGCCCGGCGATTGACCTTCGTGTACCTGCTGTCGGGCCTGGCTTCGAGTCTTGCGGCAGTCATCTACGTGGCCCATCTCGGGCAGGCGAAGTCGGACGCTGGAACCGGATACGAGCTCAAAACGGGTTGCGTCTGAGCGGGCAGCCCGCGGAACTGTCGGGGATTCTCACGGGCGCGTTGTTGATCGGTACGATCCTTCTGGATCGCCTCTCAAAACGGGCGGAGACACAACCGCGCGTCTACACCGCGGCGGAGAGGAGCAAGGTGAAGAGAGTGAGGCTCGCGATTGTTAGCGCGGGCATTGCGACGGCCGGGTTGGTCGTAGCCGTCAACTGGTTCGCGCGCTCGCCGCGGCAGGATTCAGGGAGTGCGGCCGGCCCGCAAAGTTCACCCGGAGCGCTGACGGCCCGCGGGCGCAAGCCCGTGATTGCGATGATGCCGAAGGCGAAGGGCGATCCTTATTTCATCAGTTGCAGGCGAGGGGCCGAGGATGCCGCAAAGGAATTGGGCGTGGACTTGTTGTGGGACGGCCCGACCGATCTCGATCCCGCGAAGCAGAACGAAGTGGTCGAAGCCTGGATTACGAGAGGAGTGGATGTGATTGCGGTCAGCGTGGAAAATGAAGCGGGGATCTCCACCGTGCTGCGCAAAGCGCGGCAAAAGGGCGTCCGCGTCATCACCTGGGACGCCGATGCCGAGAAGGATGCGCGCGACTTCTTCATCAACCAGGCGACACCGCAAGGCATCGGTTACGCGCTGGCTGACGAGGCTGCGAGAATACTCGGCAACACTGGTGAGTTCGCGATCATCACGGCGAGCCTGAGCGCGTCGAATCAGAACGAGTGGATCAAACACATCAAGGCGCGGGTTGCGGAAAGGTACGGTGCGATGAAGCTCGTGGCGATTCAACCCAGCGAAGGGGACCGCGACCGCGCCTTTGCCGAAACGCAGACGGTGCTGAAGGTTTATCCGAAGGCGAGGCTGATTATGGCGATCGCCGCTCCCGCCGTGCCTGGAGCCGCCGAAGCAGTCAAACAGTCAGGCCGGAGCGACGTCAGAGTCATCGGGCTGTCACTGCCCAATATGTGCAAGCCTTACATCCATGCGGGGGTCATCGAGAGCATCGTGTTGTGGAACACGATGGATTTAGGCTATCTGACGGTCTACGCGTCCAGCGCCCTGAGCGCAGGGGAACTGAAACGCGGCCGCCGCGAGATGGCCGCCGGGCGGCTGGGCAAGATTGAAGTGCTGGGAGACGAAGTGAGACTCGGCGCCCCCTTCATCTTCAATCGAACCAATATCGACAGGTTCAACTTCTGATTGCGGATTGCGGATTTCGGATTGCGGATTGACAAAGCCAGATGAATCCAACAAATCCGCAATCGGCAATCGAAAGAGCCAAATGAGTCCAACTAATCGGAAATCCGCAATCCGCAATCCGCAATCCGAAATCCACAATTCAAGGGCAGTTCAATTAGAGGACAAAGGTCATGAGAAAAGCTGTCATCCGCGAAGTACGCGCCTACGTTATCGCGCCGGCCGCGATGGGCGCGGATTATCACAACCAGCCGGGGGGCCACTGGATTATCGATCTGCCCATTGCGAACCCAATGTCTGTTTATGAAGAGTACAAAGCCAGGCGCACCAGTTGGGGCATCAATGCATTGGGTACTGTCGTCGTGCAGGCCGAGCTTGATGACGGCACTGTCGGTATCGGGTGCAGCATCGGCGGCGAACCTGCCTGCTACATCATCGAGAGGCATCTCAGCCGTTTCGTCGAAGGCAAGGACCCGCGTAACGTGGAATTGATCTGGGACCAGATGTGGCGCGCGACGCTCCCTTACGGCCGCAAGGGGGTGACCCTGCACGCCATCAGCGCGGTAGACCTGGCAATCTGGGATTGTCTTGGCAAGCTGCGCGAGGAACCGATCTATGCTTTGCTCGGCGGCAAGACGAAAGAGCGGCTTCCGGTCTATGCGACGACGGCGCGCGCCGACCTGGCCAAAGAGTGGGGATTTCAGGGCGCGAAGATCCCGTGCCGCTACGGACCGGCGGATGGCGTCGAGGGCTTGAAGAAGAATGTCGCGGTGGTCGCCGAGGCGAGAGGGCAGGTGGGACCTGATTTCCCCCTGAGGCTCGATTGTTACATGTCGCTGACGGTGCCTTACGCGATCGAGCTGGCCAGAGCGCTCGCCCCCTACAAGCTGCATTGGATGGAGGAATGCCTGCCGCCGGACGATTACGACGGCTACGCGGCGCTCAAAGCCGCCGTGAGCCACATCTGCCTCGTGAGTACCGGCGAGCACGAATACACGCGCTACGGTTTCCGCGAATTGATCGCGCGCAAGTGCGCCGACATCCTGCAGCCGGACATCAACTGGGTGGGCGGGTTGACCGAAGCGCGGCGCATCGTTGCCATGGCTGCGGCTTACGACATTCCGGTGATCCCGCACGGATCGAGCGTCTTTTCCTATCACATGCAGTATGCGTTCACAAACTGCCCGATTGCCGAATTCCTTGTCATGAGCCCGAAGGCGGATCGGATCGTGCCGCTTTTTGGCGAACTGTTCAAAAACGAGCCTCTACCCAAAGACGGCTGCATGGATTTGCCCGGCGCGCCCGGGTGGGGCGTGGAGCTGAACGACAAGCTCGAGCTGGTCAGGCCGTATGCGCGGCAGAAATCGGAAGGGAAACAGCATAAAGGACGCGGATGAACGCCGCGGATTTGAATCCGCGTTGAATCAGGCACGGGCGTCCCGCCCGTGGAAAGTGAGATCTAACCCGAACTGGGCATGGCCGAGACGGCCATGCCACGAGGGACCTGAGTTTGTACATTTCAATGAGGCCCGAAGATTCACGAGTGCGGTGGCCCCGGCCGTCAGGCCTGAGGTGTTCCGCTCCGGATTTTGAGCGAAGGCAGTTCCGCTCCAGAGGAGCGGAGGGAGCTTAGCCAGGGGTGAGCGCTTTTTGCGAACCCCTGGAGACACCACCACCCCAAGACCCCGCCCCGGCAGGGGCAGCAGGACTAAAAATTTAGTGGCGCAAGAATCCAAGGACAGCAATGAGGTTGGTGAAATGACCGGTCAATTCAAGGATCAGGTGGCTGTGATCACCGGCGCGGCTTCAGGGATAGGGCTGGCGGTGACGAAGAAGCTTCAAGCGGAGGGCGCGACGATAGCGATGCTCGACCTGAACGAGCCTGCGCTGGAGGCGGCGGCGAGAGACGTGGGGGAGCGCGCTTTTGCGTTCAATGTCGACATCACAAGCGAAGCGCGGGTCGGCGACGTGATCGAGCGGATCGGCAATCGGTTTGGCAGGATTGACATTCTCGTCAACAGTGCGGGAGTCACGGGCAAGACCAACGTCAAGAGCCACGAGGCGGAACTGTCTGATTTCCGTTTTGTGTTTGAGGTGAACGTTATCGGCTGTTTTCTGACTTCGCGCGCCGTGCTGCCGTGGATGCTGAAGCGGCAGTACGGGCGCATCCTGCATATCGCTTCGATTTCTGGCAAAGAAGGCAACGCCGGAATGCTGGCGTACTCGGCCTCGAAGGCGGCTGTAATCGGAATGACCAAGGTGCAGGGCAAGGAATACGCTGAAAGCGGCATCACTGTCAACGCGCTGGCTCCTGCGGTGATTCGCACGGCGATGGTCGAAGCGTTGCCCGAGGCGCAGGTAAAATACATGACCGACAAGATTCCGATGAAACGTTGCGGCACCCTCGAGGAAGTGGCCCGCATGGCGGCCTGGATCGTCTCGCCCGCGACCAGCTTCACGACCGGCTTCACTTTCGACCTGACAGGCGGTCGCGCCACCTACTGACGGAAGGCAGAAGGCGGAAGGCGTTCAGAGAGTGACCCTGCAGCGGCAAGACGTCCTGCTTCACCAGGGAGACACAGAGGGCACGGAGTTTCACAGAGTTCTCCGTGCATCTTCGTGTACTCCGTGTCTCCGTGGTGAATAAAGTGCTTGAATTTTTCTGGAGCTTGCCTTCCCACAAATCGTCGGGCTCGTGATGACTTTGAGAAGAGGGGCAAAGGGGTAGACAGTCTCCGGATTTTCTTCGTTGCATTCGCGAATGTTTTCCGGGTAAATGTTTGTCCAGGTGTATGCAATAGAAAGGGTTTCACCCATGAAGCATTGGGTCGGCGTGATCGCGTTCCTCTTTGGCGCGGTGGGGCCTGTCTACTCGTATCAATCCGTCGACTACCTCCGGGATGTAAAGCCTGTCTTTGCCAGTAACTGTTACGGGTGCCACGGAGCCAAGGTCCAGATGGCCGGGCTGCGGCTCGACACGGGCGCCGCGATCCTCAAAGGGAGTATGAGTGGTCCCGTCGTCGTTCCGGGCAGCAGCGCCGAAAGCAAATTGATCCGGGCGGTCACCGGGGCCGAAGGGGCTGTCCGGATGCCCTTCAAGAAGCCCCCTCTCAAGGAAGAAGAGATCGCGCGCATCAAAGCCTGGGTCGACCAGGGAGCGAAAGTTTCTGAAGCCGAGCTGGCCGACGACGGGAGAGCCGTGCAAACACACTGGGCTTTCCTGCCACCGGTGCGCCCCGCGCTTCCCGAAGTCCACAATCCACAGTGGGTCCGCAACGAAATCGATCGATTTGTCCTCGCCCGTCTGGAAAAAGAAGGGATCGCACCGTCTCCGGAAGCGGATCGCGTGACCCTGATCCGCCGGCTGAGTCTCGACCTGCTCGGCCTTCCGCCGTCGATTGAAGAGGTCGATGCCTTTCTCGCCGACAAGCGCCCCGACGCATACGAGCGGCTGTTGGACCGCGTCCTTCAATCCCCTCACTACGGAGAACGCTGGGGCCGGCACTGGCTGGACCTGGCGCGCTATGCCGACTCCAATGGCTACAGCATCGACGCGCCGCGCGAGATCTGGAAGTACCGCGATTGGGTCATCGACGCCCTGAACCGGGATGTCCCCTTCGACCAGTTCGTCATCGAGCAGATGGCGGGGGACACGCTCCCGAACGCCACCGTGGAACAAAAGATCGCCACCGGGTTTCACCGCAACACGCCTTTCAATCAGGAAGGTGGGATCGATCTGGAGCAGTTCCGGATTGATTACGTCGCCGATCGCGTCAATACGATCGGCGCCGTGTTTCTCGGGCTGACGGTCGGCTGCGCCCGCTGCCATGATCACAAATACGATCCGATTTCACAGCGCGAATATTTCCAGCTTTTTGCATTCTTGAACAATGCCGACGAGCCCACGCTCGATCTCGCCGGCCCGGAGGAGATCGCCCGGCGCGATGCGATCCGCCCGCAGCTCCGGTTGCTCGAAAACGAGCTCCAGGATTACGCAGCGAAATGGGTCAAAAATCTTTCGGATGACCGCCGGCGCCAGGTCCGGCCCGAGATCTTCACGATTCTGGCTCTCTCGCCGGACCAGCGTGACGAGCGGCAGAAACAAATTCTCGGCGAATTTCTGAAGACACAGGATACCGGCCTGCGCGAACGGCTCATCACAATCGAAGAATTGAAAAAGAGAGAGCCCAAATTCCCGAGCACGCTGGTCCTGCAGGAGCGCGCGGAGGCGCGTGAAACCTACATTCATCTCGGCGGCGACTTTACGCGCAAGGGGAGCCGGGTTTCTCCGGGCGTTCCCGGTGTTCTGCACCCACTCTCTTCGAAGACGCCGCTCAACCGGCTGGATCTCGCTCGCTGGCTCGTGGATCCGAAAAACCCTCTCCTGGCCCGGGTCACGGTAAACCGGATGTGGCAGCACTATTTCGGGAAAGGGCTGGTGGAAACCGAGAACGATTTTGGGACGCAGGGGACGCCGCCCACACATCCGGAATTGCTGGACTGGCTGGCCACGGAATTCGTCGCGCGCGGCTGGAGCCAGAAGGCCATCCACCGGCTCATCGTGACGTCTGCGGCTTACCGGCAGTCGTCGCGTCACCGGCCGGACCTGGAAGAGCGCGATCCGTACAACCGCCTGCTCGCGCGGCAGTCGCGCGTGCGGCTCGATGCGGAGATCATCCGGGATTCGGGCCTGACGGCCTGCGGGCTGCTGAATCGCAAGATTGGCGGCCCGTCCGTGTTTCCTCCTCAACCCGAGGGCGTCTTCGGTTTTACGCAGATCCCGAGAGTGTGGATTGCGAGCCAGGGCCCGGAGCGGTATCGCCGGGGAATGTACACGTACTTCTGGCGCTCGGCCGCGCATCCGTTGCTGATGGCGTTCGACGCGCCCGATGCCGTGACGGCGTGCACCCGGCGGAACCGCTCGACCACGCCGATGCAAGCATTGACGCTTCTCAACGATCAGGCGTTTCTGGAAATGGCTCAAGGCCTGGCGGCCCGCGTGCTTGCTAAAAAGCCCGATGGCGACGAGGCGCGGATCGGATTCGCCTTCCGGCTGTGTCTGGCGCGAGAGCCATCGGCCGGAGAGGCAGAGCGCCTTTTGCGATTCCTCCGGCTTCAATCGGAAGAATTCCGCGCCGCGCCGGAAGAAGCCCGTGCGCTCGTTCCCGCCGGGATTGCGACGGGTCCCGGCGCTTCGCATTTTGCGGCCTGGACGGCAGTCGCGCGCGTGTTGTTGAATCTGGACGAATTCATTACCAGGGAGTAGGGCCGATGATATGCTGTGACGAACTCATGCTTCTGCGGACCCGGCGGCACTTTTTCGAAGAGTGCGCCCTGGGCTTGGGCAAGATGGCGCTCGCCTCGCTCTTCCTGGGGCCTCGAGCGTTCGCCGGTCAGGACGTGAAACTTCCGAACCCGCTCGCGCCGAAGAAACCCCACTTTCCGCCACGGGCCAGGAGCGTCATTTATCTCTTCATGGCCGGAGGCCCGAGCCAGCTGGAGCTTTTCGACTACAAACCGAAGTTGCAGGAGCTCGACGGTCAGCCCATTCCGCAATCCTTCATCCAGGGGAAGCGCTTTGCTTTCATGGACACGTTCACCAAAGAGGTTCCGAAGGTGCTCGGAACGCGGCGGAAGTTTGCGCAGCGCGGTCAGTGCGGCGCCTGGGTGTCGGAATGCCTTCCCCAGATTGCGTCGGCTGTGGATGACGTGGCCTTCGTGCGCGCCGTGGCGACGGAAGTTTTCAATCACGCGCCGGCAAAGATTTTTACCAACACCGGGAGTCCTCAATTTGGACGGCCGAGCATGGGCGCGTGGGTCACGTACGGCTTGGGGAGCGAATCCCAGGATCTGCCGGGCTTCGTTGTCCTCCAATCGGGGCCACGCGGCCCGCGCGGGGGCGCCCCGAACTGGGGAAGCGGCTTTCTGCCGACGTCGTACCAGGGCGTGCCGTTTCGCGCCGTCGGCGACCCGATCCTGAATCTGACGAGCCCCAAGGGATTCAACCAGCGGCGGCAGGGGCAGGCGCTGGAAGTGCTGCGGGACCTGAACATGACAAGGCTGGCCGAAACCGGCGACCCGGAGGTCGCGACGAGAATTGCGTCCTACGAGATGGCTTACCGGATGCAGACGAGCGCTCCGGAACTTATGGACCTCACGCGCGAAAGCAAAGAAACCCTCGAGCTCTATGGAGCCGAGCCCGGCCGCAGCTCGTTTGCCAACAACTGCCTGCTGGCGCGCCGTCTGGTCGAACGAGGCGTCCGGTTCGTCCAGCTCTACCACACCGACTGGGACCACCACGGCGGGCCGGGACAGGATCTGGAGGGGAGCCTCGACAAGGTGTGCGGGGAAGTCGACCGCCCGTCTGCCGCGCTTGTCAACGATCTCAAGCGGCGCGGGCTGCTCGATCAGACACTGGTCGTCTGGGGCGGAGAGTTCGGCCGCACTCCCATGGGGGAGAAGCGCGAGACCGTCGGCCGCAATCACCACATTGACGCTTATACCATCTGGATGTCCGGCGCCGGTGTCAAGCCGGGAACAACGGTCGGGGAGACAGACGAGCTCGGATTTGGTCCGGCTGGAGACCCCATTCGCGTGCACGACATTCAGGCAACCATCCTGCATCTTCTCGGCCTGGATCATCTCAAACTGACATTCCGCTTCCAGGGCCGCGATTTCCGCCTGACCGACGTAGGCGGCAAGGTCATCACCAAGCTGTTTGCTTGACCGGATGCAAATTTGACCGCTTCGTTACTAGGCTTTGAATTCGTCTTTTCCCGCCTGGAAAGAATCTCATCCGGGTTTTACTTGGGAGCGCAGGTATCCTGTTCACCACGAAGACACGAAGACGCGAAGAATCGCAAAGGATTTCTTCGCGTCTTCGTGTCTTCGTGGTGAGTTTTTTTTGGTTGTCACATCAGACCATAATAGGATCTTCCTTCACCACGGAGTTTCCATAATCCCGTGCCTCACCACCGCGAATGAAAACCGGGAGGGCAGCGAAGACGCAACCAGAAACTTGGCTCTTCGCGCCTTCGTGGTAAAGCCTGGCCCAATCCACCACGAAGGCTCGAAGGACGCGGATTGGCGGATCTTTTGGATCAATTTGCTTGCGTGTGAATCGCCGTCGCAATTTGTAAATTGCTTGACGGGCGGAGAGCCGGAAGCCAGAATCCAGGAACCACCGATGAACAACTAGCCCGAAAATCCTTTGTTTTTTGGAATTTTTGTGCGTTCTCTGAGGAGCGCAGGCATCCTGTGATTTTTTTGAGGTTGCGGCTTGCTGCACGGTGTTTATCGGTGGTTTCATTCAGACTCTCGGGAGCGATGAACATGAGGCGCAGCAAAGCGAAGTTGCCGGGCTTGACCCGCCGTGACTTTCTTACCCAGTCCGCCGGTTCGTTGATCGTGACGTCGGCTGGGCCTTTGCTCGCAGAACCGGCCGCGAGCCTGGAGAGCCCGGACTCACAAAGAGCTCCCTGGTACTCCTCCATGCGCCGCTGCGGGCAGATTAATTTTAACGAGCGCGATCCGCTCGCGATGGACGTGACCGCCTGGGCCGACTACTGGGCCTCTCTCAAGGTGAACGCCGTTCTATTGAACGGCGGGGGAATCGTGGCGTTCTATCCGACCCGGGTTCCGTATCATCACCGCAGCGAGTTTCTGGGCTCCAGGGATCTCTTTGGCGAAATGACCGCCGCCATGAAGAAGCGCAACCTGCGCGTCGTGGCGCGCATGGATTGCAATTACGCTTATGAAGAAGCCCTGAAGGCCCATCCCGAATGGTTCGAACGGAACGCGGACGGGACTCCGCGGCGCCACAATGAATCCACCTGGCTTTACAAGACCTGCATGTTCACCTCCTACTTCACGGAGCAAATGCCCGCCATCTATCGCGAGATCAACCAGCGCTACGCTGTGGACGGTTTCTTTACAAACGGGTGGCCCAGCACGGGGGCGCTGGCCGTCTGCTTCTGTGAGAGCTGCAAAAAGGTTTACCGCGATGAAGTCGGCGGCACGCCTCCCGGCGAGACCGCTGGTTCGGATCCCGTGTACCGGAAGTATTACGACGTCTACATCGACCGGGTTCTCGAGGTTTGGAAAAAGTGGGACGGCATCGCCAAGGAAAAGAGCCCGGATTCCGTCTATGTCGGCAATCTTGGCGGCGGTATCCGCACGGTCAAAAGCGTCAAGAGGCTGGCGGAGGTCGCCGGCTGGTTCAACGCGGATCACCAGGGGCGTTCAGGTGACACTCCCCTGTGGGACTGTTCCCAACAAGGGCGGGTTGCGCAATCCGTGATGAAGGACCGCGCCATCACGAATGTGACCGGGGCTTACAGCAACAGCCGGCCTGTCTGGCGGCACGTGGCCAAAGCGCCGGCCGAGGCCACCCTCTGGATGGCCCAGACCACCGCGAGCGGAATGGTGCCGTGGTTTCACTGGCTGGGTGGCGCGCCCGAGGACAACCGCTGGCGAGAGGCCGGCCGGTCGTTTTTCACGTGGCTCGCCGCGCACGAGCCTCACTTCCAAAACAAACGATCCATCGCGGACATCGCGGTACTTTACCCGCAGAGTACCATCGCGTTCTACAGGTCCGGCAACGCCTCCGGGAGCTGGCGGGGAGCCGAGCGCGCACAGACAAGCGAATATTTGCAGGGATTGTATTATGCCCTGCTCGAAGGGCGGTTCCTGTTCGACTTCGTTCACCAGGAGAATCTCTCCGCCGAGACCCTGCGCAAGTACCGCGCCCTGCTGATCCCGAACGCCGCTTATTTACGCGACGCGGAGTGCGCCAGGATTGCCGATTTTGTCGCCGCGGGCGGCTCGCTGCTCGCCACCTTTGAAACCTCTCTCTACAACGAATGGGGCGATCCGCGGCCGGACTTCGCGCTATCCTCCGTCTTCGGCGCAAGCGCGGCGGGCAGCGTCATCGGTCCTTTCGGCAACAGCTACGCGCGCATCGAACAGACACATCCCGTTCTGAACGGCTTCGAAGGGACCGCGCTGCTCCCGGGCGCCGAGAACCGTGTGCCCGTGCGCGCTTCGGAGAAGGCGCGGCTCATCTTATCGGTGGTCCCCTACTATCCCGCATTTCCACCCGAGATGGTTTTCCCGCGAACGCCGCGCACGGAAGAGCCGGCCGCGGTATTCCGGCAAAGCGGAAAATCCCGGGTGGCGTATTTCGCGGGAGACATCGATCGGACGTTCTGGCGTTCGGGGAATACGGATCTGAGCTTGCTCATCCAGAATTCCGTGCGCTGGTTGCTGGACGATGCGCGTCAACCCGTCACGGTTGCAGGGGAAGGAATGACCGAGCTCTTCGCCTGGGAAACGGCGCCGGGCTATGCCCTGCACATTCTGAATTACAACAATCCAAATATGACTCGCGGCTTCGTGCGGCGATTCTACGCGATCGGCCCCCAAAAGGTGGAGTTTGAAGTCGCGGCGGGCAAGAAGATCACCGGCGTGCGGGCCCTGCGCGCGGGCGGCGACCTGCCGTTTACGCAACGCGACCGGACTGTGCGCTTCGAAGTCCCCACCGTCGTCGACTACGAAGTCGCAGCCTTGGTTTAGTGGCAACCAAAAACATGAACGAAAACCACAGATGAACACAGCTGAAGACAGAGCGGCCCCGCCGCAGCCAAAAAATCTCACCACGAAAACACGAAGACGCGAAGAAATCCTTTGCAATTCTTCGTGTCTTCGTGGTGAACAGGATACCTGCGCTCCCAGAGACGACCTCCGCGTCTCTGCGGTGAGGTTCGGAGTTCAGGCTTTAGCCTGCTACGGACCCAGGGCAGCCTGAAGGCTGGGCTCCAAACCTGGGACAAATGAGTTCGTGGGCTCTTTTTTTTGGTTTTTTGGTTGCGGCCGTGCTGTTCCAGGTTCATCTGTGTTCATCTGTGGTTTCATTTTGTTGTTACGTTTCGGCGTCTTGCGACTCTATTGAAGAGGAGGAAGGATGAGAGTGAAAGGAGCGCAACGTCACACGCGTCGCAGCTTCTTGAAAAATGCCACGGGTCTCTCCGTCGCCGCCCTCGGTGCGCGACCGCATTCCGTGGAGGGATCGAGGCGGGCCGCGCCGGAGAGCGGCGTACCACAGGGGCAAACCGCCGCCGGCAAGAAATTCGTCGCTATTCAGGTGGGAGCGGTCTCCTTCTTGGATGAAGGTGTAGATAAAGTTCTGGACATTTTCCAGGAGCGCGCTCGCGTCAACACGCTCATGCTCGCCGTCTTTACTTACGGGCGAGGGATCGCGGGCCGCCAGGTGCCCGACCAGCCCTTGCCGGACCACGGAGGGCAGAACTACGACGCCGATACTTTCCATGGCGGCAGTTACGCGGCCCTGCATCCGCAGTACTACAGCAAGACGATACTGCGAGACCTGCGGGCGCCCGATCTCGGAGACTTCGATCTGCTTGACGCGGTTGTGCCCAAAGCCAAAGCGCGCGCCATGAGGAGTTATGCCTGGCTTGAGGATGTCTACAATCCTCGTTTGATCCCGGGCTTCGAGAAAGTCGCCGAGATCGACATTTACGGACGGCGCACAGGGCAGGCCTGTCTCAACCACCCTGACGTGCGCAACTTTCTCAATTCGCTCGTCGAGGACTACGTCAAGTCTCACGAGATCGACGGCATCATGTGGGGCTCGGAACGCCAGGGGCCGCTCAATAATGCGATCGGTTCGCGCCACGGAGGATTCGGCTCCTCGATCACCTGCTTTTGCGAATTCTGCCGCCAAAGAGGACGGGAGCGCGGCATCTCCGTCGAGCGCGCGCTCCAGGGACTGACCGAGTTGGAGGGGTTCGCCCGCGCCGCGCGGGCGGGACAGAAACCGGCCGACGGATATTTCGTAACCTTCTGGCGGCTGCTCCTGAATTATCCGGAGATCCTGGCATGGGAGAAACTTTGGACGGACAGTCAGCATGAGATATACGGTGAGATTTACGGGACCGTGAAGGGCATCAACAGCCACGTTCAGGTCGGATGGCATATCTGGCACAATAACTCCTTCAGCCCCTTCTATCGCGCAGAACAGGATTACTGGAAGCTCCGCCAGACCTCGGACTTTCTGAAGGTGGTGATGTACAACAACTGCGGAGGTCCCCGTCTCGCGCAGTATATGAGGAATGTTCACTCCACGATCTTCCGCGATGCCAAACCGGAAGAAGCGCTGGGGCTGCACTATCGAATCATGGGCTACGAAGGGGAGCCCGCCTTCGATCGCTTGCCGGCCGCCGGCCTCTCCGCCGATTACGTTGCGCGGGAAACCAAACGCGCGATCGCCGGCGTGCGGGGCGAGATCGCCATCTACCCTGGAATCGATATCGACATTCCCACGGCAGCCAACGAAAAGAAGACCCAACCCTCCGACGTCAGCGCGGCCGTGAAGGCCGCTTTCAACGTGGGCGCGCCGGGAGTGGTCCTGTCACGGAAATACTCGGAGATGAAAATGGCCAACCTCGCAGCCGCAGGGGGAGCGCTCCGGGAACTGGGTCTGTAATGTGAGTCGAGCAAGAAAGAATGAAACCATGGATGAACGCAGAGACAGCCGAGCCGCAACCAAACTGATCTGCTTAGCGTTTTCTTTGCGTCCTTCGCGTCTTAGCGGTGAAAGCGCTGTCCGGAATTAACCGCGAAGACGCGAAGAGCGCAGAGAATCCGCGAAGAAGAATTCTTTCCAAGCGGCAAAGGATTTACACGTTAGTAGTACAGATGAACACAGATAACCAAAAACTTCGCGTTTCTTCGCATCTTCGTGGTAAGGGCTGTGCTCAATCCACGACGAAGACGCAAAGACGCGAAGAATCACGAAGGCTTTTCCATTGACAATCGGGGAGGATGGAACATGCGCGGAAGACTCCTGTCTCTTCTCGGAATTTTCTTCATACTTACGCTCGGCCATGCCCGCATGCCGGCCTCTCGCATTGAGTGCGTCGCCGGTTGCGGCGAGCGCCCGCTCGGAGGCCCCGCCCTGGAGGCCAGGCTCATCGAGCCCTTTGGAGTGGCCTTTGACGGAAAAGAAAACTGGTACATCTGCGAATATAAGGGGCACAGAATTACCAGAGTGACCGGGAGCGGCGTCATCAGCCTGTTCGCGGGCATCGAAAAACCAGGCTACGGCGGCGACGGAGCCGCGGCCGCGCAGGCATCGTTCAACGAGCCGCACGGACTGGTCATCGGAAACGGCGGGCAACTGTATGTAGCCGACACTCGCAACCACCGCGTCCGAAAAGTGGATTTGAAGACCGGCGCTATAACGACAATCGCCGGCACCGGAAAACCGGGTTATTCCGGCGACGGGGGTCCGGCGATCGGGGCTCAGTTTGACGGCGTCTTTGGGATCGACATCAGCAAAGCCGGGGACAGGATCTATGTCGCCGACCTCGGCAACAAGCGCGTTCGTGTGGTGAGCCTGAAGTCGGGCGAGGTCAGGACAGTTGCCGGGAACGGCCAGGCCGGCGTCCCCGCAGACGGCGCGGATGCGGCCGGCAGCCCTCTTGTCGATCCCCGGGCGGTCACTGTCGACTCGAAAGGAAACCTCTACATCCTCGAACGCGGCGGTGATGCGCTGCGCATTGTCGACAAACAGGGCAAGATCCGAACCCTGATTGGTCCCGCAGAGACGGACCAACCGCCCATGCATCCAAAGTTGAACGGGCCGAAGCACCTCTGCGTGGATCTCGAGGACAACGTCATTGTCGCGGACTCGGAAAACCACCTCGTCAGAAAATTCACTCCGAGCAGCGGGAAAACGGTGACGATTGCCGGCACGGGACAAAAGGGGGCGCGTCTGGCGCCCGAGGATCCGCTCAAGACCCAGTTGAACCGGCCCCACGGCGTATATGTTCATCCGTCGGGCGCGCTCTACATATCCGACAGCGACAACAATCGCATCCTGAAGCTGACAGGCTGGTAAAGGTGCAAGGGGCACAAGGGGCAGAGGGGCAGAGGAGTCAAGGGCAATAAACCTCTATGAATGGAATATGCGTCGCCTGGAAGATTTGCCTTGGGCATTACGCCTTCCCCAGCCTCCCATTCTCCCCTTTACCCCTTAGTTTTTCTTAGCGTTTGTTAATATTGACAAGCGACGGGCACGAGTCGGAAAATGGCCTGGCCTGCAGTAGAGGCAAAATCCAGATACAGAGGTTTAGAGATGCGCATCCATCCCGCGCGGACCGCGACACTGTGCGCGGTTTTCGTTGCCTTTGGCCTGATCTCTCTTCGGGCCGGCGACACGAGGGCGAAGGATCCCTTTACTAAAGAAGACCGTCAATACTGGGCGTTTCAAAGAGTGCAGCGTTCGGCTCCCCCCGCTGTCCGCAACAAAAGTTTGGTCCGCAACCCGATTGACGCCTTCATACAATTCGACCTGGAATCCAAGGGCCTGAGCCTGGGTTCCCCTGCCGACAAGGTGACGCTTATCCGCAGGGCCACGTTGGACCTCATCGGCTTGCCGCCGGCTCCGGAAGAGGTGGACGCGTTCCTGACTGACAAGTCGGCGCGCGCGTTCGAGAAGGTGGTCGATCGGCTTCTGGCGTCACCGCACTACGGAGAGCGCTGGGCCCGGCACTGGTTGGACCTGGCCCGCTATGCGGAAAGCGAAGGCTTCAAGAGCGACGAGACGCGTCCGAACGCCTGGCGTTACCGCGACTATGTCATCAAAGCTTTCAACACCGACAAGCCGTACGACCGCTTCATCCGCGAGCAGATCGCCGGCGATGAGCTGTGGCCGGACGATCCCGATGCCCGCGTGGCCACGGCCTTCAACCGGCATTATCCGGATGAAAGTAACGCCCGCAATCTGATGCAGCGGCGGCAGGAGATCCTCAACGACATCACGGACACCGTCGGGTCCGTGTTCACGGGTCTCACTTATGGCTGCGCCCGGTGTCACGATCATAAATTCGACCCGATCCTGCAGGCGGACTACTATCGGCTTCAGGCCTTTTTCGCCAACGCCCGCGCCGCGGACGACATCGTGCTGGCCGGCGAAGGCGCGATCCGGGAACATCGGGCCAGGATGTCCGCATGGGAAGAAAAGACCCGGGACCTGCTCGAACAGATGCGCGCGATCGAAGAGCCGCGCCGCAAGGAAATCGTCGACGACCTTTTCGCAAAATACCCGCCCGAGATCCAGAGCGCGATCGCAAAGCCCGCTTCGGAGCGCACGCCGACCGAGTGGTTGATGTACTACAAGGCGAAGCCTTACATGAATCCGGACTCCGATGAAGTTGCCAAAAGCCTGAAAGGCGATGCGAAGGAAAAATGGCAGGCGCTCAAGCAGCAGCTCGACAAGTTTGCTGACCTTCACCCGGGCGACCTGCCGATCGGCATCGGCATCGCGGATGCAGGGCGGCAAGCGCCCAAGACGTTCACGCTGGCTGTGGGTGTTTACGACAGGCCGTTGATGGAGGTGGAACCCGGCTTTCTTTCGATTATCGATCCGCAGCCCGCCAGGATCACTCCACCCAAGGGGCTCGAATCCACGGGACGCCGCACCGCGCTTGCAAACTGGCTCGCGGACCCAAAGAATCCGCTCACGCCCCGCGTGATGGTCAACCGCATCTGGAATTACCACTTTGGCCAGGGAATCGTGGCGTCCCCGAGCGACCTCGGACGGATGGGCGAGAACCCGACGCACCCGCGGTTGCTGGACTGGTTGGCATCGGAGTTCGTTGAGCACGGCTGGAGCCTCAAGCACATGCACCGGCTCATCATGACTTCCGCCGCCTACCGCCAATCGCCGGGTTCCAGGGCTGAAGCAGCGAGAATCGACCCTCAGAACAAGCTGCTCTGGAGTTTTCCCCGGGAGCGGCTGGAAGCGGAAGTGATTCGGGATTCCGCGCTGGCGGTCGCGGGGATATTGAACACGAAGATGGGCGGGCCCAGCATCTTCCCGGAGCTCCCGCCCGGAATGAACAGCCGCGGAGGGTGGAAGGTCACGGAGGATCCCGGCGAGCGCAATCGCCGCAGCGTATACGTATTTGTGCGCCGCAATACACGGTATCCCATGTTCGAGACCTTCGACATGCCCGACACGCACGAAAGCTGCCCGCGCAGGCATGTGACGACGACGGCGCCACAGGCGCTTACGATGCTCAACAGCAAGCTTTCACTGGAGTGGGCGCAGGCGTTTGCAGGGCGCATCCTGCGCTCTGCCCGCCCGTTTCCCGCGGTGCAGATCAGGGCCGCTTACCGACTGGCGTATTCCCGGACACCAAGCGTGCCGGAAGAAGCGAGAGCCCTCAAGTTTATGGAGCGGCATCGCGACATTGTCACCAAGCGCTTCGCTGAGGGAGGCAAGCTGGCGTTCCCCACTCTGCCTGTGCCTTCCGGCATCGATCCTGTGGACGGCGCGGTGCTGGTGGACCTTTGCCATATGCTACTCAACTCCAACGAGTTCGTTTACCGAAATTGAAAGGTATCTTTAATGAAAGACCGCAACCGCTTCATCTTCTCCGCAGCGTCAAGGCGCGAGTTTCTCGCCCGGACAGGGAGCGGTCTCGGCGGGCTCGCGCTGACCTATTTGCTGGACCGCGATGGAAATTTCACCCCCTCGCTTTCGGCAGCCGGCGGCTCGACGAATCCGCTCGCTCCCAAGCCTCCGCATCATCAGCCCAAAGCCAAGGCTGTGATCTGGCTTTTCATGGAGGGAGGCCCAAGCCACGTCGATCTCTTCGACCCGAAACCGGCGCTCGAAAAGCTGGCGGGGCAGCCTATGCCCGCATCCTTCGGCCGGCCGATCACCGCGATGGGGACTGCGAACAACACGCTGATGCCTTCCAAACGCGCCTGGAAACAGTACGGCGAGAGCGGCATTTGGGTCTCCGACTGGTACGCGCGCATTGCGGAGCATGTGGACGATATGGCGGTGCTGCGCGCGTGCTGGGCGGACGGTTTGAACCACGTCGGCTCGGTCTGTCAGATGAACACCGGGTCCATCCTGGCCGGCCGCCCCTCCCTGGGGGCCTGGGCGACCTACGGGCTCGGGTCGGCCAATCAGGACCTTCCCACATTTATTGTGCTGACAGACGCGGGCGAGGTCGTCGGAGGTCCAAAAAACTGGAGCGCCGGTTTTCTGCCGGCAACCTACCAGGGAACTCTCTTTCGCAATGATGAGACACCCATCTTCTACCTCCTGCCCCCGGACAGCGTCAGCGTCGAGCAGCAACGCAGCAAGCTTGATTTTCTCGCCGAGCTGAACCGATCCTTCGCCGCCGACAAGCCGGAAGACACCGAGCTTGAAGCGCGGGCGAATTCCTACGAGCTGGCCTACCGCATGCAGTCGGCGGCTCCCGAAGCGATCGACTTTTCCAAAGAATCGGATCTCACAAAAAAGCTCTACGGCCTGGAGGACCCGATTACGGCCAAATTCGGGGCCAACTGCCTGCTGGCCCGCCGCCTGGTCGAGCGCGGCGTGCGCTTTGTCGAGCTGTATTGCGGCAGCGGCAGCGGTTGGGATGCGCACTCGAACATCGAGGGTAACCACGGCAAAATGTGCAAAGTCTCGGATCAGCCGATCGCAGGGCTGCTGACGGATTTAAAGGCCCGGGGACTGCTCGGGAGCACTCTGGTCATCTGGGGCGGGGAGTTCGGCAGGACTCCGTTCAATGAAAAGGGGGACGGACGCGATCACAACCCCTGGGGCTTCAGCATGTGGATGGCTGGTGGAGGCATCAAAGGAGGACAGGTGATCGGCGCCACCGACGAGATTGGCCTGCGCGGCGTCGAAGGGCGGTACCATGTCCACGACATTCATGCGACGATTCTTCACTTGATGGGTCTCAACCATCTGCGGTTGCTTTACTTTCACAACGGCCGGGGTGAACGGGCGACCGTCAACGGCGGCACGCTCATCAAAGAAGCCCTGTCCTGATTGCGGATTTCGGATTGAAAGACAATCCGCAATAGGTTCTTAAGACTGTGAGTGCCGTCACCAAATGCGGCGGATTGGCGTTGCAGGTCCGTGGGAGGAGTGTTGCGCCCGCCGTGCCTCGCTATTCACTATTGGTTGTCTGAATTATCTCGGCGCTCTCTTTACCCCTACAATCCACACTCAAACGGCAATACGTTTTCCAATCCGCAATCCGCAATCCGAAATCCGCAATCGGCAATCGGCAATCCGAAATTTAAAAAGCCAGGCGTGCGCCCATCTGCATCGTCCGCATGCTCTGGGCGCCGCGAATCTGACCAAAGAAAGCCGAACTGACGTTGGTATCGGGGCCTCCGTAATTCACTTAGAAATTTGAGCACGCATTGGCCGGTCAATTGCCACGAATTCCACGAATTACACGAAGCGAATTTCCCTCGCTTGCTCAGGCGAAAGAGTTTTCGTGAGTTTCGTGTAATTCGTGGCAGATGTTTTTCTCTCGTCAATTCTTTCTCCGACCTTCGAGACTGAGAACGTGTGAAAAAATCCACATCTCGTAGGGGCGGCCCTGCGTGGCCGCCCGCGAGTACCCGCTGTTATTGGCCGGGCGGGGCGACCACGTGGGGTCGCCCCAGCGCCGGCTTGAGGCTGTACGATTTCGTGTAAGGGTTCAGACGTTGTAAAATCTCGCCGGTGGGAGCGCGGTCAAGGCTTCGTCGCTCAAGGACGGCGGTCGGTTGATGTGTGTAAGAGCTCATCGGTCTCTGGTATATCTGGTCATCGCTGGGGCGATCCTTGTTCGCGTGTGCACCGCGCAGATACACGTCGGAACGATACACGGAGTTTTCCATGACGAAACACGCGGGGTTCTCGAAGGCGTTCGAGTGACGCTGGACAACGCGATCTCCGGCTACCACCGGAGCACGCTCTCGTCGGCGGATGGCGGCTTTGTTTTTCACAACGTCCCTTTTGGCGCCTATACCATCCGCGCGGAATTTCCCGGATTCCAGGTGTTCTCCGAGACGGTCTCCGTCCGGTCGAATGTTCCGCTCGAGATCCAGGTCCAATTTAAGCTTAGTCCATTGACTGAGGATATCCTTGTTGTACCGGTTCGTGAACTGGTCGAGAAGGATTCCTCGAGCATGCATGTCACAGTCGATGCAAGCTTTATTGAAAGGCAGCCAGGGGCGGCCCCCAGTCGAGGGTTGCAGCCCTTGATCTCCACGCTCCCCGGCTGGACCGGCGACGACGGCGGCCTGCTCCACATCCGAGGCACTGACGACGAGATTCTGTACGTGGTTGACGGAATTCCGATCCTCGATCGCCTGGACCCTCGATTCAGCGCCCCGGTGAATCTGGAGACGATACGTTCGATGGAGCTGATTACGGGAGACATTCCGGCGGAATACGGCAACCGGCTGGGCGCCGTTGTGGTTGTCCAATCGAAATCCGGAATCGAGACGCCTTCGTTTGGCAGCGTGCAGGTCGGAGGCGGGAATTTTCGCAGCGGGGAAATATCTCTGGAGTCCGGGATGAAGTTCAGCGAAAAACTGGGCGTCTTTGTCGCGGCTGCTTCAAGCGGGTCCCATCGCTTCCTGGACCCGCCGGACATTCGGAACTTCGGCAACGCGGGGGGCACGGGACAGCTGAACTTGCGTCTGGATTGGCGCCCCTCGACTCATGACACATTCCTGTTCCATCTCTGGAACGGGCTCAGCCGTTTTCGCGTGGCCAATAGTGCCGAGCAAGCGGAGGAGGGTAACCGGCAGAAAGCACGGTTGCGGAATGACAGCCAATCGGTCATCTGGCAGCACGTGTGGTCTTCCAACAGTGTAAGCAATCTGGCCGTCTACCGCCGCTCCTTTTCAAGCTGTGTGGCTCCAGGCCCCCGGGACAGCCCCTTCATGGTGACGCAGGATCGAACGCATGGGCGCCAGGGACTCATCGGCAACTTCAGCCATCAGCGCAGAGGCCACACGCTGAAGTTCGGAATGGAAGGGGTGCGCACGACGCCACGAGAGACTTTCTCTTATGCCGTGACGGACGACGAGGAGGCAGAGGAGCTAGGCTTCACGGCGGCGGCCCGCAGCTTCGTGCCCGGCCGCCCGTTTGAATTTGCCGGCCGCAGGACTTTCGGACAGGTTTCCGGATTCGCCCAGGATTTCTTCTCGCCTTTCAAGAACTTCACGTTGGGTCTTGGCCTGCGCTACGATTACTCGCATCAATTGATCTCGGCTCAACACTGGAGCCCCCGCATCGGCGGCGTTTACTACAGCCCCAGATTGAAGGCAGCCTTCCGCGGCTCATTCAATCGCCTGTTCGCGCCCCCTCCGGTCGAAAACCTGCTCGTTTCAGCTTCCGAGCAGGCGCGCCGCTTATCGCCATTGGCGGACGCCGGAGGAGGCTACACGCCAATCAAACCGGGAACCGTTTCCGCATATGAGGTCGGGTGCGCGCATGACGTTCTGGGGTTCGCCAGGCTCGATCTTGATTACTACTGGCGCAGTTTCGTGAACTTCGGCGATCCAAACGTTTTCTTTTCGACAACAATCATTTTCCCCAACAGTGTTGCGCGCGGAGGCGTGCATGGTCTCGACGTGCGCCTCGATGTGCCCGAACGTCGCGGCTGGTCGGGCTATGTCAGTTACAACAACCAAAACATTTACCAAATCGGGCCGATCAACGGAGGGCTTTTTCTTACGGCCGAGTTGAGCCGGTTCGGCCCAGGGGTGCGCTTCATCCCGGATCAGGATCAGCGCAACAGCGGGTCGCTGAGTATAAGCTATCACCATCGAAAGAGCGGGGCATGGGCCTCCTTCGCGGGTGCTCACGAAAGTGGGACGCCGCTCGATATTGAAGAGGGGGAGGCAGACCGGTTGACTGATCAATTGCGCCGCCAGGGTGTGGAGCCGGACGCCGTCGTCGATTTGAAAACGGGACGCGTGAAGCCGCGGACGCTCTTGAATTTTTCCACCGGGATGGGGTTGTTGCGCAAGGAGCGCCTCTCGGTGAGCGTGCAATTCGATATCCAGAATCTCGCCAACAGGTTGTTCGCTTACAACGTTGGAAATCCCTTCAGCGGAACTCATTTTGGTTACCCTCGTCTTTACAGCGCCCGTTTGAAGCTTACATTTAGATGACCGGGAGGAATCCTGTCGAGTGGATTGCCAAGTTATCAGAAACCCTGCGCCTGCCTCGCCCAGCAGAGTGGACGCAGCATACTGACTATTTCAAGACTCTCAAGTGGATGGAGGTGAGGGATTTCAAATTACCGCTGGCAATTTGAATTCTAGAGGCACGATCAGCGTTTCAGAAGAGAATTTCAACCAGAAGAGATACGCGCGCGAGCAGGCTTATAAAGAAAGGAAGCGGCGCGAGTTCAAACCCTGAATACGGAAGGCTATTGCTTCCAGGCGGTCGCTCTGGGCGCACGGTCCGTTATCAAAACGGTGGCACTCCCGGCGATTGTATCCAGCAGGATGGTGAAGCCGACCCAGAAGAGCAGCTGCGGGAAAAACGCCGTCTCGAGAAACCTCTCAAACAGCGGCATGGCTCGGAAGAAAGACACATCAACAATAGTCGTCATACTGACCGGAGATACAAGGCGGTTTGCCGAAGCGATTGCCAGGAAGCTCGGCATCGACTGGGTCCGGGCAAAGCTCGCCCGCGAGGAAAAGTCTCAGCGATTGCGGATTTGCAGGCGAAGGCCGGAAGACCGCTATGGTGGGCGATGGGGTCAACGACGCTGCGCGCTCGCCCAGGCCGACGCAGGAATGGCGATCGGCGCCGCAGGGCTGCGCTGCGGGGCTGCTTGTACTACTTGACACTCACCGTGGGCGACGCGTATATTTCACCGAGTGTCGCGGGGTGGAGCAGTCTGGTAGCTCGTTGGGCTCATAACCCAAAGGTCGAGGGTTCAAATCCCTCCCCCGCAACCACCGCCCTCATACGATTCTCATTCCAGCTAATATCAACGAAACAAGGG
>QHZE01000365.1 GCA_003225335.1 Acidobacteriota bacterium
TGAAGATGGCGAGCTCCTTGCGGCGCATGTTGGGCATGTCAAACGGCACCAGCACACCCGAGTGAATCCCCGTTATCACGACTCGCCCGCCGCGGCGTACGGCGCGGATGGCCCAATTGGTGGTGTCTTCCTTCGCGGCGCAATCGATGGCGCAGTCCACGCCGCGAACGGCGTCCAGTTCATCGACGTCGAGCGTTGCGTCCGCGCCCATGTGTTTCGCCAACTCGCGGCGATGGGCCAATGGTTCGACCGCCCAAATCCGGCTGGCGCCAGCCACCTTCAACGCGGCCACTGTCAGCAGCCCGATCGGCCCTGCGCCGAAGACTGCCGCTGTTTCTCCCGGCCGGATAGCGGCAAACTGCATGGAGTGCAACGCCACCGCGAGCGGCTCCACCAAAGTGGCGTGTTCCATCGAAAGGCTCCACGGAATCGCGAGCAGATTGTGAGCCGGCAGAATGACAAACTCCCGAAAGAACCCGGGAATTCCCGGACTGCTCAAGAACCGGATTCCGGCACACAGGTTGTGCCGACCCGCGCGGCAGTGTTCGCAGTGATGGCAAAAGATAGCCGGTTCCAGAACCGCGCGGTCACCCGGCGACCACATGGTCACCCCCGGGCCCGTCTTCACAACGGTTCCCGCCGGCTCGTGCCCCAGTACCATCGGAAACTGGCAGGGCGTATCGCCGATCCTGCCTTCCGCATACGAGTGCACGTCCGACCCACAGATGCCGACGGCATCTACGCGCACCCGCACTTCACCCGGCCCGGGGTCATCGAGGTCCTGCTGCGCCAGGCGAAATTCGCGCGGCGCGGTAAGCTCGGCAACCAGCATGGAATAATTCACCCCTGGTAGAATACGCGCAGATCCACCCATTCCGCCAGTTCGAAGAGGTGCACTTAGAAGTGGGAGCCAAATCGATGCGCGTTACCGTCAGGCGCGTGCCGTGAGTTTTAGAAATTCTTGTTTTTGCCGCAGAATTTCGGCGAACCCTTCGCGCTCTTCGCGTCTTAGCGGTTAATTCGGACTCAGTTTCGCCGTGAAGGCGCTAAGTGCGCAAAGAACCGCGAAGGATTATTGGTTGCGGCCGGGCTGCTTCGTGGAATTCGCGGCCAATTAAAACCCCCACGAATTCCACGAATTGAATCTTCACAGATTCTGAGAGAGCTCAAGGCAGCATGAATTGACTCGCACGTTTAATTGCACCCAGTTCGAGTCTAATTGCCCCCGTTATGTGTGGGAAGGATCCTACTGTGGAGCCGGGCGGAAGCTGTTAGAGAATCAGCGCGGCCCGGCAACGTGCGGTTGAGATCATGTGCGGCGCCGCAAGGGCGTCCAATGGCCTCGTTCTTTTGCACCCGGCACAAATGACGGCCGGCGGCAGAGACAAACCAGGCGAGTTAGGCCGAAATCATCAGGTTGCCATGAGTCAAGATTCCCGATCAGGGCGCCCGGCCTGTGCTAGGATCACCGTCAACGCGCGATGGAAGCCGGTCCGCGCTGAATGCGCGGGATGAAAGACAACGGATATATTCAAAGGGAAAGGGGTCAGATATGCTGAACTCGAGTTTTCAGGTTCTGTTTGCCGGGGCTGCCCTTTTTGGTCTGGGGTTCTGGATGGGACGAGAAAAGGCAGCGTCGGCCTTCGACGAGGGACGAGTCTTTGAGATCCGGACCTATACCGCCAACGAAGGCAAGCTCGACGCACTGCATGCGCGCTTTCGAAACCATACCCTGAGGCTGTTCGAGAAGCACGGGATGCAGAATATCGGCTACTGGTCGCCTCTGGACGCACCACTGTCGCAGAACACGTTGATCTACGTACTCGCCCACAAAAGTCGGGAGGCTGCAGAGAAATCGTGGGACAGCTTCAGAAACGATCCGGAGTGGAAGAAAGAGCAGGCAGCCTCGGAAGCCAATGGAAAGCTGGTCGCCAAGGTCGAGCCCGTTTTTGTGAAGGCGACAGACTACTCACCTATGAAGTAGCGCGAGGCTGCGTCAGCGTGATTCGCATCGCGCGGCCGGCGCCTGGCATTGCGCAGAATCTGAGGTTCAACAAGTTGGTCCCAGGTTTTCTTGGTGCGCAGAAAGTTCACAATCCGGAGCCTGCGTGGAGACCGCCCCTCGGTGTGGCGCCGGCCGGGGAGACCGGCACCACTTCGGAAGGTTGAGGGGCTGCCGAGTCAGTCCGCTAGGGCGCGAACGAGAACGGGCAGGGCGCCGGCTGTACGAACGACCTGTTGTTGTTGGCATTGTCCAGCGCGTTCTTGAGTCGCTCCTGGTAGGATCGGAAGGAATTGCCGCTCAGGACAAGTCCGTGGACTCCCAACTCCGTGTTTGCCTCGGCCACGACGGCGTTTACGGAGGCGAAACCCAGAGGGTTGGCGCTCGCCGTACCGGGCGCATAGATCAGGGCGCTGCCCTTCACGAAGCCGTGGGCTACGTCCAGGCTCGTGGCCGCCAGTTGCGCCGACAACATGTAGGACATGTTAGTGGCTGTGGCGCTCAGCAGCCAGGTCCTGAAGGAATAGCTCGCCGGGTCATAGTTAGCTCCGTATGCATCCCGCAGATTCAGACTGCCCAGCGAAGCGAGATCACTGTAGTTAAGCAGGCCCTGCCCGTTCTTGTTCGACCAGAAACCGAGTGTCAGGCCGCCCCCTGCCCCAAGACAGACGTTGCCGATTGATGCGGTCGTGTCATCGCCGTTATTCAGCTGCACCGTCAAGGGTTGCGTCGTGGCTACCCAGTTCTTCTCCAGCGGCGTGCACTCCGTAACATAGTACGTGTCGGCGTCCAGGATGATATCGACAGGCGTGAACCGGATGTAATCGATGTTGTCCTGGATCCGGATCTTCCAGCCAGTGATCAGCTGGCCGTCGTCGTTAATCCCGTTCGCGTTCGCATCATAGAACTTTCTTACGCGCAGCGTCCCTGGATCCACCGTGCCGACCTTCACTTTGAAGTTGTCGGTCTTGGACGAGTCGTTGTCGAAGGTGCTGACGTTGCTGACCCAGACTTTGTACTCCCCGCCGGGATTGCTGGTATCGTTGAAGCCTGCGGCCGTAAAGCCAGACGCCGCGCTCAAAACAATGGCGGAGACCTGGTAACACGAAGCGAACTCGCCGCCTGACACTGTTACAACCGGTGTTAGACTCTTCCCCAGAACCGTCGTGCCATCCGGTACCGTGACCCGGACATAGTACGATCCATCGGGGAGACCCGCCGCCCCGGGATGCGCGGGACCGCCGTCGAGGTACACGTCGTCCTTCGAAGCGTAAATATTGAGGTTCACTCCAGTGCACGTGCTGTTGGTCGTAAAGATCGCGCCCGATACCGGCGCGCTCATTCCGATTGGCACAAACAACATCGCCATTACGGCGATACACGCGATCAGTCTCATTGTGTCGCTCCTTTAGTTAGGTTTAGTGAGGCCGGGCACCGCCTCGACGTCCAACGCCTGCCCGCTCCGTTGACCCCGCGAACCATGGCGGCAAAGGGCTCATGGATTCGTTGTTTCCGCCTCCGGTTGTTCCCCGCACAGGCGGACTGCTCCCATTGCCGGCGCTCTTCTTTGTGACCCAAGAGGCCAACGGTCACACTGCCTTTGGGTGCCAAGCTATCCGTTTGTGTCTTTCCGTCTTTTTCAGTGAGTGGATACTCGGATACTCTACTCGCAAGGCGCGACGCGCGCATCGTCAGGTTGTTCCATTTGAGTGGCCCGTACCGTACTATTTTTGTGCCATGTTAGAGGGGGAGTCTTTGGCACAGAGGTGGCACACTTGTACCAGGTTGGGAGCTCGTTAAGTTCAGCCTTTTCAGGCGGCAGGTTCGGAGTCCAGCCTTCAGGCTGCACTGGCGGGAAGATTTTTTGCGGAATTCTGCGCTGGTTGGGCAGGCTAAAGCCTGTACTCCATACGACTAGCCAGGCGGGCGGGCCAGGCCGTGGCGGAAGGCGTAAACAGCGAGCTCGAAGCGGTCGGCGACGCCGAGCTTGCTGTAAATCGAAGTGAGATGATGGCGCACCGTCACCTCGGTGATGAACAACCGGTCGGCGATCTCCTTGTTCCTGAGTCCCTGCGACACGATAGCAATGAGCTCCCTCTCCCGAGTCGTGAGGGTGGCAATCCGGGCCGACTCGGGATCGCCCTCAAATGCAGCGTTCGGGTTAGACAACTCCTCGAGAAGGCTCGACGCGAGGGCCCGGTCGAGCCAAATCTCGCCGCCGTGCACCCCCTCAATTGCCTTTATCAGCACCTCCACGGCCTTCTCCTTGAAAACCACGCCCCTGACGCCGGCGCGCACTGCCTTCCGGTGCACCTCAGGGTCGCGTACTCCCGTGAGCACGAGAATCTTTGCTCCCCGGGCGGCATCGACAAGATCGGGGAGAAACGACAGCCCGCTTTCGCCGCCCATGTCCAGATCCAGCAGGACGATGTCAGGCTGTTCGCGGGCCGCTGCCTGCACCGCCTCGACGCGGGTCCCCGCCTCGGCAACCACCTTCATGGGGAATTGGCTGTCGATCAACATACGCAGACCCGCGCGGACGACAGCATGGTCGTCCACGATCAGCACACGAATCGGACTTGGTGAAGCCTGGTGCATAGTCCCTCCGGGGGGAGCTCCTCTTCAAAGTGAACAAAGGAGGCATTACGTTTGGTGCGCATTACAGGGGTATCTCCACCATTACAGTAGTGTTTCCCGCTTCGCACCTGACCTGAGCCACTCCTCCAAGAGCCTTCGCGCGCTCGGTGATGGAGCGCGGCGTAAAAGGCTCCAGAGTGCAGGCCTCCTCATTTGTAATTCTTAGCTCCAGCCGGCCGTCGCGGCACGCAAGACGCACCTCGGCGCGCGGCGAGCTCGTATGCCGGCGAATGTTGCTCAGCCCCTCCGTCACCATCTGGAAAGCTTCGGCGGCAAGCCGGTCATTTATGCGAATGTCGCCGTTGCACAGGACCTCCACGGGAATGCCCGTGAAGGTCGAGAATCTCGCTGCGAAACGCTTCACCGCCGCGGGGAGGCTGCTTTCGTGCTCTGTTTTCCCCCGCAGCCCGGACAGACGACTGCGCAGGTAACTGATTCCTATCCCCGTCATTTCCATAAGCGTGTCGATGTCATCACTCACGCGGCCGCCGGCGCGCAGTTTCGAGCATACGGCGGCCAGCCCCATCTGAAGCCCGATATAGGGCTGGAGAACGCTGTCGTGAAGGTCGCGCGCGATCGTCTGCCGCTCCTGCTCGGCCGCATCGGAAGCAAGCTGGTCTACGAGCCGGATATTGTCGATGACGGGAGCGATCTGTTCGATCACATGAAGAACGAAAAAGGCGTCCGGCTCCCGGAACGCGCGCCGCCGGCGCGCGGTAAGATACAGCCTGCCAACAAGCTCGCGGCGGTAGAACAGAGGCACGGTGACGAAAGACCCGGTATCGAGCAGGCCGGTGAGATTCTTAACCAGCTCGGGTGACAAATCGACGCGCT
>QHZE01000366.1 GCA_003225335.1 Acidobacteriota bacterium
CGTAGAAGACGCGCAACCGTTCCATAGCCATCCCGATGGTCCGGTCGATGCCGAAACGCGGATTCGAGATCGTGATGATTTCCTTCAGGAGCGAAAGCCGGCGCTTCAGATCGATCTCGAATCGTCCCCGCCGCGCCACCATGTAGCCCAGAACGAGGAGGAAGGTGGGACGCAGCAGGAGGCGGTTTAGCTCGATCGGGGACGGACTCGCAAAATGAGCGATAGCCGTGAATGCCACCGCCGAGGCTGCCGTAACCCGAATTCCCGGCCAGAAACCCCACCGGAAAGCGGCGACCATG
>QHZE01000367.1 GCA_003225335.1 Acidobacteriota bacterium
TTCGATGCCGTCGCGATTGAAGTCGCCGACGATGAAACCTGGCCGGAATCCACCGTCGAGAATGACCGCCTCCCCAAAGACGCGTCGCAGAACAGCTCGCGCATCCTCCACGGTCGGCGGAGGCAATGGAGCGGCTCCGGTCCGCTGCTCCGCGGGAGGTTTGCGTATGGAGTCCAGGCGCGCTTCCTCCCGGGGCGGAGCGGAATTCTTGCAGCCGAAGCACGACAGGGACAGACACAAGGACATGACCAGAAGACTTAACCTGCTCGCAACCTCGGGTACTGAACGGGGCCGCAAAACCTTGCCACAAGAGGAAGGATTCACGCCTTGGCACCTGATTTCCTATTCCGCCCCGACAGGGCAGAAGGAAATTAGCCGGGGTGAGCGAAGCCGGTTTGGAGTTCAGCCTTCAGGCTGCAGCGATTCAGTGCAGGCTAAAAGCCTGAACTCCGAACGCCCGATCCGATGCCTCTTTGCGTCTCCGTGTGCGGCGTCTCGCCGCCAGGGAGACGCAAGAGAAAGGAGGTCTCCGGCTACAACGAGCTCAAGAAAGTGATGAGCCGGCTCTTCTGTGTTGTCGACAGGAAGCGGTAGGCGTTGATGACGCCGCTGGCTTCGCCCGCGTGACGGAGGATCGCCTCGTTGCGGGTCAGCGATTCGCCGTCATGCATCAGGCGGCCACGCGTCCGCACGCCCCAGAGAGGAGCCGTGCGCAACTCGTTCTTCGTGCTCTGACCGCCGTTCTGGACGATGCCGTCTCCGGTGCCGACGTCGTGCAACAGGAAATCTCCGAACGGATGGATCTTCTTGTTGCCCAGCGCTGGCGGCACCGTGAATTGGCCGCCGTTGATGACGGATCCTGCGGGGGCCGTCGTTATCGTTCGAACGTGGCAGATGTTGCAGCCGATCTGGTCGAAGAGACGCGAGCCCTCCTGTGCATCGAAGGTGGCCGCGAGCGCTTCGTCGCGCGGCGGCGCTTTCGTGGCGCGTATGAAGCCCGCGAATCTCCCGACGTCCTCGCGGTTCTCTGGATCGGGGACCTGATCGAAAGCAGCCACAGACCGCCCGAGTGACGTGTTCTCGGTGGGCTGGAGCGGGGAGGTGATACCCATCTCGTTCAGGTAAGCGTCGGCTGAAAACGACAGGAGGCTTGCGTGCTGGTTCTTCCAACCGAACCGGCCGCCCCGGACACTCCCTGGAGCCTCCAGAAGCGGCACCTGGATGAAGCGACCCGATATCCTGCCGCCGCTCTGGGAGGGTTGCGCAAAGGCGATGGCCAGGAGCGTGTTGGAATCGACGCATTCCACGAAACCGTCACCGAGCGTGTTGAGTGATGTCCGAAACGCGCGGATGTCCTCCGCTCCAGGGACTCTTTCCTGGATCGAAGCGTCGATCGCGCGGTCGTTGATGAGTGATCCTCCGGGGGCGTCGACAAAGTTTCCCGAGGCGTCGTTATGCCCCGCGCGGATCTCCGTAACCTGGCTGATACCCCCGGTCACGGGGTTCTGGTGGCATTCGGCGCACGATTGGGCATTGTAGACGGGTCCCAAGCCATCCTCGATAGTCTCGCGTTCCTCGAACGCGTCCTTGTTCGCGTCGAAGACAGCCTGGGTGGTGAAACCGTTGGTTTGATTGTCGAAGCCTGCCGGCGCTTCACTGGCCGATTGGCCTTCTACCATGGTCTTGACAGGCACGATGAACGCCGCGACAAAGCACAATCCTAGTAACGTTCTGCGTAGTCTCATATTCCCCTCTACTCCTGTGAAGAGATGGAATGACCGTTTGACGAAGCGCGGGCTCAAACACTACCGTCATGGACCGAAGTGTCAACCTCCTTCGGGTAGCGACACATATGCCGATCCGGGAGGGGAAGCGCCCAGCAGAGACTGAGCGAAATCGGCAAACGTCGGCGCTTGAGCCCGACTAGTTTTTTTGGGGGGTGGTTTTACCTTTCTAGTCCCGGCGCAGCGGTCCTGTCAACAGGAAAACTGATAACGCGTCACTTTTTTCGGAAGCGGCTGTTGAATCAGGACGCGGGTAAACGCCGATCTCACGGATCAAACCTGGCGATTCTTTGCGTCTTCGCGTCTTCGTGGTAAAGGCCGATCCCAATCCACCACGAAGACACGAAGAATCACGAAGAGTTTTCGATTACCGGAAAATTCTTTCCAGCTTGCAAAGGAACTTGGGTTTAGTAGTACGGAGCTGCAGCATTGATCCAAGAAGATCCGCGTCCTGTGCGGTCAGGCCTGCCCGCGGAGTTTCGAGCGTAGAAATCCCACGATGCGTGGAACAGCCGTCCCGACGTCTTCGCCCGGACCCGGCGTCCCCTTGCCAGGCTCGTAGACGATATCGATGAAGCCCGGGTAGTGAACGCCGCGAAGAATATCGAGGACCTTGTCGTAGTCGATGAAAGGCTCGGAACCGTCTCCCCTCGGATTGTAGAACTTGACGCGCACGTAGCGCGCCAGCGGAGCGGTCCGGCGGATGCTTTCCATGAAGTCGGCGTTTCGCAGTTCGGCGGGGGCCTCGCCGCTTGCGCCTCGAGAACCGGCGAACTGACCCGTGTCCAGCACGAAGGTAAGGTTTGTGTGGTCGACCTTCCGGACGAACGCGACGACGTCATCACCGGTGCGGCACAGCGCACCGTGGTTGTGGTTCTGGAGGCCGACCGCAATTCCGGCGCGCGCCGCCTCCTCGCATACGCTCCGGACGGCCCTCGCCGCCCGGTCGAAAGCCTTCAACCGCTCCGCTTCAGCTGGAGGCGAGCCGGCAAAAACACGGAGAAGCGGAGCGCCGAGCAACTCCGCGATCCGCAGCGCCTCCTGAGCTTTGCTGAACTCCGCGGCGTGCAAACTTTCGGGGAGTCCAAAGTTCGTCGTGACCGTGAACATGGAGACCGACAGACCACTGTCGAGGTAGACCCGCCGGATTTGCTTGAGGTAATCGGAGTCGGTACGCGTGAGATTCTGCAAGTGAAGACTGGCTCCTTCGAGATCGAGCTCGCGGCAGAGCGAAAGGAAGCCGGGGATGTCCATCTTGCCCGCGGCAAGCAGGCTCGAGTAATTCAGAGAGTAGTTGCTGATTTTCATCGGAAACCCTGCCGCGTTCTCAGCTGTCTGGGCGAAGATATTACTCCAGCCCCCCGAGCGGACTCCAGGTGCAAAAAAAGGGTGTGTATGTTAGAGCCCGACGAGTTGGTGGGAAGCCAAGCTTAAGAAGAATTCGAGCGCTTTATTCACCACGGAGACAAGTGGATTGCGGATTGCGGATTGCGGATTTCGGGTTGCGGATTTCCAATTTCCGGGAGTTTTCGCTCGCAGTTCAGCCTTCAGGCGGCTCCGGGCAAGCTAAAGCTTGAACTCCGAGCGAGCCATTTTGCGGGACTAACCCGTTTGGAGAATTGCTATTCTGAGCCAATCGAAGTCAAATGTTGACCGTACCGTCAATACAGCCAACAGCAACGTGTGACCGCCTTGCGCCTCTTTTGCGGTCTGCAGTCCGTAGTTCCGGCACGCGGAAAAAGTTGATTGTCAGAGACAGTTGTCGTTTGGTGGCAGGTGCGCTCAGTTTATTCTGTCTAACCCTTATTTCAAACTCGCTCAAATACAACTATGCGATTCAATGAATCTGGGGGGGCCCCGCTGTCCCCCACCGACTTCTGTTCGTGGGAAGCTCAAAAGGGAATGTTCGCCATCCGCCTGCGTGTCCGAGTCGTGAAATGGCTGGGCTCACACCTGATCGAGAGTCGCCAATCCTCGGCAACGCCCGGAGAACTGGGCGGGATTCTACTCGGGCAGGCGCACCTTGATGCCGGCAAACAGATCCTTCTCATTGAAGGTTTTGTGCCCGTACCGTGCAACTACGGGGAGAATTTTTCCGATAAAGACAAGTGGATTTTCAAGGAGCAGCTCGGCCGATGGCATTTCGGGACAGGGAATAAGCTCTATGCTGTCGGGTATTATCGCAGCCGTAAGCCTGAGGACTCGGGTATTGGCCCGCAGGATCTGGCCCTGGCCAGAGAATTCTTCGCAAATCAGACCAGTGTTTTTCTTCATATCAAGCAATTGCCCTCGGAGACCTCCATTGGGGGGTTCCTGTTTCGGGAGAACGGACAGATGGACCGGCTCCAGGATCTGACGTTTCCATACGGCAGGGATACTCTTCCCGCAGCCGAAACTGTACCCCCGCCCTTACCCAGCGGCCCGGGCGGAACAGAGCCTCTGCCTGATTTGCAAGTCAGTCCGCCGGAGAAGGAGGACACCGTACCTGCAGCGGACAGACCAGGTTTCCAAGAGACTGGGGCGGGAGCCGTTCCCGAACAGAGAGCAACTCCTCCAGCGCCGGAGACTCCCCTGAAGCGGGAAACGGCGCTCTCAGCGGTCCCGCTATTCGGGCCGCCCGAAACGGGCAGTTTTCTGGGAGAATGGTGGCATGCCGCCGGTGATGTCGCCGGACAATTGAACTGGGTACGGGTCGCGTCCCTTACGTCCCTCGCTCTTGCTCTGGGAATCGCGGGCTATTGGGTCTTTAAGAGAACCGGGAAGCAATCCGATAGAGGGACGTTTGCAATCCAAGGAAATCTGCCGCCTGGTCCGGTTCGTCAGAAAGCCGGGGGCCAACCCGAGGCTCAAAGTATTCCAGCAGCATTAGCTCTGGAAGTTGTCAAAGAGAAAGGTCTCCTCCATTTGAGATGGAACAAGGACATTCCTCTGATCGCCTCGGCGAGCAGCGGCATTCTTGCCATCAAAGACGGATTTCGCCAAAAGGATGTTCATCTGGACCCTTCCAGGCTTCGAAGCGGAGCTTTCGACTATGTCCATCGCACCGGAGACGTCACTTTCCGCCTTCGCTTAACCGGCCCCGGAGGCGAAGCCAGCGAATGGGTCCGCGTAGTGGGGGTGGATCGGTCGCCGCCGCGTGTCGCTTCGGGAGAAAGAGCGGTTATCAAGCCGCACTCGAGGGGATGGGCCGGACCACGAACCCGGAAGGACATCTTGATCGCTGGTTTAGGATCGGCTGCTCCGGGCGCGCCAACCAGGAGGCCCTCACCGGTTAGATCGGAACGCATCGCCCGGGTAGCCCCACACGGGCTAACTCCCCCGATCCTGGTTCATAACAACGCTCGAAGCGCCCCGCATGAGGACAAGACCGGAGTGGGGGTACCTGACGCTAAGGTGCCGGCGGCGCAAGGGACGGAATCTAGTTCTTTAGCCGGCCCGGTGGTGAAACCCGGCGAATCCAATCGACCAGCTCAGGGAAATGACAGCGTTCGGTTATCTGCTGAGGCTGGCCCGGCTACCAGCGAAAACGAAGCCAACCCGCGGGAATCGGTTTCTCAACCGATAAATCCCCGGTCGCTGCTGCGTATCACGGCCAGTCTCGCTCCGGGTATGCGGCCCCTCGTTCCTGCGGGGACGAAGGTTGAAGTCAAACTCTATGTCGACAAAACCGGGAAAGTCGTTCGTGCGGAGCCGGTGATGAAAATCAACCTCGATCCCGATGCAGCGAGATTGGCCATTCACGCGGCCCGTGAATTGCGGTTCCATCCCGCTCAGCGCGGCGGTCAGGACGTGGCAAGCGAAACGGTTATAGAGTTCGATTTCCCCGACGAGATCAAGTAACGATCGGCGGGCTGAAACCACAGGTGAACACAGTGCAGCCCAGTCGCAACCCCAAAAATCCACCGCGAAGACGCGACGAGCGCGAAGTTTTTGAAATCGCTTTTCTTCGCGTTCTTCGCGTCTTCGCGGTGAAAATATCCTTGACCGCCGGACAAGGATTTGCACGTTAGTGGTACAGA
>QHZE01000368.1 GCA_003225335.1 Acidobacteriota bacterium
CCGTTGACGTCGTTCATGACGTAGTGGCGGTAGGCGCCGGCCTGGGCGCCTGTGCGCGGATCGATCGCAAGCTCCTGGGAGTAGGGGAAATCATGCTGGAAGTTCGTGTCCTCTTGGTCGATGCTCGCGTTCGGATCGGAGAGAGAGCCGTCCCCCGCCTTCACCCCATAGGACTCGGGCGTTGGGCCGGTCGTGTTCCCAAAAGAGTAATGCCCGGGCAGGCCCAGGTCCCAATTGCGGTAGAAGTTGCCCCACATCCAACCAAATCCGAGCTTGAACGAGTGTTTCCCCACACTCCAGCCGAGGTTATCCTGGTACTGCCAGCGGTCCTGGACGAAGCCCGCAATCAGATTACCCTCGTAGGCGCCATAGCCGAACCCAAGGCCGCCATAGGCAGATGCATCGATGGACAACTCCGGGTCGCGGATGGAGCCATCGCCCTCCGTTGTGACGTCGAAGTGGCGGTTGTGCGCGACCGTGAGCTCGTTGAGGATTCGCGGGCCGAATGCATGGGTCTCCGCCAGGGAGAGATTGTGGTAGTGGTACTTTTCGATGTACGGGATCGCTGTCGTCGATGGATGCCCGCCCCCGTACTTCTCGGTGTACCGGCTCCGCGGCATGTTCAGCGTGAAGCTCAGCCGGTCTTTCACGCTGAAATTGTGGTCGATCCTGCCGAACCAGGTCATCGCCGGCTCGCTGATCGGATTGAAGAGATTGAGGCAACCGATGTGGCCGATGGAGGTGGGCGCGTCGCGCTCCTGGTTCGGGCAGTTCTGCGTGGGCGTCAGGGTCGGGTACTTCGACATGTACGCCTTTGCAATGGGTCCCGCGCCATCGCTCATGGCCGCGATTTCCGCCGGGGTGGGCGCCTGCACCGAAAGCTCGCCCCCTCGCTCCAGAGTCACCTTGTCGATGCCGAAGGAGAAGAACGTCTTGTCCTTGAAGATCGGCCCGTCGATTTCGCCGCCGAACTGGTTCCGGATGTACTTCGGCTTGGGGCTCCCCTGCCGGTTCTGGAAGAAGTCCGATGCGTTGAGCGAGCGGTTACGGTTGAATTCGTAGAGTACGCCGTGGAACTTGTTGGTGCCTGACCTCTGGGACGTACTGACGATGGCCCCCGCCGCGCGTCCGTACTGCGCGCTCATGCTGTTGGTCAGCATGGTAAACTCGCCGACCGACTCGAGGGCCGGGACGACATTGATGCCTCCCTCGCTGAAGTTGTCGTTGTTCTCCGCTCCATTCAGAAGGTAAGCCGTGCCCGACTGGCGCGCCCCACCCGAGGTCGGCTTCAGATCCATCCCGAGCGACACCTGCGGAGCAAGGAACGCCAGGTCGTACACATTGCGCGAAAGCAGCGCAGTGCTCTCGATCGTTTTCCGGTCCACGCTGCTGGTCAGGTCCGACGATGCCGTCTGGACCAGTGGGCTGGCGCCGGTAACCTCGAGGGTCGTAGCGACCGAGGTCAATTCCAGCGTCACGTTGAGCGGGACGGTCTGGCTGGCTCGAACGATGATCCCGCGATTGACTTTTTCGGCAAAGCTGGGAGCGGTGACGGTCACCGTGTACGTGCCGGGCGGCACCAGAGAAAACCGATAAGACCCGTCCGTCGCGGTAACCTGTAACTGCGAGACGTTCGTCCCCTCGCTGGTGAGCGTTACGGTCGCTCCCGGCACGACGCCTCCCGTCTTGTCAAACACCGTTCCGGCGACCACCCCCTGGACTGTCTGACCTCGCAGCCCCAAAGGGACCGCCATCAAAAGCGACAATACAAGCAATAGTCTGGCAATTCGCATAACCCAATTCCCCCCTTCGGTCGCTCATCTTTGAGCGATGAGCGACACGCTTGTAAACCGTTGCAGTTTACTGTCGTGTTACACGTGACACGTGTACCTCAAACTCGATGCCAGGGCCTTGAGTTCTTCGAACCGGTACTTCCGCGACTCACCTGCAGGAAGCCCTCCTTCGACTGGGCACAAGGAGCCGCTCTCTTTTTGCGATTACAATACCAAACTCGTCCACAAGAGGCAATCTGTGTCGAGTTCGCTTCGCAGCGCTATTTTCCGGTGCCGGCCCCTTCAGCCCCGAGGCTTTTGTCGATGTGGCCGGGCAGTACTCTGTGTTTGAGTTGATTCCGTCCCAAAGCCGCAACCAAAAACAACGCAGAGACGCGAAGATCATCCCTGGGAGCGCGCGGCATCCTGTCTTCACCGCAAAGACACAAAGACACGAAGAAGACAAGATGCACCACGTCCTTGCGCGTGTGAATCTTCGTGGCTTCGTCTCTTTGTGGTGAGATTTTTTTGGTTGCGGCTATGCCGCGCCACGTTCATCCGTGGTTTCGTTATTCTTTTGGTTGTGCGTGGAATTCGTGGCGACGTTTTTGAAGGATGCCGTCTACGCGTCTCCGTCGAACTCAAGGCGAAACGCCGTGCCCGCTCCTCGTTCAATTCGCAGCTCGCCCCGCAGCTGATCGGCCAGCGTGCACACCAACTGAAGGCCGAGTGACTCGGTCTGCCGAATGTCCAACGAGGGTGGCAGGCCCACGCCGTCGTCACTTACGAGGAGAACGAACCGGTTGGAGGCTGTTTGGCGAAGCTCCACGCGAACCACGCCTGCGCGGCCTTCTGGAAAGGCGTGTTTGCGCGCATTGGTGATGAGCTCGTTCAGGATCAGCCCGCAGGGGATCGCCCGGTCGACGGCCAGATACAGGTCCTCGATTTCGACGTCCAGGGTAACCGTGCCGCGAGACGCGCCCGCGGAGTAAAACACGTTCTCAGCCAGGCTTCGCACGTACTCCGAAAGGGGTACCCGCGCGAGATCCTTGGACTGATATAGCTGCTCATGGACAAGGGCTATCGTCTGCACCCGGCTCTGGCATTCCTCCAGTGCCTGGCGAGAAGGCCCGTCGTCGAGCTGGCGTTCCTGCATATGCAAGAGGCTTGAAACGAGTTGGAGGTTGTTCTTGACGCGATGGTGTATCTCGCGAAGCAGAATCTCTCTTTCCTTGAGCCGCCCCGAGAGCTCCGCCGTCCGCTCGCGAACACGCTGCTCGAGGTCTTCGTTCGTCCGTCGTAACGCGTCCCGTGCCTCCCGGATTTCCGTGATGTCGATGCAAGAGCCGATGTAACCAAGGAACGTTCCGTCGGGGTCGTAACGCGGTACGCCGGTGTCCAGGATCCACCGGTACTGCCCATCGGCGCGCCTGAGACGATACTCCATGCGGAAGCTCTTGCGGGCTACGAAAGAAGACAAGTAGACGTCCATGCAGTTTTGGAAGTCCTCGAAGTGGATACCCTCGGCCCAGCCCGCGCCAAGCTCCGTCTCCAGCAGGCGGCCGGTGAATTCGAGCCAGCCACGGTTGAAGAAGTGACAGTCGGCGTCGACGCCGGCCATCCAGAGCATGACCGGCGAGTGATCCGCCATTGTCCGGAAGCGAGCTTCGCTCTCGCGGAGCAAGTCATCGGCGCGCCGGCGCTCGGTAACATCGTGGGTGGCCTTGCCGAAGCCCAGCAGCCTCCCTTTACCGTCGTAGAGTGGAGCGATGACGACGCTGGCCCAGAACTTCGAGCCGTCTTTGCGCACGCGCCACCCTTCCTCCTCGTATCGTCCGCCGGCTCGCGCGCGATCCAATTCCGATTGAGGGTGGTTTCTCTTGCGGTCCTCCTCGGTGTAAAAGACGGAAAAGTGCTTTCCGACAATCTCGTCTGCTCGATACCCCTCGAGGCGCTCGGCTCCCAGGTTCCAGCTTCTGACGTACCCGTCAGGGTCAAGCATGAAGAGTCCGTTGTCGCTGACACTCTCGACGAGCAGACGAAAAAGGTCCTCGCCCTTTTGAAGGGCCGGATCGGGCCTCATGTTCGTTTCTCCCGCGGAAGTTCGCCGCCTTCGCACTCGAGCGACGCCCAATATGCCGACAAGAAGGTTTCGATGCGCGATCGAACGTTGCCGAAGCTCGGTGCGGCAGGTAATTCCGAAACTTCGTCAAAGGTACGCGCAAATCCTTCGACCGCCGCCGCAACTTCCGGCTGCCACTTGCCGAGCCACTCCTGGATCACGATGCGATTGCCTGGATCATCGGCAAGCACGACGCTGAGAAGCGCCCGGGTCCAATCGCGGTGCCACACGCAATCTTCGTTCAGAGAAACGAGCAGCTTTTGCAGCACCTCGTCCCCGTAGGCGGCGGCGAGCCTGCCGAAGTCAACCATGAAGAGCTCGTCGAAGGCCGGTTTTACGGCCAGGTTCAGGGCGACCAGCGCCTCGCCCCAGTCGAATGTGACCAGCAGCCTCTCGACGACCTTCCGGAGCGGTTGCCAGGCGGGATCCCGCTCCCACGCGGCTTTGCTCCCGGCGCCAAACCCCTCGTGCGTCTCCTGAAGCTGACGCATCCGGTAGGCGAGCCGCTGGACCCGGCGGATCTCGTCCGCCGCCTGGAGCAAGCTCGCGATGACGATGCGGCCGCTCGGCGCCATGGAGCCGACGTACGAGGCGGCCATCTGCAGGCCATGGACGGGGTAACGCAGTGGCCCCAGCACGCGGTCGACCACGCGCACGCAGGCAGGCGACAGCCGCCGATCGTAGCCGGTGACCTCGATGGAGCCGAGCAGCCCGTCAACGAAAGTCTCGCGCTTGCGCTGGAGATCCGTGTACTTCGAGTAGGTTGTCTCGCGCGGATCGCGGAAGCGTTCCCAGTCGCGGCAGCGAAGGGGCGAGCCGCGCTGGTGCCGCTGGTACCAATCGGCCAGCGGCGTTTGCACTTCGAAACCACGCCCGACGTAGTAGAGCAGGTTCGAGGTGACGACGTCATATTCGGACGGCTTGCGCTTGAGCGGCTCGAGGTGCCAGTAAGTGCGCTGCGGTTTCAAGGTCTTCCCGCCTCCCAGACCGCTTCGTCGCCGGTCACCCTGAACACTCCCTTGAACGAGGGCATGACGATCTCGAGATCTCCGGGCAGTCGAAATGGGCGGCCGAGCGTGTGTTCGATCGCGTCGCGCGTTACGCGACAGCGCCGCCGCACGAGCACTCGGATATACGAACCCCGGTCCCGCACTTCCACGCCTTCGTTGAGCTCCCGAATGGCGGCGATCACGGCACGAGCCGTTTCGCCCGCTTCGAGCACCGGGCCGACGTGATCCGCAAAAGAGCCGGACGCGCT
>QHZE01000442.1 GCA_003225335.1 Acidobacteriota bacterium
CGACTACCGCGGGATGCAGGAAACCTACGCGACTGGGCCCCGGGCGACGCCGACGGTCGACGGGGATCGTGTCTACACGCTGGGAGGTTCGGGTGTTTTGCATTGCCTGAGTGTCAGTGACGGCGCTGTCCTTTGGAAGAAGGACTACGTTCGGGATTTCACCGCATCACTGCCGGTTTGGGGAATGACGAGCGCGCCCCTCGTCGATGGAGAGAGACTGATCTGTCTCGTTGGGGGCGACGGAGACGCCACGGTCGTGGCCTTCGACAAGAAGAGCGGCAGGGAGATCTGGCGCGCCATTCACTCGGACAGCGAGCCGGGTTACGCGCAGCTCATCCTCGTCGAGAATGGCGGAACACGACAGCTCATCCTGTGGCATCCGCGCGCCGTCTATTCGCTCGATCCGTCGAGCGGCAAGATTCTCTGGCAGGAACCCTTCCGGGTGAACATGGGGCTTACCGTGGCGACGCCGGTCGTCAGCGGCCTGCGGTTGCTGGTTTCGTCATTCTACAACGGATCGATGATGCTCGAGCTCGAACGGGGCGGCCCCGGAGCCAAGGTTCTCTGGAAGGGGAAGAGCGCGAGCGAGATCGATTCCGACGGCCTCCACGCGTTGATCGCCACGCCCGTCATCGATGGCGACTTCGTCTACGGCGTTTGCAGCTACGGCCAGTTTCGCTGCATCGACGCGCGCTCTGGCTCCAGGGTCTGGGAGACGCTCCAAGTCACGGGCGAGAAGGCCCGGTGGGCGACGGCCATGATGGTGCGCAACGAAGACCGTTACTTCATCAACAATGACCGCGGCGAGCTGATCCTGGCGCGCCTGTCTCCTGATGGCTACAAGGAAATCGGGCGGACATTCCTCATCAAGCCGACGACGCACCCGGGGAACAGGCGACAGGCCGGTGCGGTGCACTGGTCTCATCCGGCGTACGCCAACCGGCGCATCTACGCCCGCAACGACGAAGAGATCCTTGCCGCATCACTCGCCAGGTGAGCCCTCCATCTTTGCGTCTTCGTGGTAAAGGCCGGGCCCAATCCACCACGGAGACACGAAGACGCGAAGAATCACGAAGCGTTCTCTCTCTGACTCTCATTCAATGCTCCAGCCACCATCCAACCCACAGCATCGTGATAAGCCAGAGCGCCACGAGGCAGCCGGTGACCCAACTGAATCTCCGTTGCCGAACGTCGCGAATGCAAATGGCAACGCAGCCGCACCAAAGCAACGCCAGCGCGATACCAGGCAAATACCGGTGCGCCACAATGAATCGCACGACAAGGTAAACAGGACCAACGACAAGCAGCAACGAGGCAACGATGGCGTATGCGGCCAACTCAATGCCGTCGAGCCAATCGAAGACCCGCGATAATCGTTTCAGCATTATGGGACGGACGTCCGACTCTCCGCGCTCACCATTCATCTTCAGTTCCACCCCAGGCCTCGGGGTCGGGACTCCGCTTTGCGCCTGACTCAAGGTCTGAGGTCTGAAGTCTGATGTCTGAAGTCTGAGCAATTAGGGCCTCGACCTCGGAAAGCACGGGCATCGCCTCGGAGCACATGAGCCGGCTCACCACAATGGCGGCTGCTGCGTTGCCGTACTTCAGGGCGGTCGCGAGCGGCATGTTTTGCAGAAGCGCAAACAGGAACCCGGAAGCGAATCCGTCCCCGGCGCCAATGGTGGAAACAACCTCAACCGGATAGGGAGGAAGGAAAAGCGACTCCTCTGCGCTGACGGCGCGTGTTCCCGCCGCCCCCAGCTTTGCCACCACCAGTCCCACACCCCTCTTGCGGAGCCTCTCAACCGCCCGATCCAGATCGGCGCTTTCGGCCACGATGCAGAGCTCTTCGGTGTTGCCGATCAGGATGTCAACGAAGGGCAAGGCCAGGCGGACGTACAATCCGGCCTGCGCAGCGCTGCTCCAGGAACTGGCCCGATAGTCGACGTCCAGAACGACGCGCGCACACGCCTCCCGCGCCCACTCGAGCGAACGATAGGTCGACTCCCGCGCCGGAGAGGCGCAGAGGCTCGTGCCGTTGGTGACAAAAAGCCGCGTGCTCTGAATGAATTCTTTCTCCTCGTCGCCAACCTCGACCTGGGTGTCTGCGGGACGCTCTCTATAGAAGACCTGTGGAAAACGATCCGGGGGAGAGATTTCCGTCAAGCAGAGAGAGGAGAGGCATCCCTGCTTCAGCCTCACGAATCGTGTGTCCACGCCTTCCTTCTGGAGGTACTCCACCAGGTAGTGACCGATGGGATCATCGCTCACGCAGCTGATGATTCCCGCGCGCACTCCGAGACGGCTCAGACCGACCGCCATATTGGCCGAGGAGCCTCCGAGGTAACGGGAAAAACGCCGCACGTCCTTGAGCGGAACATTGTGGTCCTCGGCATACAGGTCGTAACCGACCCTCCCCAGAATGCTCACGTCTTCCATAGACACCTCCGCCGCCCCTGTTTAGCGCGACCGCTCGACAGCTTACAACCCAAGTTAACTAATCACAAAGACGAAGACGCAAAGAGCAACTTGTAGACGGCGCACCTGGAGCGCGGCGGAGTCCACTGCAACGCGGCGTAAGGCTGGGTTCACGCAGACGACTGACGAGTAACCTCCGGCTCAGTTTCACCGCGAAGACGCTAAGTGCGCGAAGAGATTCAAAGGCGCTGATAGTTGATAGCTCGATCAGCTCCCGAGATCTTAAAGTAATGAATGAAGCGAATTATTCTAAGCTATCATTAATACTATATTTTCTACTCGTAGCCTGCCTCATTTCTGCTCCCATCAGAGCTTCATGAAGTTTCTGCGTTCAGGCTGTGCTGTGGGCAGGCTAAAGCCTGAACTCCGAACATTCGGACACCGATCTCGGCCTTTCAATTGCAATGTGAATTATCCCTGGACGCGCTTGCCCTTGCCGGCCCAGTATTTTTCACGAAGCAGGAATTTCTGCGTCTTCCCGGTGGCAGTCTTGGGAATCGCGTCGACGAAGTCCACTCCCTTAGGAACTTTGAAGTGAGCCATTCGCTCGCGGCAAAACTGGATGATCTCTTCCTCGTTCACCGAGGTCCCGGAGCGCGCCACAATGACGGCCCGCGGCGCCTCGCCCCATTTGGAATCCGGCACGCCCACGACCGCGACCTCGAGCACATCCGGGTGCTTGTAAATGACGCCTTCGATCTCCACGGATGAAATATTTTCGCCCCCGGAAATGATGACGTCCTTTGCCCTGTCGACAATCTCGATATAGTGGTCTGGATGAACCACTGCCAGGTCCCCCGAGTGAAACCAGCCCCCGGCAAAAGCCTTCGCGGTTTCCTCGGGCTGATTGTAGTATCCGGTCATGAAAACATGGCCACGCGCGCAGATTTCCCCGACGGTCTCGCCGTCGTGTGGAACTTCTTGCAGGTTTTCATCCAGCACCCGAGTGTCGGCGAGCAACTGGCTGATACCCTGTCTGGCTTTGATCTTCGCGCGTTCGCCGGCGGGCAATCCGTCAAACTCCGGCTTCCACTCGCAGATCGTCAGGAAAGGGCCGGTCTCGGTGAGCCCATACGCGTGCATGACCCTGGCGCCCAGTCCTTCCATGCGCTCGATCACCGCCGCCGGAGGCGGGGCGCCGGCTGTGCCGATTCGCAATCCCGCAAGAGCGCCGGGCGCAGCCTCCTTCGCGTTGGCGATGTTCACCAGCACGGTAGGCGCCGCGCAGGCGAAGGTAACCTTGTATTTTCGGATCCGCTCGTAAATCTCGGACACATCTACCCTGCGCTGGCAAATGTGCGTGCCCCCCACGGCCGTCACTGCCCAGATTCCGCCCCAGCCGTTGGCGTGAAACATCGGCAATGTATGAAGGTAGACGTCCCGGTAAGACACTTCCAGGTGCATGATGAAGTCCAATGCATTGCAGACCAGAGCCCGGTGGCTCAGCATCACACCTTTGGGCCGAGCGGTCGTCCCGCTGGTGTAGTTGAGCGTGCAAGTGTCCTTCTCGTCCAGGCCCGGTTCGGGAGGATCTTCGGCAGAAGAGTCTGCCAGCAGCGGCTCGATGTCCCTGCCCTGGGGCGAGGTTGGTTTCGGCTGCCCATCCCGGAGAAAAATGATTTCCTCGAGATCATGCAGGGTCTCACGGATCGGCGCGATACATCCGGCGTATTCCCAGTCGAGCAGCAGGATCTTGGATCCCGAATGACTGAGGATGTAGTGAAAGTCGCCGGAAGCAAGACGGTAATTGAGAGGCACAAGCACGGCGCCAATCTGAGGCACGCCAAAAAAGCTTTCGAGCATCCAGTGCGTGTTCGGAGAAAGGATGGCCACGCGATCGCCCTTGCACACGCCCAGGGACAGAAGCGCGTGACTCAGACGGTTGGCGCCCTGCCGCAGCTGAGCATAGGTGAACTGCTTGGGCTCGTCGACGACCGCCAGCTTGCCGGGAAAGTGCCGTTCCGCCCGCCGGAGAAAATCGTTTGGAGTAAGTACCTGAAACATCAGACCTCCGACCTCCGACTTCAGACCTCCGACATCAGACCTCCGACCAGTTGCTTTAAGTCTGAGGTCTGAGGTCTGATCCCTGAGGTCGGAGATCTGAGCTAGCCTTTTCGGGCGAACAAGTCCCGGATGTATTTCAGATTGCGGCCCATGTCCGCCTCGACGTTCTGCGAAGGCGAGTCGGTTTCCAGGTGCGCCCATCCGCTGAAGCGGATGTCGATGATGGCGTTAACAATGGCGGGAAAATCAATCTTCCCCTCGCCCAGGTAATGCGGATTGTCCTTTAAGTGAAATTCGCAGATGCGATCCTTTCCTAACCAGCGAATCTCCTTTACAACATCAAAACCGCCCTTGGTCGAGTTTCCGACATCGTAGTAGACCTGAACTGCCCTGGACTTCGCGCGCTCCAGTATGCGAACGTTGTCCTCGGCCGAGATCGTATCTTCGATTCCAAGAACTACCCCGGCTTTCTCCGCTTCGGGCGCGATTTCCTTCAGGAAATCTCCGACGTAATCCATCTCCTCATGGGTCGTCAGCGCCCCTTTGCCGAAAAAGGGGAGCAGGATGACACGCGCCCCCAGCGCCTTGGTAATGGGAATGGAATCGGCGACCCAGCGCTTGCCGAGGGGATCGTTCTTCAGGTAATTGCGGTGCAGTATGTTCAGGCATGTGCTGGCAATAGGCAGATCTTGTTTTTTCGATTCCTCCAGATACTGCCGCTGAACTTCCTTTGCCGAGAGCGGAAGCCGGTCCGTTCCCACCCCGAGGCTGATTTCAACTCCGTCAAAACCGATTTTCCTGGCCAGGCCCACCGCATCGGCTTTCACTTCCTGACGAAGGTTCCAATCCGTTGCGCCGATCTTCACGGCGGCGCCTCGCGCTCGAAGCAGCTCCGCGGTGGAGTTCAGTCCGAACACCCCGGCCAGCACGCTGCTTTTCACAAAACTCCTTCTCGACAGATTCATCTTTTCGCTCCCTGTTCGTTTTTTAGTTCCCAGGCCTTGGGTACGAAACCACAGATGAACACAGCGCACACCAGCCGCAACCAAAACGCCTCACCGCTGAGACGCAGGTACCAGGAGAGAAATTTGGCAAATGACAAATGACCAATGACCAATGAAAAATGACAAATCGCAGTTCGTTGTCCGGACTTCTTCTATTTGTCATTGTTCAGTTGTCATTTGTCATTTGATGAAAAGGACCACCTGGTTTTGTGGTGTCACAGGCCCCAGAGGCTAAGGGAAACACGATGATATTAACACGCCCGGCGTCAGTTGGTACCATAACAGACTATGAAGAACGCGACGGCCCTCCTCCTATTCGTACTGCTCTCGCCTTTGGCTGCTGCCCCTCAGGAAGTCGCGAAATACGTGTGCGTGCTGCACACCCAGGTCCAGAGCGACAAGCCCGGCGTCTGCCCTGTCTGCGGGAACGATTTGATTCCTTCCGACCTGGCCTCCTCCGGTCTTTTCTCCTTCACCTGCCCCGACCACCGCGAGCTTCAAATGTCTGCCCCGGGCAAATGTCCCAAGTGCGGCAAGGCCCTGGTCGCCGAGGATCTCCGCCGGAAACAGCAAGTGACGTACCTCTGTCCCATGCACCCGGCCGTGACCTCCTCCTTCCCTCTCAAGTGCCCGCGCTGCGGAATGGATCTGGTTCGGGAAGACCAGCTGGAGAAGAAATCCGCCGCGTATCGCTGCCCCATGGATCCGGACGTTGTCTCGGGAAAGCCGGCTACATGCTCGAGGTGCGGCATGAAACTTTTCCCCGTGGATGCCTCGGAGCTGGTTCACTTCCCGACGGCCCTGTCCGTCGAACCCACGGGTTTTCGTTCAGGCCAACGGATTCGCCTGCGATTTCAGGTTCAGAATCCGGTCACGGGCGAGCAAGTGCGCGAATTCGATATTGTACACGACAAGCGACTCCATCTCTTTATCGTAAGCCAGGATCTGGACTACTTCGACCATATTCATCCGGAACAGGCGGACGACGGAAGTTTTTCGGTTGAGACCACGCTGCCGCGCCCCGGTTATTACCGCGTCTTTGCCGACTTCCTGCCCACCGGAGGGGCTCCGCAACTCATCCAGAAGTCCCTCGTGACCGCGGACTGCCGGTCGGACCTGTTCAGTTCCCTCGCGCGCCTGGCGCCCGATGAAAATCCGTCCAGGACAACCGACGGAATGACCGTCACATTGACTACCGAGCCGGCGACTTTCATCGCAGGTCGCGAAGCAGCCTTGAGTTACTACTTGAAGGACGCGGCCACCGGAGCGCCCGTCACCGACCTTCAGCCGTATCTTGCCGCCTGGGGACACACGTTCATTCTGAACGAGGACGGGTCCGAGCCGATTCACACCCACCCGGCGGAGGAGGTTCCTCCCGGGGCCGAACGAAGCGCCGCGCACAACAAGCCGGAGATTTCTTTTCAGGCCTTCTTCCCCAAGCCGGGGTTCTACAGAGTTTGGACGCAGTTCCAGCGCCGGGACCGCGTCTCTACGTTCGTGTTCACCATCGAAGTCAAACGCCTCCGATAGGTTTGGAGTTCAGCCTTCAGGCTGCACGGAGCCCGAGCAGGCTTAAAGCCTGAATTCCGAACAAAAGCTTCATTCCTTCAGGGTGTAGGTGAGGTAGGCGACGCAGGTCTCATCGGTGGTCGATTCTCCCCAACGCACGGCTTTCGGGGGCTTGTTGGGGTTGCGCGGGTTCTGTTCGGAGTTGTCGTAATACGCGATGACTTCAACGCGCGTTCCTCTGGGCAAGGGGACAGGTCTCTTGAACACGTAGGAAGTCTGCCCCTTGAAATCATAGTCGCGCACCCACACCAGGACCTCGCGCGTGCCGTCGGGACGCACGGCCGTAATCTCCATGGACTTTCCCAGCAGGTGCATGTGTGGAAGCACGGCGGCAGCCTCGGCGTCCTTTTCAAGAGTCACAAAGGCTTTGACCTTGAAGGCCGCGACCCCGGGAGGGATTTCGAATTTCCTATTCACGACAGCCATGCTGCGCAGCCGCTTCTCCACCGGCTCCTTGCTGAAGTACAGTCCCACCTGGCTCACGTCCTCTCCTGCGTTTCCGTTCTTACGGCAGTGCGCCTGCACTACGAGGCGCGCACGGGCAGGCAGGAGATAGGCGTTGCCCTTCGTATATCGCGCGGGCTGTCCGGGGACCCACCCTCCCAGGATTCCCGAGGGAGCGATGCGCGGCCCCCCAAAGCAGCCGCAGCCCGGGATTTCATCTCGTGCCTTCTGCTGCTCCCCGTTCCGCGATCTGTCAATCCAGATGAACGCATGGTGCACGACGCTCCCGTCTCCGGGGCGAAGATCGACGGCGCTGATCCAACGGTTCTCCGTAGAAGGATTCGAAAGGACAAAACAGCGGTATTCGTCCTCCGCTTCGGCCGAAACGGTGAAAGGTCGCCGAGGTTTCAAAAGCAGATCCGGTTTTCCCAGGGGCCACACCTGGGAGAAATCGGGCAACTTCGGCAGGTCCTTGTCCTCCCCCTTTGGAGCTCCTCCGTCCACCCAGGCGACGATGAGGTCCAGATCGCGCGAAGAGAGCCGGGGATCATTGGCAAAGTCTCCATACCCCGGAACCGCGCGCCACGCCGGCATTCTTCGCTCCAGGACTTCCTCCTTAATGGCCTTCGCCCAAGGCCGGGCGTCCGTGTACGTGGTCAGAGGCATCGGAGCCATACCTCCAGCGTGGTGGCAACCCATGCAGCGCCTCGCGAGGATGCGAACGATTTCCTTGTTGAAGGTGATCCTGGTCGTGATGCGCTCGTGCGCATTCCCCTGCCACAGCAGAGAAAATGAAGGCAAGAGCGAGGCGGCGACCGCACAGAGCAACCCTCTCGCATTCAACATTGGAAAATTATACTCAAAAGAATCTCACCACGGAGGAAAGGGCTCAAGGGTCAAAAGGGTCAAGAGACAAAGGTATCCCCCCTGGCCCGCTGCCGTCCGACAGAGTTCGCCCTGGTGCAGGAGGTGCACCGTCGAAAAGCACTGCGAGAAGGTCCGCGTGAAGCGCTTCCGCTGAAAATAAGGTCGTACTGTTCCCATCATCGTCCCGCCCTACCAGTTCAGCTTCAGCGCGAACTGGAATTGACGCGGGTCGAGCGAGGCGGTCGGCTGCCCCGCCAGGCAGGTGGCCGGATCGAGCGGGTTGCACAGTGGGCTGACATCAGCTTTGTTGTTCCGGTTGGCCAGGTTGAAGATATCGGCGCTGAATTCGAGGTTCCACCCCTCGTTGAAGTGAAACTTGCGGGAGACGCGCAAATCCCATTGGCGGAAGTTGGGCCGCACAAACGCGTTGCGTCCCAGGGTTCCGATGCAACCGGTGGGCGGGGAAATCGATACGGCCGGTGGAATCGGGACCGGCGCCGGGGGAAACTGCACGACCGCGTTGCACACCGTCGGCGGGAGGAACGTCACACCAGGGACGAACGGCGAGCTTACCCCACCGGAGGGCGTAACCGACGGCCGGTCGGTATTCGAGCCCAGGTTGAGGTTGAAGTCCGTTCCAGTGATGACCGTGAAGGGCCGCCCGGAAGAAGCTTCAACGATGGGAGCCACCGTCCACTCGGCGAAGAACTTGCGCCAGGAACGGGTGTCGCTCTGTTTGAGGGGGCTCTGAAATACAGCGCTAAGCACCCAGCGATGTCGTTGGTCGAAGGTGGAATTGGAGCGCTCCAGGTCCGGCCGGAGCGTATCCTGCGGCTCCAGCAGCGTCTGCAGATCCGTCGAGTCGTCAATGGCGTGCGACCAGGTGTAGCTCGAGAGGAACTCAAAGTGGTTGCCGAAGCGTTTGGAAAAGTTGACCGTCAGGCCGTGGTACACCGAGTTGCCGGACGACTCCTGCTGGTCCACGCCCGTCCAGGGCACCTGCACCCCCGGAAAGCCAGTAGGAAACCCTGCTGAACCGGCCAACGCAACCTGATTGTCGTATCCGCCCGCCAGCGTTGCAAAGGAAGGGTTTGGCCCTGACCGCGCAAAAAAGTTGAAGAACGCGGCCGTACCGAGCGGCTGCCCGCTGAGCGAAGCGAGCGGCCCCGGGCACCCGGTCAAGAAGCCCAGTGCGCCTGGGGCGGTCACACTGACGCCGCAGGTGCTCGGCGTCGCGGCAATGCTCGCCGTGGGCGCGGCCACGCTGAACGGGCTTGAAAAGGAGAGCCCCGCCGCCAGCGCGTTGCGCAGATTTGCGGCCATGAGGGCCGGATTCGGCGGGTTGATGTTGCGTGGCCGATTCAGATGCAGGCCGTGCGTATAGGTGTAGGAAACGCCGAGCTTGTAGTCGCGCAGGAATTGCTGCTCCACCGTCAGGTTGCCGTGCTGTGCGTAGCCGTATTTAAAGTCACCTGCCACCGGGAGCGTGAACGGCAGGATCGGGACCGGGATGCCGGCTGTAAGGAAGTTCTGATTGGTGAAGATCGAATTGACGAGGTGCGGATCGAAGCGTTGCTCGTTCGGCAGATAACCGAACGAAGCCGGGACTCCGTTCCGGCCCAGAACTCCTTGAAAGATGGATGCCGCGTTCACGGCGCGCCCGGCCGTCAGCGGGGTGATCGCAACGCCCGTGGGCGTGCCGCCGCCGGAAATCAACTGCGTGGAGAGAGCGCCTTCCGCGGTGAATGAATTGAAGGCTACCGCGAGCAGCGGGTGGTCGTAGAAGAGTCCGTAGCCCGCGCGAACGACGGTTTTGCCTTTGCCCACGGGGTCCCACGCTAAAGCAAACCGCGGCGCGACGTTGTTTTTATCCCGCGGGATGCCTTCGACGACGCCGAAGGCCTTCTCGGCGGCGGAGTTGATGGCTGTGGCCGCGGGGAAGATGGGCGTGAGTTCCAAATCGTATCGCACGCCGTAGTTCAGCGTCAGCCGCGGATGAACCTTCCAGCTATCCTGGATGAAGAACGCGAACGCCTTGTTGCTGAACGGCCGGTTCGACCGCCCGATGCCTTGGATAAAGGTCTGCGGCAAGCCCAGCCCGTAGGCCTGCACGGCGGTCACGCCGGGGACAGGCACGCCGACAAACGTGCCGGGCAAACCCAGGTTCGCGGCAGTCAACCCGCCAAAGTTCACCACGCCGCCGAAGTCCAGCTCGAAGATCTGCAGTTTCTTCGAGCGGAGCTGAATCAGGTTGGTATCGCCGCCGACCTTGAACGTGTGGCGCCCGGCCAGCCAGGTCAGGTTGTCGCTCCACTGGAAGCGCCGCTCGATGCGGTCCACGGTCGAGAAAGGTTCGCGGCCGAAGAAGGCAAAGCCTGTGATCTGCGCGCCCACGCGGTCGCCGCCCGGGAGCTGCGAAAAGCCGTAGTGGAGGCCGCGGCGGGCAAACTGAAAGCTCAACTCATTGAAAAGCGCTCTGGCGAAGCTGGTGGTGTGCCGGCCTACGACGGCCAGGTCGCGCGTCTGTTGGAGCGACGTGCGGGATCCCGCGTTCTGCCCGAAGTTCTGGTTCTGCGCGTTCACCTGAATGCCGGTCACCAGCGAGGGCGAAACGCTCACGCGCATGAACGAGCTGTTGCGCGCATTCCAGGAATGGTCCAGCCGCCCGGACCACAAGCTGGTTCCTTCGGAGATCGGATAATTGCCGCGCGTTGAGTTCAAAGTCGTGTACGACCGCGGCAGCGGCGCCAGGTTCGGCGGGCCGCATGGGATCGCCGGCGGCGCGCAATCAATCGGCAACGGAAACCGGGCCCCGGGAATCGGGCCCGGGAGAGCGCCGCGGCTGAACGCGACGAAGCCGGGGTCAATTCCGTTCAGAGCGACGCTCGATGCCGAGCCCGCCAGCGCGAAGATCGTGCGCGCGAACGCACCGCCGTCGGCGCCGAGGACCACCGGGTCGTTGACGAAGGCGGCCTGCTGCGGCGTCAGCAGGAGCGTGACGCCCGGCAGCGCTGGAGTCGTAGCCGGCACCAGGCCGAAGTTGTTGGCGCCGATGTTGGTGAAGCCTGTCTCCTGACGCCGCGTCGTTTCGTAGGAGAAAAAGTAAAAGCTCTTGTCTTGCCGGATCGGGCCGCCTATGGTCGCTCCGGCCTGCGCGCGCGTGTAGCCCTGCTTGACCGGGACGAGCCGGCCGGCCGGGTTCACCTCGACTGAAAAGGGGTTGCGCGCCTGGATGTTCTTGTGGCGCAGGAAGCCGAAGACATTGCCGTGCACTGCGTTCGAGCCGCTTCTGGTTACGATGTTGATCACACCGCCCGTCGCGCGGCCGAACTCCGGCATGTAGTTGCTTATGATGAGCTGGAACTCTTGCACTGCCTCCTGCGAGACCGTGGCGCGTATGCCGTTGACGGAATTATCCACCGCGTCGGTGCCGTCCACCGAGACCTGGTTGGAGCGGGCGCGCTGGCCGCCGAAGTTGAGCCCGCTCGTGGGCGCCGCGCCGATCGAGGGCGCGCTGTCGCGCTGCACCTGGGACGAAGTGAGGGCGAAGTTGACGTAGTTCCGGCCGTTGATGGGCAAATTGTCGATGCGCAGCCGGTTGACTGTCTCTGCCACCGAGGTGCGGGTCGTCTCGATCAACTGCGTGGATTCGGTCACGGTCACGCTTTCCTCGCCGCGCTGCAGTTGCACGTGCGCGTCGAATTCGGCCGCCTGGCCAATCGTCAGCACGATCTCGGGGTTCGCTAACCTGGCCAGCCCTTTGCCTGGCTCCACTGTCAACTCGTAGCGGCCCGGGGGCAGGCCGACCAGTCGGTAGCGGCCCGTCTCGTCGGTCTGTGTGCCGCGCGTGGCGCCGGTGGCCAGGTTCTTCACTGTCACTTTGGCGCCCGCTACCGCCAGACCCTGCGGATCCAGAACCTGCCCGGACAAAACGGCCGTGTTCACCTGGGCGCCGGCCGGATTGGCAGCCACCAGGGGAGCCGCCGACAGGACAACAAGACACAACCATCTCCGATGACGCATGGCTCTAACCCTCCCCCGTTGGAAATCCCCGATCATGCCGGGCGCGGCGCCCGGCCGCTACGGTAAAGAGTGAATCTTCAAGGTATTACGATTCCATATGTTGGCCTGCCCCAAGGAACCAATGAACGGCTTACTACATCAAGCCAACACCCTATTTCAACCGAGATTCTCGAATCTCACCCTTCTGGGGTGCACAGGTATGGAGTTCACGCCGTACTGATTCAGTGCAGGCTAAAAGCTTGAACTCCATGCGACGCCGCGGTGTATGTCCATGCGAAGACGGGGCGGGTTCCGGCGCCCTGTGGGCGGGCAGATGCGAGGCGCGGCGGCGAACATCGTCGAGGATCCCGAGCTTCGCTCGGGACGCGCCCCTCTCCCGCGTATCGGGACAGACCGCCGGCCCTAGCCTATCTTCACATAGGCGATTATCGATGACGCTCGCGACCGACATACCGCGCCGGGTATTGCTCGTCGCTCGCGCCTCGCCAGTCCCGCAAGGCGGGACTGCAAAGTGCGAATTTATTTCTCTGCGAGCCTTCAGTCTTGCAGTCTTGGCTGACACCTGAATGCGGAGATCTTCTTTCTATGAGCCGGTCTTTCGCCTGCCCGTCCAGTTGCCGGTACCGCGATCGCCAAACCGGACTGTGCCTTTCATCGAGTCTTTATCTACCGTGCCCTTGTAGACCACCGTAAGAACCTGGCTCTCGAACTTCACGTTCACAGAGAACGCGATTTCATTACCCTTTATCGTCCCGTCAAGCCTGCTTTCTCCAAGGCGTCCCCGGTAGGTTCCAGTGATCTTTTCTCCTTCCTGGGCAAGGATGATGGTCGGAGTGCCTGTACCTCCCGAAGTCTCGACCTTAAGATCCCAGGTACCGGAAACATCTGCGTATCGGAGCGGCGCTCCGCTGATATTAGGCAAGGTCGATGCGAACTGGAGGACAAGGAAAACGAAGGATAGTGCCGTGGCGAATACACGTACTACTTTCATGAACAGACAACACCGCATGTCAGGAGTCTTCTGACGTGCGCAACTGTTAGCAGACTCTTACATGACAGTCAGTCTGCACCTGGGAAATATGGTGACATCATAGCACCGTCCTATCCCCTTCAAAAGAAGAAAAAATGATAACTCTTCGTGTGTTTGCGGACAGTTCTGCTACGCTGCATTCACCCCAAAGACACGAAGACACAGAAATCAGTAAACCGAATCTCACGGGAAGGGACTTGCCAGTTGCGGGGGATCGCGTTAAGCTCGTTAAAAATTTCGGGGACTACCAACATATGGGAACTCTATTCCGATTTCCTTGCGTAATTCTGCTGTCGCTTTCCGCGGGCTTTGCGCTCCAGCAACACCGTTACGAGCCAGCCATAGAGCTGCAGCCGCTGGCGGCGCAGGTGCGCCGCGTGGTGGAAGCTATGGACTATCTTGGTGCGCCCATCGCGTCACAGGATCGCACCGAGCTCTCGCGCGCCCTCGGCGCTTCGGACTCCGCGACAGGCGTCGCCCAATTGCAAAAGATCCTCGACAAGTACTGCCTGCTGGAAGTCCAGATCAATCCCGAGAGCCGCGTGAAAGTGTCCCCTTCGCTGGCGCGTCCGGCGTTGGTCGAACATGGCTGGCGCTCTTTCCTGGTGAAGGTGCGTAACGAGGCAGGCGTCACCGCGGAATTAAAGGCTTCGAGCTCTAACGCGGCGCCCGTTTGGGTTCGATCTACCGGGAGCCCGTCGCCAAAAGATTCCGTCAAACCCGAAGACGTGCGAGACCGCTGGCTCGATTTACGCATGTTCAACGCCCAGCCGTTGAACCCCAGTCTCTCCGGACTCCAGTTGGAGTACCGCATCATCCAGCTCTACAGCCGCGACACGGGCAAGCGCGAAGCCCAGATCAGCTTCAACGTAGGCCAGGGGACTCAGGACATCGGGTTTCGCAACGACGCCAGCATCCTCTTCGAGTGCCGGCCCTCGATGGATGTTACCCTCCGGGTTACAGATGAGAACGGCGATCCAGCCACGGGCTCGTTTGTGATCCGCGACAAGCTGGGACACGTCTATCCGTCGCAGGCCAAGCGCCTGGCTCCGGACTTTGCGTTTCATCCTCAGGTGTACCGCGCGGACGGTGAAGTGATCAAGCTGCCGGCCGGAGAGTACGCCGTGGAATACAGCCGCGGCCCGGAGTACCTGGTCAAGAAGCAGACGATTCGCGTCGAAGAAGGACAACGCCAGTCTTTCGCCTTCCGGCTCGAGCGGTGGATCGACCCCGCGCGCCAGGGTTGGTATTCGGGAGATCACCACATCCACGCCGCCGGATGCCTGCACTATGAAAAGCCCACCGAAGGCGTGTTCCCGCAAGACATGATGCGTCACATACTCGGCGAAGATCTCAATGTGGGATGCGTGCTCACCTGGGGACCCTGCTATTACTTCCAGAAACAGTTCTTCGAAGGCAGGAACCACAAACTCTCGACGCCGGGCAACCTGATGCGGTATGACGTGGAGGTTTCCGGTTTTCCATCAAGTCATGCGGGCCATCTCGTCCTGCTCCGGCTCAAGGAGCAGGATTATCCCAACGCGAAGCGGATCGAGGACTGGCCCACGTGGGACCTTCCCATTCTGAAGTGGGCCAAGACTCAGGGCGCCGTGGTCGGGTTTGCGCACTCAGGCTGGGGGCTGGAAATCAAAACGAACCAGCTTCCCAACTATGAGATGCCCGCGTTCGATGGAATAGGCGCCAACGAATACATCGTGGACGTCGCTCACGACGCCGTCGACTTCATCAGCACCGTGGACACGCCGCATGTGTGGGAGCTCAACATCTGGTATCACACGCTGAACAGCGGCTTCAGAACTCGCATCAGCGGCGAAACCGATTTCCCTTGCATCTACGGCGAGAAGGTGGGGCTGGGCCGCAGCTACGTGAAGCTGGAAGGGCCTCTGGCCTTCGATCCCTGGACCGAGGGCGTTCGTAAGGGGAGATCCTACGTAACAGACGGCAAGAGCCATCTGCTCGATTTCAAGCTGAACGGCCAGCTCGTCGGCGAGAACGGGAGCGAGGTGCGGCTCGCAAAACCAGGAACAGTTCATTTGACGGTGGATGTCGGCGCGCTCCTCGACGAGCAGCCGAACGAATCCGTGCGCGCCCGGCGCTATGACGAAAAGCCATACTGGGATCTCGAGAGAGCGCGCATCGGCAACACCAGAGAAGTCCCTGTGGAGGTCGTCGTAAACGGAGTCGCAGTTGCAAGGCAGCAGGTTCTTGCCGACGGAAAAATCCGCAAACTATCCTTTGAAGTTCCGATCCAGCAAAGCAGCTGGGCCGCCGTTCGGATTCTCCCTTCCTCGCACACTAACCCTTTCTTCGTGCTCGTTCGGGATCAGCCGATTCGACCTTCGCGCAAGAGCATTCAGTGGTGCCTGGATGCGATCGATCAATGCTGGAAGCAAAAGTCTCCGAAGATATCGGCCAGGGAGATCGAGGACGCTCGCCGCGTCTACGACGTTGCGCGTGAAGTCTACCGCAAGCGCCTGCAGGAGACCGCCCCCGAATAGCCCGCAAAATGGGCATGGAGTTCAGCCTTCAGGCTGCACGGTGTCTGAGCAGGCTAAAGCCTCAACTCCGAACCAAGTCGTCAATCGGACCAGAGGTCGAATCGGATATGGTGAACCAGGGCCGGGGGCAGATTGCGTAAGACGATTTCTCGCCGGTATTCATACCGGTTGACGTACTTCTTGACGACCCGCCCTACGCCGTCCACGCGCTCGCGCTCCGCAGGCTTGCCGGCAATGATTTTCGCGGCCCCGCGGGCGAAGATGTATTCGTAGAAACTGCAGATCCCTCCGGGTTTGAGAACGCGCCTGAAGATCTCGAATATCTCGCGGACCGTCTCCGGCTCAAAGTTGTTGAACGGGAGTCCTGAAATCACGAAATCGTAACGGCGAGCGCGTTCGACGTTTTCGATCGCGTGGTTGTGCACGCGCATAGTGGCCTCGACGCGAAAGGCTTCATCTTCCCTCAAGCGCTGCCCAATCAACCAGGCAAACGCGGAATTGATCTCGTAAACGTCCAGATGGTCACCGTGCGAGAGGTGCCGGGCTATTTCCCTGGTGATGCTTCCGGTTCCGCCACCGGCCTCGAGCACGCTGACCGTGCCGCGGTCGCGCCGCGCGAGCTCGCGAGTCATGGCCTCCGCCAGCGCCCTGGAGCTGGGAGCGACTGCACCGGTGCGTTTGAAGTCCCGGGTCGCGGACTCGAGGAAAATCCGGTTCGCTTTTAGATGCATCAATCCACTTTGCGCCTTCGCGTCTTGGTGGTCAATACAGGCTCAGTTTTACCGCGAAGGCGCTAAGTACGCAAAGGGTTTCTGTGTTCATGGTGTTCAGTGTGCCACGGCGGGCTTGAGGGTCCAGCACTGGAGCTTCGCCAGGTCCATCACGTGTGGCGCGTGGAATCCCGCGGGATGAATGACCCAGTCGAAAACGCTTTCCGAGTCCTCGGCCGCGTACTTCTCGGCCGTGAAGACGCCCCTCGTCAGGGAAAGGGCAATCTCCGGACTTTCCTGCAAGATCTCCGATGCCAGGGTTGCCAGGAAATCCGCGGGAGCCACCGGCACAGACCCTATCCAGACGATCTCAGGCACGCGTCCCCGGCGCTCCATCACGTCCAGAGCCTCTTCGCACGCCCTTCGAAATTCCCATTTCTGGAACCGCCCCACACTCTGGCCCGGTTCTCGCCTCGCCGGGCCCAGGATACCGGTCATGGCGCGCACCGCGTTCACAGAAGAGTTTCTAAGGTACCAGCGCAACAAGACCGAGAAGGCTTCGGCAGCCGAAAGGTAGTCTTTGCCCACACTCTGAAAACTGATTTCCCGGGTAAGGGCGGATGCGATCCCCTGGATCTCGCCTCGAGCAAAAGCGCGCCCTGCCGACCGGTCGGCATACAACTGCACCAGGTCCGATGCCGAGACGAAACGCACCCCGGGCATTTTCTGCATGAGATCCAGATAGCGGTCGAAGTATTCGAGCGCCTGGCGGCGACTCTCGGGCGTGCGCTTGCCGGCCGTCTTCCAGCGCTCCCGCGGCGGGTTGGCGCCGCGCGCCCAGATGACGGCGTCCCAGAATTCGGTGTGATCGAATTCGTTGGGATGATAGTAAATGCTGACCAGTCCCCCTCCCTGTTGCGCCAGCTTCTCGTGGATCTTCCGAAAGGCCGCGACGCCTTTCTCGTAATCAGCGGCGCCTTCGAGCCCCATGCGGGTGCTCTGCTCCGCCATGTCGTACACGTTCAACAGACCGCAGTAGTAGAACGGCTTCCCTTTCAGGCCCACATGGGTTCCTTCGTCCAGGTACAAAGGAATTCCCCAGCGGCGCAGGGAGACGAAGACCTGTGGGGCCCAGCTGTTGCCCGGCTGCCCGTAGCAAATGGGCACGCGCCGGAAGATGCGCTTTGTATCGCGGAAACCGGAATCTTCCCGCCGCAAGAACTCTTGCACGCCGTCATCCCAGTCGAGCCGATCCAGATACGCGGAAACGGCGGGGGGCTGGCTGTGATAGGTGGTGTGAAATCCTATGTCGTGACGCGCGAGCGCCTCA
>QHZE01000443.1 GCA_003225335.1 Acidobacteriota bacterium
GGCCAGGCACAACAGCGGCAGCCTAGATCAAAACCGATGGCGTCGGTTCCCAACTCATCCCAGGGGAAAATTCGGAAATACTCTTGGAACAGGCGGTTCAGTTCTTCGTCGCCGATGGGTTTTTGGTCAAAGCGCCTCCACTCATCGCCGAACCCTTCGACAGTCTTCAAATCAATGTTGCGCGTCTTGCTCATCGTTAGGCGTCAAGACTGCCAACCTGCCCGATGGCAATCTCAAGTTAAAAGCACGGCGCGGCCAATAGCTCCAGACCGCTTACTTTTGATAATCGCGGGGTTGCTCGGGGGTGGAGTCATCACCACGCAGGCAATAAGAGAAGCAAGAGCGGCGTGGCATAAGGTCAAAACCAAGGAATAGAACATCGTCTTCCGCCGCCGGTAAAAAAAATAGCATAGGTCGGCCCGGGAAGTCTTCTTGAATATCCCCGCAACGAGAAGCTGCAAGAATGTGGCAGGCGTCGGGCAGTCAATGCGGTGACCGCATCGGATGCTTCAAATCCCCTCCCCGCGTTGACTGCCACCATGGCGGCTCCTATACTGACATCCGGTGCAGCGTAAACGCGGCGGTCATTGACGGGCGAGACGCCCGTGCCACGGCAGGAGCGGATTTGCACATCAAGAAGACCATCCGAAGAGCCCTTATCGCGCTCATTGCCCTGGTGCTCGTGGCGGTCGCACTCAACTACACCCAGAGCTGGCGCCGGGCGCGTGTGGTAATGCAGGCGGGCAAGATCCTGGGCGCCGAATTGCTCCGCTCTGCCGAAGGTATCGAGTATTCCGACAACCAGAATGGAGTTGTCCGGTTCAAGGTTCGCGCAAAAAGCCTCCAGGAGACACGCGAGGGGAAGAACCTGCTTCAGGGAATCGAAGCCTTTGACTTCAATCCCGACGGCACAGTGCGCAATCAGATCCGCAGCCGTAACGCGGAGTATGACAGAGACTCGAAGAAGGCCTTTTTTTCCGGGGACGTTCAGGTACAGATGGGAGAAGGCGTGGAAATCCGCACGGAGTCTCTCAATTACGATCTCCAATCCAACGTGGGGCATACCAACGATCGATTCCGATTGATCTCGCCCCAGGCGTCCGGCACCGCCCAAGGCCTGCGCTACGACCACGCCAACAAGACGCTGGAGCTCTACAGCGAGCTGGACTTCATACTGATGAGGGCGGTGCATAAACCGGATGGTTCAACGCAGGAAGAGAAGGTTCGCGTGACAGCCCGGCGCGGGTATTACGCGCAAAATGAGCGGTTCATGAGATTCCAAGGGGGCTCGCGGGTCGAATCGGAGAGCGACATCCTGGCCGGGAATAACATCGAGGCCACCTTCAGCGCCGATCAGAAGCACATAAAATCACTGCTCTGCCAGGGAAGTGCCTCTTATGTGTCCAAGGATCCGTCACGATCCAGAGAGCTAAGAGGAGATCGAATTCAGTTCGGCATCTTGCCGGACACCGGGGCGCTGCAAAGGATAGACGTGATGGGCCAGGCGTCTTTCCTTTCGTGCTCCGAGGACTCGGAACAGGAACTCCGGGCGTCCGGTATCGTTCTGGAACTGGATCCTGTCAAAGGAGTGCCCACAAAGGTGCTGAGCCAGGACAATGTCCGGTTTAATCTAAAGCGCAATTTAGAGCGAACCCAAATCGCCGGTGACAACCTCGAGGCCTATTTTGACGCGGGGACAGACTCCCTGAAACGCGTGCGCGTGTGGGACCGTGCGGAAATGGCAAACCGCGCGGGCGAGGCGGAAGGAGATGAGCTTAAGGCAGAAGAAATACGGATTGCGTTTCAAACGGTGGCCAACCGGAGCGCATTGAAGGAGCTTCAGGCCGAGCGCGCCGTGAAGTGGAGGACCCCACCCCGCAAAAAGACCGAGACAGACGGCGCGGAACCGGGGCGTACGATGACCGCCAACTTCCTCGACATGCACTACGCCAACGGCGCCGATTATCTCGAAGACGGATACGCCTCGGGGGATGTTGTGCTGGCAGGGTTCCCTCTCGGAGACCCGGCGAAATCGGAGATCCGGCGCCTGGAAGCGGACAAAGTACGATTTCGCTTCTATCCGCGGGAAAACAAGCTCAAAGATTTCGAGGGAGAAGGGCACGTTTCGGTGTTCCATCACAGCGCCGCGGATGCGGGTTCTGAAACTCCAGCGCAGGAGTTTCGTACGGCCAGTTCGAACATGCGCGCAACTTTCCGTCCACAGGACGGAACCGCAGAGTATCTCACACAGTGGGGAAGCTTCGTCTATCAGGACGGATCGCGAAAGGCTACCGCGGGGAGAGGCGAATATACTGCCGAGGCCGAGGTTCTGGTGCTTCGCGAGGCGCCGAAAATCACGGATGACAACGGCTCGACCACGGGAGATTGGATGGAATACGACCGCAAGAACAAGGTGCTGACAGTCCACAAGAATGTGCGGTCGGTGCTCCGGCAGAGCGGGACGACTGGAGGCAGCCCCTTTGCAGCTTCTTCAGAGTCTTCCTCTCCCGCTGTGATCGTAGCGCAGACCATGCAATATTGGACCGACGAAACCCGAGCTCGCTATTCAGGTAATGTCCTGCTGCTCACAGAAGAGGGACAGCTACGGTCTCAGGTGCTGGAAACTTACAGCGGTGGCGGGAGGGTAGAGGCTGAAGGAGAGGTGCGTCACGTGATCCTCAAGAGCAGGGCTCCTGGAAACAGGACCGCGGTGAAGGAAGGAGCATCGGCAGAAAAACCGGAGGCCAGGGACGCGCGCCCGTCGAAGCGCGTGCTGATCCAGTGCGCGCGCCTCCGCTATTTCAAGGAGCAGAATTCGATCCAGTACCTCGACAACGTCGTCCTGAGCAGCGAGGATGCACGGCTGTCGTCCGACAGCTTGGATGCCGTTCTCGACTCCACCGGGCGACAGATTGAAAAGGCCGCGGCGCGCGGAAGGGTCTTCGTTCGCCAGTCCGGCAGGGAAGTAAAGGGGGAAATGGCCGACTATTTCCTGCAGCCGGGAAAGTTTGTCGTGACCGGCAATCCGGCACAGATTAGCGATCCCGGGCGGGGCAAGTCCGCGGCCCGTCGATTGACTTTCTTCACTACCGATGATAGAATCCTGCTCGAAAACACTTGAGGCTGTAACCTCTTGCAAATCAATGATTTCTAATGGCAATAGGCACGTTGCGGGTGCGGGACCTGTGCAAGTCCTACCGAGGCAGAAAGGTAGTGCAAGAGGTCAGCCTCACGCTCCGACAGGGGGACGTTGTGGGCCTGCTAGGCCCGAACGGCGCAGGCAAGACGACGACGTTCTATATGATCGTCGGTCTCATCTCTCCTGACACCGGTCAGGTCTTGATCAACGACTCGGAAATCACGAGCATGCCCATGTATCAAAGGGCCCGCTCCGGGATCAGCTACCTTCCGCAGGAACCCTCCGTTTTTCGAAAGCTCACCGTTGAAGAGAATCTCGAGACAATCGCGGAAACGTTAGACCTCAATTCCAGGGAGCAGGGCGAGATTGTTACTGAGTTGCTGGAGGAGTTCGGGATCGCGCACCTTCGGAGACAACCAGCCTACACCCTGTCGGGAGGAGAGCGCCGGCGGCTGGAGATTGCGCGGGCGCTCGTTCTCACGCCGAAATTCATACTCTTGGACGAGCCGTTCGCCGGCATCGACCCGCTGGCCGTGCTGGATATCCAGCGCGTGATTGGCCAGTTAAAGGAGCGGCGGATCGGTGTTCTCGTCACCGACCACAACGTGAGGGAAGCTTTGAATATCACCGATCATGCCTATATAATAAACGACGGCAGGATCCTGCGGGACGGCTCTCCGGAGGAACTGAGCAACGATGTGGAAGTGAAGAAGGTATACCTCGGAGAAAACTTCAGGCTGAATTAAGTGCATGACCAACCGCAGACAACACTTGCGACAATCGCTAGACATCCGTCTCAGTCAGAGACTCGCGCTTACCCCCTCGCTTCTTCAGAAAATTGAGCTCCTCCAACTCAACAAGCTGGAACTTCAGGAGATGCTCAACCAGGAGCTGATGGAGAACCCGATCCTGGAGGAAGTGCTGGAGCAAGAGACCCCGAAAGAATTGGGTCAGGAGGAGAGAGTCGAAGAGGCCCCGGCACAGCAAGACACCTTGCCGGAGGGGGAGAGGGACAGCTTTGACGAGATCGACTTCCGCTACTTTTTCGATGAGTATCTCGATACGGGCTATCGAAACCGCGAGGTGGATGACGATTCCGAAAAACCCTCTTTTGAGGCGTTTCTCGTGCGGCCGTCCTCTCTTCATGATCACCTGATCTGGCAGATTGGCCTCATTGAAATCGACTCCCGCACCTTGGAAATCGCAAAAGAGATCCTCGGGAATGTCGACCAAGACGGATATCTGCGCGCGAGCCTGGAGGAAATTTGCGATCTCGCCGGGTGCACCATGGAAGAGGCCGAAAGGGCCTTAAAGGCCGTGCAGGCGCTGGACCCCCCTGGCGTCGGCGCCCGGGACCTGCGCGAGGCGTTGTCGATCCAGTTGGAATACAGGGGGCTGCGTGACACTTTGGCCTGGAAGATTGTTCAGGAACATCTTCCGTTATTGGAGACACACAAGTTCAAAGCGATCGCCAGCCTTACGGGTAGTTCCTTCGAGGAAGTTTTGCAGGCTTTAGACATCGTCAAGCATCTGGTTCCAGCGCCGGGACAGAAATACAATCCGGAGAAGGTCGCTTACGTCCAACCCGAGGTGACGATTGCCAAAGTGGACGACGAATTCGTTATTCTTTTGAACGACGAGGGGATGCCGCACTTGAGGCTGAACAATTCGTATAAGGAGCTTCTCAAGAGCAACGGTGTAAGCGGCGAGACCAAGAGTTTTCTCAGAGAAAAGTTCCGTTCTGCGGTCGATCTTTTGAGAAGCGTCAACCAGCGCAAACAGACCATCTACAAGGTGTGCGCCTGTATTGTCAGCCGCCAAAAGGAATTTCTGGAACAAGGGCCGTCGGCGCTGCGTCCGATGCTGATAAAAGACGTGGCCAGCGAGCTTGGCGTTCACAGCTCTACCATCAGCCGGGTGGTGACGAACAAATATGTGGACACGCCCCAAGGGGTGATGGAGCTTCGGAAGTTCTTTACCATGGGAGTGGAGAGTCCCGACGGCGAAGAGCTGTCCATGGTCCAGATCAAGCTCAAGATCAGGAAGCTGATAGACGGCGAAGACAAGGCCAAACCTTATTCGGATAGCCAGATCGCCCAACTGCTGCGCCGAGACAACGTTTTCATCACCCGCCGCACCGTCGCAAAGTACCGGGAGCAGATGCAGGTTCCCGGATCGCGCGAGAGAAAGATTGCCTACCTGTTTTAAGGGGATCTACGATGAACGTGGAAATCACTGGCAGGCATGTCCTGGTCACAACCGCCATACGCACGTATGTTCTCAAGAGGCTTCGAAAGTTCTCCAAGCTCTTCGGGGACGAGATCAATTTTCACGTCATTCTCGACGTCGAAAAGGACCGGCATACGGCCGAGGTCCTTCTGAAATCGAAACGGCTGGACGTTACCGGGAGCGGCGAAACCAAAGACATGTATTCTTCCATAAGCCGCGCTCTGGAGAAGCTGGAACGGCAGGCGCTCAAGCACAAAAACAAGGTCATCGAGACCAAGAGGCATATCGCCAAAGCCAAATCTGTGGCAGAAAAGTCGGGCGCCGGTCTCCGCCGGGCTTCGCCGCGCCGGCGCGACGGTATCCAGGAGGAGGAGGCGCGCAGAAAGCCGATGGCCGTGGAAGAGGCGGTTCTGGAGCTCGGCCAGTCCGATTATCCTTTCGTGGTCTTCCGAAACGTAGATTCCGGGGAGGTGAACGTCCTGTATCGCCGGAAGGATGGTTCCCTGGGTCTGATCCAGGCATAGTCTCTTAGCGACAGAAAAACTTTGCCGCGAATCACACGGCGCAGCCCAGCCGCAACCAAAAACCAGGCGACTCTTTGTGTCTTCGCGTCTTGGTGGTAGAGGCTGCGCCCAATCCGCCACGAAGACGCGAAGAATCACGAAGCATTTTTTCAGATGACGGAACCGACGGTCGATCCTCAACCCGGGGTCACGGTTTGGGAATTTGCTCAGGACCCGAATTTGGGTCTGCGCCTGCAAGTGCTCCAAGCGGGCGAGGGTATGGCCAACTGGATTCGCTCTCCGCGAATCCAGAAGCTGGGCCTGGCCCTTGCCGGCTTTACGGAGTATATTCACCCTCATCGTGTCCAGATTCTGGGCGGGAGTGAAATTAACTACCTTCAGATCCTGAAACCTGCCGCGAAGAAGGCGGCGCTCGACGGCCTGAGCGGCCTTGGAATCTGCTGCATTGTCATCACGCGCGGTCTCGAACCGCCTGAAGGGTTACTGAAGCTGTCAATTCCCGTTCTCGGAACATCGTTCCAGAGCTCGGTGTCGATCGCGAGGATTACCGATTACCTTGAAGGCCGTCTGGCACCGAGGATGACCATTCACGGCGTGCTCCTGGACGTTTTCGGACTGGGTGTCCTGCTGCTGGGACCATCTGGCATAGGAAAGAGCGAATGCGCCTTGGAGCTTGTTCTGAAGGGGCACCGATTGGTGAGCGACGATTGTGTCGAGATCATGCGTCACGGTGTGGATCGGCTCGTGGGGGCAGGAGGGCCGAACCTCGAGCACCATATGGAGCTTCGCGGGTTAGGCATTATAAACATCAAGGAGCTCTTCGGTATCTCGGCAACGGGCCGTAACAAGACCCTGGATTTTGCGGTGCGGTTGCAGCGCTGGGAAAAGGACGCCGAGTATGACCGTCTCGGCCTGGAAAGGTCTTCCATAGAATTCCTTGGGGTTTCGATTCCGCTGATCGAAATGCCTGTGGCGCCCGGGAGAAATGTTGCCACTCTGATCGAGGTGGCTGCCCGGATCCACCTTCTGGGTCAGCAAGGTCACCATCCCGCGAAGGAGTTGCTGGCGAGGCTGCATCCCGCGACAGGCAATAATTGACATCGGGCATACCTCATGAGCCTTCAAGATCTGGTCGTAGTCACCGGAATGAGTGGGTCCGGCAAGGGAACCGTGCTCAAGGCATTTGAGGACATGGGATTCTTCTGCATCGACAACCTCCCGGTTTCGCTGATCCCGAAGTTCATCGAAGGGATCCACGTTGCCGGCGGAGAGGTCGAACGGGCAGCATTGGTGATTGATATTCGAGCCGGAGAGAAGCTGCGCGACCTGGAAAAATTGCTCGTGGAATTGAAGAAGTACGAGTTCCGCCTGTTCGTCCTTTGTCTCGAGGCCAGGGACGACGTGCTGGTTCGACGTTTTAGCGAGACGCGCAGACCGCACCCTCTGACGGGCGAGAAGTCTCTTCCGGAAGCTATCCGGCTGGAGAGGAAACATCTGCGCAGAATTCGCGACCTTGCTGACGTAATCATCGATACCTCAGAGTATTCCATCCATCAGGTTAAGGCGCTCGTTACGGACAGGTTTCGTACGCACCCACGCCCGGCCGCCCTCAACGTAAATCTGGTGAGTTTCGGCTACAAGCACGGTATACCGCTCGAGGCCGACCTCCTGTTCGACGTGCGGTTTCTTCCCAATCCATACTTCGTCTTCGGTCTGAAATCCCTGGACGGCCGGCACGGGAAAATAGCGAAGTATCTTCGCTCCTTTCCCGAGACGAAGAACTTTGTCGAACGAGTGCGAGACTTTTTACAATATCTGGTTCCCTATTATGTGCGGGAGGGAAAAACCTACCTCACTGTCGCAATCGGCTGCACCGGCGGCCGGCACCGTTCGGTGTTTGCGGTAGAGGAGCTGGCAAGAGTGCTCAAGCTTCGCAAGGTGACCATTCGCGTCCGGCACCGGGACACGGAGCGCACGTGAGATCAGACCTCAGACCGCTCGCGAATTGGACCCTACGTACTTGAGGTCTGAAGTCGAAGTCTGAGGTCTGAGGTCGGAGGTCTGATTATGATCGGCGCACTCGTCGTTACCCATGGGCAGCTCGCTCAAGAGCTGGTAGCTGCCGCGGAAATGATCGTAGGAGAATTCTCGCACATCCAGGCGGTCTCGATAGGATGGCATGACGATGTCAATGACGCCCGCAAGGAAATCGAAACGCGGCTCAGCGAAGTAAATGAAGGTAGTGGTGTCGTCGTTCTCACCGATATGTTTGGAGGCACGCCGTCAAACATCGCTTTCTCGTTTCACGAGCCTGGAAGCGTGGATGTGATCACCGGGGTGAATTTGCCTATGATCCTCAAGATCGCGAGTCAGACGGAGGGTGAAACGCTGGAGACGCTGGCTGCCGCTGTCCGGGACCAGGGGCGCGCCAGTATTTCGATGGCCAGCGATTTTCTGGACAAATGATCCGGCAGGTGATTCAGGTGGAGAACAGGCTCGGCCTTCATGCCAGAGCCGCCGCCAAACTCGTACGCCTGGCGTGCCGGTTTGCCAGCTCCGTGCACGTTTCACGAGAGGGAGCCAACCAGAGAATCGATGCCAAGAGCATCCTCGGAGTGCTGATGCTCAGCGCGGCGCAGGGTACTCGTCTCGTGTTACTCATTGAAGGCGAGGATGAAGCGGAGGCGGGGCAAGCGATACGACGCCTCTTTGAAGAGAGATTCGGGGAAGAGAACTGAATGCCTCAGAAACCGGAACGGGTTTTTCAAGGTACCGGCGTTTCCGCTGGAGTGGTTCTCGGCACTGCTTTGAAGCTGGAAAGCCACAAGCAACTCGTTCTGAAGGTGCACACTCTCGGGCACATGGCGGAAGAAGAAGTCCAGCGCTTCCTCAGAGCGGTGGATCTTTCCAAAACGCAGCTCGAAGTCCTGAAAAGACGGCTGGAAGACAAGGTTGGGCGAGAACACAGCTATATTCTCGATGCTCACATCCTGATGCTGGAAGACCACGGTCTCCTTTCCGAAATCATCTCCAGCATGCGAACCGCACATGTGAGCGCGGAGTGGGCTGTTTGCCGGGCCACGGACCGGCTTAGGCAGGCTTGCGAATCGCTCAACGACGAGTATTTCCGGGAGCGCGGAAGAGACATCGAGAACATTGTCGAGCGGCTCCTGATGAATCTCTCGGGAGAAGCGCATGAAAGCTGGGCCCCCCTGCCTGAAGATCTCATTCTTGTCGGGCGGGATTTCGATCCGTCCAACTTCGCGCTCGTCGAACTGGAGAAGGTGCGGGGCCTGGCTCTCGAATCGGGCAGCCGGACTGCGCACACGGCGATCATAGCGCGCAGCCTGCGCCTGCCCGCTGTCTTTGAAGTGAGAGATTTTCTTTCATCCGTAACCACCGGGGACACGGTCCTGGTGGACGGAGATGAGGGGCAGGTCACTGTCAACCCGGAGCCAAATCGTCTCGCCGAAGCGCGCCAACGTCTCGAAGCCTTTCAGGCAGTTCTTCGACAAAGTTCGCCTCTTCCTCGCTCTCCGGCGGTAACCCTCGACGGAGTCGTAATCTCCATCCAGGCCAATACCGAGCTGCTGCACGAGGTCCGGGCGGCGAAATCTTGCGGGGCAGAGGGTATTGGGCTGTTCCGCTCGGAGTTCCTTTTCTTTGCGCATCCTCGCGGCTTCCCCAGCATGGCGGACCAGCTCGAAACTTACGAAATGCTTGGCGCCGAAATGCATCCGTATCCGGTGACCATCAGGACACTCGACGTCGGAGGCGACAAGATTCCTGCCGGTTTCGACCTGCCGAAACAGCCGAATCCCAGTATGGGTTTGCGCGGGATTCGCCTGAGTCTGAAGAACCGGGATCTGTTCGCCACGCAGATTGAAGCGATTTTGAGGGCCAGCCTGCGCGGCGGAATGGAGATAGCGCTGCCCATGATCTCGTCGGTGGAAGAGATCTGGCAAGCCAAAGAAGTCATCCAACAGGTTCGGGAGCGTTTGCTTCGCGCTTCCGTCCCGCTGACTGCCGAGGTGCCCGTCGGCGCCATGATCGAGGTCCCTTCTGCCGTGGTTATCCTCGAACTCTTATCCAGGGAGGTTGATTTTCTCTGCGTGGGCACGAACGATCTCGTCCAATACACGCTGGCAGTCGATCGCGTCAACCCGGAGGTGTCCCACCTGTTCCAGCCCCTCCATCCTTCCATCCTCCACAGCTTGCGCCGCATTGCAGAGGTTTCGCGCGCTCTCGGGAAATCGGTGCGCATTTGCGGCGAGATCGCCGCCAATCCCTTCTTCACCGTTCTTCTTGTTGGGCTGGGGTACTCCCGGTTCAGCATGAATGCGTATGCGATCCCGGCCATTCGTGAGTTCATAGCGTCTATTTCTTTCTCCTCCGCGCGTGAGCTGGCGGAGAAAGCCATGTTCCTCAGGACGGCCGGAGAGGTTCGGGACTTTCTGACGGAAACGCTGCCGAAACTCGTGAAGATCGATCTTACTCCGTACTTGAAGGAAATCCGGAGCCCCGATGACCGCACCAGCTTGAGCTATGTCTCCTAGAATAAGCGTGGCCCGCATCTTCTCCCGCCTCAACATCGGGGGACCCTCGATCCACGTCATCCTGGTCTCTGCGACTCTCGATCCATCGAGATTCCAATCGACGCTGATCGTGGGCCAGGAAGGGCCAACCGAGGGTAACATGTTCGAGCTTGCGGCGCGTTACGGAGTGCGACCCGTAAGAATCCCTTCCCTGGGAAGGGAAATCTCTGTGTGGAACGACCTCTGGACGACGATGGTGCTGTGGCGCTGGATGAGAAAGGCTCGCCCGCACGTGGTCCACACGCACACATCCAAAGCCGGGTTTTCCGGACGCCTCGCGGCGCGATTGGCCGGCGTGCCCGTGATCGTGCACACTTTTCATGGGCACGTGTTTGACGGATACTTCGGGCCGGTCCTGACGCGAATGTTCATCCTCCTCGAACGCCTGCTGGGGCGGTTGAGCGACGCGATCATTACGATCTCCGGGAGGTTGAAAGACGAACTGGTAAGGAGAAAGATAGCGCCCGCGGACAAGATTTGCGTCATTGAGCTGGGGTTGGACCTTGATGCTTTCCTCGCTGTAAAGGGACGGTCCGGCGTTCTGCGCGCGCAAATCGGCATCGATTCCGAAACGCCTTTGGTCGGCATAGTCGGCAGGCTCGTGCCCATCAAAGATCATCGGACGTTTTTGCAGGCCGCCGCGCGGGTTCGTGAAAAACATCCGCGGGTCCGGTTCGCCATCATCGGAGACGGCGAACTTCGATCTGCCCTTCAGGCTTTCGCGGCGGAGGCCGGCATTGAGGCCCAGGTCTATTTTGCCGGGTGGCAGAAAGACCTGGCTCCGATCTACGCCGATCTGGATCTCGTCGTGATTTCTTCGCGCAATGAGGGCACCCCCGTATCCATTATCGAGGGATTTGCCTCGGGAAGGCCGGCCGTGGCTACCCGTGTGGGCGGAATTCCAGACCTCGTCCAGGAAGGGAAGAACGGCCTCCTGGTGCCTCCGGGAGATCCCGTTGCCCTGGCACAAGGAATAATCCGAATCATCGAGGACCCGGAGATGGCACGCCTCTTTGGAGGTCGCGGAAGAGAAGAGATCCGTGCCAGATACGGAGTCCAGAGGCTGGCCTCGGATCTGGGCCGGCTCTATTGCGATCTGCTGGCAAGGAAGGGAATAAGGCTACAGGAAACAGGCAAATCTGTCGATGGAATGGCGTGATGCTTATGGTGAGGATGTGAACGAAAGGGTCTTAACAAGCGTAGCTGTCATTTTCTGTGCCTATCTGGCGTCGACCCTCCTCGTTTTCCCGGTGCGCGCCCTGGCGCGAAAATTCGGGATCCTGGATGTTCCGGGCGGGCGCAAGAGTCATCATGCTCCTGTCCCGCTGCTGGGCGGCCTTGCAATCTTTGGCGCCCTCGTCGCGGTCGTGGGCGGCAGCCTGTACTTTGTCTCCAACTTGCAGGGGAGCTGGCTCTCCCGGCATTTGGGAGCCAGTTTGAAGGACATCTCTAAGTACGTTCTGATCCAGCCGAAGCTCTGGGCTCTTCTGATCGGGGCCAGTTTCGTTACTCTCGTCGGTATTGCCGACGATATCAAGGGAGTGAATTTCTCTCCCTTGCTCAAGTTCGGGGCTCAGATCGCAGCCGCTTTGGTCCTGCTGCGTGCCGGCGTTTTTATGGACCTTCTGAACTGCAATATATACCTGAGCATGCTTGTCTCCATAGTGTGGATTGTCGGCATAACCAACTCCTTTAATTTGCTGGACAATATGAACGGGCTGAGCAGCGGAATCGCGCTGATCTGCTCGCTCGTCTTTCTGACTTTAGTGATGGTCAAGGGGGAGTTTTTCATCGCCCTGCTCCTGAGCGCCATGATCGGGAGCATCCTCGGATTTCTTCAATTCAATATGCGAGGGAGCCTTTTTCTCGGTGACACAGGAAGCCTCTTGCTCGGCTATCTTCTCGGAGCCATTTCGATCATGGCGCGCTATGTCGATTCAACGGATGATTCCATGTTTCCGGTCCTCGCGCCTTTGGTGATCCTGGGCCTGCCTCTGTTCGACACCTTTTCCGTGATTCTCATTCGTCTGCGCGAGAAGAGGCCTGTCTTTCAAGGCGATCAAATGCATTTATCGCATCGGTTGGTGCGGATCGGGATGACCAGGAATCAGGCGGTTTTCTTCAATTATCTGATGGCCTTTGCCATTGCCTCGACCGCGCTTTTCATGATCAATTCTCGATTATTGCACTCCCTGCTGGCGCTGGTCCTGGTGCTGGCGCTGGTCGCCATGGTGAGTATCTTAATGTCGACCCAGGGTCGTAATGGAAACGACAACGTGAATGCGCCCCAACTCGCCAGCCCGATACGGACCGGCGCCGCGAAGCATGTTCCTGCCGCCCAACTCAGGGCGCAACCCCGCTCTCCCGTATCAAACCACGTTTGACCGCCGGCTCACGAACTCGGCGGATGGACACGGAACCGATCTGTCCGTGAAGTGCCGCGAGCTCCGTACTACTAATAACGTGAAAATCTGGAGAATCCTTCGGCAGCTGGAAGGGGCTTTCGTCTGCGTAAAAGCACAAAATCAAACCACCAGAACTCACAGAGCGTCAAAGCCGCAACCAAACTGAAGTCCTTCGCGTTTTCTTCGCGCCTTCGCGGTGAAAGTCCGGCCCCGGATTCACCGCGAAGCCGCGAAGAGCGCGAAGATTTCGCGAAGAAAAATCGTTTCCTGCCAGCAAAGGATTTTCGGGTTAGTAGTACAGATGAACCTGGAGGGGCGTAGCCGCAACCAAAAAAAGAGAGTCCACGAACTCCTTTGTGCCAAGTTTGGAGTTCAGCCTTCATGCTGCACTGCGCAGGCTAAAGCCTGAACTCCGAACCTCACCGCCGAGACGCGGAGAACGCATAAACATCCTTTCCAAAAAGCAAAGGATTTTCGGGTTAGTACAGATCCGTGTTCATCTGTGGTTTTCAAAACAGGCTGATGACGACGAAGAAGTTTCGTGGGACCTTCCATGCGGTCTTTCTCCTTTACGCGGACACCGGGGCAGCGTCGTGCAAAGCGCCTTCATGAACTCGGGAGCAGAAACAGGAAAATGGCTTGGTATGAATTGTTGAATGTCCCGAGTTTCTGCCGATAAGGCTAGCGTGATGGATTTGTTAACTAAGGAGATAATTGTGGGTATTGTTTGTCGTGCCGAGCCAACATTGAAACGTGTATTTCTGGCTGTTTTTCTTTTCTCGCTTTTGGGCCTTGCCGAACAGGCTTCGGGGTTTCAACAGGCATCCGGACCAACTTCCGAGAAGAGCGCGCCGAGCGCGTTAAGTGCGCCGGGAACCGACACGGCGGCCTACGTGCCCGGCAGCTCGGTACAACATTTCCGCGAGCTGCGCTTCTTCCAGCTCGGGCCGGTGTTGTTTCGTCCCTCGGCCCGGATCCACTACTATTACGAATCCAACCTGTTCGCCACTCCGGGTAGTAATTCGGGAACGCACGGCGTGGCCTTGGAACCGACCCTGGAAGCCTTTATTCCGCTTACCGCGAACGGTATCCGGCTGGATTACTCGCCGACTTTCAGAGATTACTCCAACTTCGACCCCAGTCACAAAATGTCGCACACTTTCAACGCCGACTCGCGGCTTGATCTGACCCCTGTCCTTAACGTCTCCGTCCGGGAACATTTTACACTGGCTTCCCTGGAAACCAGTGAATACGTGCCCGCGCGCGAGTTGATATTCTCTGACGCACGGTTTAAGCGCAACAGCGTGTCGACTCAGCTCAACTGGGCTCTGACCGACAACAACGCGGTCGGGATCATAGGGGATTGGAACCATGTCGCGTTCGAGGAATCCGCTTCCAGCGGGGCTCGCCCGTTCTTTGATTACAACCAGTACAGCCTTGGGGGCGTCTACAGGAGAGACGTATCGCCGAGAACGGGGATCTTTGTGAACGGAACGTACATGCGTGATCAGGCGGATGACCCGCGTAACATTGCTTCGTCTGACGGATTTGAAACCCTCGTCGGAGTGGAAAGCCAGCTCACCCCTTTGACGTCGGGCCAGCTGAGTATGGGCTATCGCGCCCTGTCATTCGACGGAGCCAAGGATCAGAATTACAAAGGCGCAGTCATCAGGGGCAGTCTAAGCAAGGAACTGTCGGAGACCATCAGGGTCGGAGTGGCGGGGACAAGAAGCACAAACTTGTCTAACTTCGAGCGCAACGCCTATTACCTGACGCACGGGATCGGATTTACCTACCAGCAGATGTTTGGGCCGGACTTTCTAATTGCCGTGAATCCGGGGTATCAGCGAAACACCTATGCGCTGCCGCTGGCGCCGCGAGCGGGAATTACCGCGGACCACCGGGTGGATGGGCTGTACGATCTGGGGGTAGCAGCCCGTTACCGGGTGACCGATTTAATCGGCGTCGAGGCCCGCTATGACCTTCTGCACCGCAGCTCTGTTCTGCCGGAATTGAGGTTCACTAACTATCGCGCCGGGGTGAGCCTGTTGATAGGTCAAAGAGGAATCACGACCGGACGACCTCGATAACTCAGCGGGATTGGTTTGCCGAAATGAAGCGAATACTTCTGACCATCTTGGCGCTCAGCCTACTTTGCTGCCACATCGGCCTTTCGTCATCTTCCGATTGGTTTTACAAGGTAGGCAAGCGCGACGTCCTCAGTATCTCGGTGCCTGGCAATCCGGATTTCTCAATCGAAACCATCGCCGTCTCCGACGAAGGATCCATAAACTATCCGATACTGGGGGATGTCGACGTGGACGGTTTGACTGTCGCCGAGATCGCCGAGAAGATACGCACGGGCCTGATTGAAAGAAAGCTACTGCTCCAGCCGGCCGTCTCCGTGGACGTCAAGGACTATCGGAGCCAGTCCGTCACCATCCTTGGCGAGGTGAAGACGACAGGCAAGCACTTTCTCAAGGGGAGGGAACGGCTGTTGGACGTCCTCGCCGAAGCAGGGGGGGTTTCGGCCACCGCCGGCGAAATAAATATCAACAGGGTTACACCGGAAGGGTCCCAGAATATCGTCATAAAAACTTCCGAGCTCCTCACGGATACGGTTAATAAGAACCCGCTCTTGGTTTCGGGCGATGTGATATTTATTCGCACCAAGGAGACGGCTCAGGTATTTGTCTCTGGCGAGGTGGCTGCTGAAAAGCCACTCCCCTTCGTTGAAGGCCTGACGGTCTATCAGGCCATCATCACGGCCGGCGGCTTGACCCGCTTTGGCGCCAAGAACAAGGTCAAAATAAAACGCACCGCCAACGGAAAAGAAGAGATCGTCCCGGTCAATCTGTCCGCTATTGAAAAGGGCAAGCAAAAGGACGTTCCTTTGCTGCCCAACGACCAAATAATCGTGGGACGGAGGGTCTTCTAAACTCCATTGTTGGAGGCATGACGGTCTAGCGGGCGGTCATTGCGGCCGTGCTTGACCCGCTTTGGCGCCAAGAACGAAGTCAAAATAAAACGCACCGCCAACGGAAAAGAAGAGATCATCCCCGTCAATCTGTCCGATATTGAAAAGGGCAGGCAATGAGGACGTTCCTTTGCTGCCCAATGACCCAACAATCGTCGGACGGAGGGTCTTCTAAACTCCATGCAAGATCTGAACGTTTCCGAAAGTCTCCCTCAGCTGGACATCCGCTATATTCTCCATGTGCTCTGGACTGGCAAGTGGGTAATTTTGGCGTGCATGCTGGTGGCGCTGGCGCTGGCCGCGGTGAACAATAACTTCCAGAAGGTGAGTTACCGGGCACAGGCTCAGATCCAGATTGACGCTCCGCCTTTCCTGCCTTCGCCGGGCGCCGATTTCAACGCCCAGAGCAGCTACTACTTGAACATCGATCGGTATTTCAAAACCGAAAAACAGAAGCTTACCTCGCGTCGCATGCACCTTCTTTTCGCCGGGCGGCTCAAGCAGCAGAATCCGCGTTTTCAGAACCAGTCCAGCGACGGGATCGCCGGCGAACTGGGAGGGGGGATTTCGCTTGCTCCGGTAGAGGACACGAATCTGCTCTGGTTGGAATTTGTTGCAGACGATCCCCGGAAAGCTGCGGACTGGGTGAATCTTTACGTCGATCTTTACGTTGAAGAAAACGATCGTCAGCAAGGCGAAGCCGTCAAGCAAAGCCGCGATGTCCTCAAGCGCCAGCTCTATGAGATCAAGTCGATGCTCGCGTCCCAACAGACCCAGATGAATCAGTACGCCGAGAGCTCGAACCTCCCGGTGACACCGGAGATGGCGTCCGTCGAATTCGAAATGGTGTCTCGTTATCGAGCGGATTACGAAGACGCCAAGGCGAAACGCGAAGAGGAAGAACAGAAGCTGGCCAAGTTGGAGACCTATATCGCGGACAGCTCCAAGCTCACAAACATACCGGAACTGGTTTCTTCGCCAAGTTTCAGGTCCTATTACATCCAATGGGTGGAAGCCAACAACGCCCTCGAAAAGCTGCGGCTCGACGGGAAGGGGGAAGAGCATCCTACCCTGGTGGCCAAACGGACCGAACTGGACAACCTGCGCAAGCAACTGCGCAACGAGCTGGTGAAATACGCAGACGGTATGCGTGTAAGCGTCTCGGTTTTACGTAACCGCGAGCAGGCTTCGCAGAAGAGTTACAGCGAAAAGATGGCAGAGCGAAGAGTCACTTCGCGCCACATGGCGGAGATGTCGTCGTTCATCAAGAGCAAGGAGAACTGGGCCAGCGCCTTCGCCGCCGTCGAGCAAAAATTGCGCGACCTCAGCCTGCAGGAGGGTTTCGTAACCAGCAACATAAAGGTGGTAGAGCACGCTGGCGCGGGATATCGGGTGGCCACCCGAGGGGCGAACTTCGTCATCCTGGCGACTCTTGGCGGCATGATCCTCGGCATGGCCCTGGTAGTGCTGGGCGAAGTCATCAACCCAAGGGTCAAAACCGTGGAAGAAATTCAGACGTCGTTAAGCGTGCCCGCGCTAGGGTTCCTTCCCCGAACGAAGGATTTCGGACTTCATCAGATCCGGGAGTCCTACAACGTTCTGAGGACAGAGCTCTTGTTTAACAAGAACCTGCGCCAGCACAAGGTCATCATGGTCACCAGCAGCCTTCCTGAAGAGGGCAAGACCACCGTAACGATGAACTTGGCCAAGACGCTCGCCGCGGCCGGCGACCGCACCATGGTCGTGGATTTTGACCTGAGAAAGGCGCGTCTGCGGTCGATCTTGAGCACGGGCAAGCAAAACGGAAACAGCATCTTTAGCCCGGTAGAGGGTTTGAAGCTGCGCGTGGAGCAGACCCAACTGCCGAGCCTCCACCTGACGGTCGCCGAGTCACTGCCGCAGAATCCCCCGTATCTCTTGAGCCAACCGAGTCTGCGGGACTTCATCTCTTATCTGAGCGATCGTTACGATTGGGTGCTTATCGATACGCCCCCTGTGACCTCCGTGACGGACCCCGTCATAATCGCGGCCTTGGTCGACACAATATTGTTCGTGATCAAATACAACTTTGTCGATAAGAGGATCGTGAGGAACTCTTTGAGCGCTCTGGCGAAGACGCACGCGAATATCATGGGCGCGGTGCTGAATGACCTGGATGTGAAGAAGACGAGGTACTACGCCTACCAGAGCTACTATCGCTACTATAGCGACTCGGATGCGAAATAAGGGGGAATTCTGTGAGAGTCAGACGAATGCTGCCGCACGATCACCGAGGGAGAGTTCGCAATTCTTTACTCTCAGGCTCTCAAGCTTCACGAACCGGCGCAGGGTTGGACGATACAGACTGCCGCGGCCGCGCTTTCGGGTCTGCGACACCAGCCGGAGAAGGGGTGGATTCTGTCTCGCTTGCTTTCCGAGTCGGTAATGGCTGGCCTGTTGCAAAATTCCCCTTTTTACCGGAAACCGTTTAGCAGCGAAGAATTCCAGAAGAGCAACGTTCTGGTAACTATCGCCAAAGCCCGCGGAGTTTTTCCCGTGGAGGACGCCATTACCCAGGGAGATTTTGCGATCCTGCTGGTGCGGGCGCTGAATCTTCCTGCTCCGAAAGGAGGTTGGAATGCGGAGAGCACAACCCAAACCCTCGCCTCTCAGCCGGCCCCGATAGCCCCCCCTGGGGGATGGCAGATCAACGCTCCCCTTAAGGAATCGGTTATGGCTCAGATCCTCGCTCCGACAGTGTTTCGTAACACGAGCATCGATCCGAACATAACAGTTACTCCCGTCCAGGCATACTCGCTTCTGTTCCAAAAGTTCGAAATCGCAACGGAAGGCCATTTTGGCGTGTTTCTGGTAAAGGCTCTCGGTGTGCCCGAACCGGCCGGCGGCTGGACCAAACAGACGGCCCTGGACTTCGTCCAAAAGGAATTCGGAATCGACAGCGGCTACGGCTGGAGTCCCAACGCTCCCTTGTGCGTGGAAACCTTCGAGAACGCCCTGCGGAAAATTCTGCTTCAACTCAAGAGCGGCAGCGCGGCTCCCAACAAACCGGGGAATGGCAGTTTTGCCCTCGCTCTCCCTGTTTGGTCTCAGTCCCAGACCGGATTCAGCGAGTTTGGTTCCGCCGGACCCCAGGCCCAGCCTGACGCTGCTTCGAAAAGGAACAAGCAAGTCGAGGCCTTCCTGAACGACCTTCGTCACAACGGCTTGATCCCTTCGAGTCGATGTGCGACAATCTCCACGCTGGCATTGAGGGCTATAACCGGGTCCCAGCTAATGGGCGGAGACCCGCCTCCACCAGCATCGAACTCGATTCCGCCAGAGGATTGATTTTCAGATCCGGGTGAAACCCGGCAACAACTCCTGCATCTAAGTGTGGTAGGCGCTCTAGAGTTCAGACGATTCGAGGAGGTCTCCCATCATGAAGCGCAGGTGGTTTCCGTTATTGCTCGCTTTCCTGCTGTCCAGCATTCCTGGGTTGGCCGGGTCGGATTATGATTCCCGAATAGCGCGGCTTTCTTACCTGGAAGGGCACGTCAGCTTCCAGCATGCCAAGGATGTCGACTGGTCCGCTGCAAGCATCAACACTCCTTTGCAGCCGGCCGATCGCATCTACACGGGCGAAGACGGCAGGGCCGAGATACAGTTTGACGAAGGCTCGGTTTTGCGCCTGGCGGAAAAGACAGACGTCGAAATCCTTTCACTTAGCGAAGATCTCATCCAGCTCAGGATTCTCGTAGGTCTCACGACACTGACAGTCGAGAGCAGCGCCGGCTTCGAAATCAACACGCCGGCTGCTGCCTTTAACACCATCCGCAAGGGCGTCTACAGGTTTGACGTTCTGGAAAATGGCGATGCGGATGCCATAGTTCGCAAGGGTCTGCTGGACGCGGCAAATAACAACCTTTCCCGGAGAGTGGAGTCCGGCGAGGTCCTCCACGTCACCGCGGGCGAGCAAAGCACCCACACAGTCGCACGCTATGATTCGCGTGACCAATGGGACGAGTGGAATGACCGGCGGAATGCCGATCTCACAGCTTACGAGAGCAGAAAGTACTTGCCGGACCACGTGTCTGCCGGTGTGAGCGAGCTGGATCGCTACGGACGCTGGGTTGACGTCGATGAGTACGGCCCGGCGTGGGTTCCACTGAATGTGGACGCAGGTTGGTCCCCTTACTGGGTTGGCCGCTGGGTCTATAGGCCATTCTGGGGATGGACCTGGGTCTCCTACGAGCCCTGGGGATGGGTTCCTTACCACTACGGCCGCTGGCATTTCCGCTCGAATTTGGGTTGGTGCTGGCTGCCTGGCCCATCCCTCGGCTTTCACTTTTGGTCTCCCGGCCTTGTACGCTTCTATCAAGGTCCGGGCTGGGTTTCCTGGTGTCCTTTGGGGCCCGGCGACTACTACAACGTAAACCATTACGCCTTTCAGAATACCTATCGGTATCAACTGAACGAACTGCGTCTGCTCCAGAGGCGAGGTCCCGAGGACCTGGCAAATCGTCATGTCTCGGGCGCGTTCCGCACCACAAGGGTCGATCAGTTTGCTGGGGAGAGCCTCGGTGACAACCGGCGTGCCCTCTCCCTCGGCGAGGCGCCCTGGGTCCGGGGAAGGCTAGTAACAGACCAGCCCGCAGTGCAGCCAACGTCGCGGAGTTACCGGCCTTTGCCGGATCGTCAAGTCGCTCCGCCAACCGCCGTGACGGATCGGCCGGTTCTTGTTCGCACCCAACCCGCTGCAGATGCGGGTTTTCGCACCCGCTTCTCCCGAATCACGAACCCGTCTGTCGGTGCGCTGCCCGTGACCCGCGCGAGGGAGCGCGGCGGAGAAGACGAGGCCCGCGGGTCTGGCGTGAATCCAGGTTATTCCAGCGGGTCCGGCTCGCGCCAGAATACGGGTAGCGGGGGACCGGTTGACAGCACGAGCCGGGGTTCCCCCGGGTCCACTCCGCCTGGGGGCAGGAGCTCTGGTGCAGATCAAAACAGCCGGCGTGGTTCAGCGGGGGGCGCAGGTCCTCAGGAAACGCCCCGGCCAGGCCGTTACGAACGTTCCAATCCAGCTCCCAGGCCGAGGACTGAGCCGGGATCCCGGTCTGACTCTCCGTCGTCCAGACCAACGGACAGGCCGTCGTCGCCGGGGCAGCGCTACGATCGGACCCCTCCACCGCTCAGGAGTCCCGGGCCTGACAGACCGAATGTTGAACCTCGCCCCAAGCCGGCGGAACGAACTCCTAAAGGAGCTTATTACAGTCCGCGTCCCTCGGATCCCTCCCCTCGTTCTTGGGAAGGCAATCAAGGTGGACGCTGGAATGCTCGGGGCGCTTCCTCATCCTTTGCCACCGGGTGGGCCGGGACACCACCGCGCTCCGCGAGGACTGGATCCTTCGGGACGCCGGTCACCGCGAGAGGCGCCGGGTCCTCCGGCCCGGCTGTTCAGAACATGCCTCAGAGTCGATCCTCGACCAGTAGTTCTCCGGCCCGGCGGCGCGACCGTTAAGACAAGCAGGGGAGCAGAAGGGCAGAGGAGCGGAGGAGACGTTCTTTTCTCCTCCGCTCCTCAATCCATAACCCCCCGCAATGCGTTGACTCTCCTTCTGTGAAAGCCTAAAATCGCGGCTTCAGGCCAGACCGCATGAGCGACTTCCGCCGCCTCTTTCCTTTCATTCGCCCATATCTCGGAAAACTGGTCCTCTCTCTTGTGCTCCTCGTCTTGGCCGGCACATCGGAGGTGCTGACGACCTCCCTCGCGATCCCTTTGTTTGACGACGTTCTTGTACTGGGAAAAGAGGCGCCGGGGGCCGCGACTTCCAAGGTTTCCTTTCTTTACAGGTATTTGTCGGCCCTTCCCGGTAATAGGCTCACCCAGCTTGCCTTTGCCCTCCTCGTCCTGACACTCTTTAAGGGAGTTTGCCTTTACTCCTCCAACCACGGCATGAGCTGTGTCGGGCAAAGCGTGGTGACGGACCTCCGGAATCGTTTGTACGCGCACGTGATGCGACAATCCATGGGTTTCTTTGCGTTCAATTCGACCGGGAAACTGATGTCGCGCATGGGGAGTGACGTGGAGCAGCTCCAAGAGGCCGTTTCAACGACTCTGGCGGAACTGGCTCGAGAAACGGTGCTGCTCGTCTTCCTGATTGGTTGGGTATTTTATGTTGACTGGAAGCTTGCTGCCCTGTCCATGCTGATAGCGCCCGTCGCTCTCGCCCTCACCCTTACCATGGGTAGAAGCGTGCGCCGCGCGAGCCGGAAGAGCCGCGAGAGCATCGGAAGTCTGAGCGATACCGTGCAACAGGCTATCACAGGCATCCGCATCGTGAAGGCTTTTGGGATGGAAGAACATGAGCAGTCGCGCTTCCGGGAGGCCACAAAAAAGCTCTTCCAGATCAACCTCAAATCCGCACGAGTGATGTTCATGAATTCTCCGTTAATGGAGTTTCTCGGGGTCGTTTGTTTTATTCCGCTGCTCTATTATGCCCACAGGCGGATCAACGAAGGGACCCTCACCGCGGGAGTATTCAGCGGGTCGCTATTCTCCCTCTTTCGAATGTACGACCCTATTCGAAAGTTGAGCCGCATCCATGTCCAGTTTCAACGGGCTTTTGCTTCTGCCTCACGACTTTTCGAACTTATGGACACCCGCGTGGAAATACAGGATCGCCCCAATGCGCGCCGCCTCGATGGAGTGCAGGAATCGATTGAATTCCGGCACGTGTTTTTCAACTACAGCGGTCCCGGCGGGCAATCGCGCGTCCTGAAAGACATAACCCTGAGAGTCGCGAAGGGCCAGGTTGTGGCCCTGGTTGGCAGCAGCGGCGCAGGGAAGTCCACTCTGGTGAGTTTGCTGCCGAGATTCTACGACATCTCCTCAGGCGCTGTTGTGATCGACGGCATCGACATCCGGGAATTCACCCAGGAATCCCTTCGTAAGTGCATTGCAATAGTGGAGCAGGAAACGTTTCTCTTTAATGACACCATTCGCAACAACATTGCTTACGGCGACTTCCAGGCCCCTGAAGGCGCGATTATTGAAGCAGCCCAAGCCGCTCTGGCGCACGATTTCATCATGCAGTTCCCCATGAACTACGACACGACAATCGGAGAGCGGGGGCAACGCCTCTCCGGCGGTGAGAGGCAAAGGATCTGCATTGCCCGGGCAATCCTGAGGAATGCCCCGATCCTGATCCTTGACGAAGCGACCTCGGCGCTCGATTCGGAATCAGAAAAACTGGTGCAGCGGGCACTGGCCAACCTGATGCGCGACCGGACCACGTTCGTGATTGCGCACCGCCTGTCGACCATCCGCAGCGCGGACATCATCGCGGTGCTGGAAGACGGCATTATTCACGAATGTGGAACGCATGATAAGTTGATGGAGCGGGATGGGACCTACCGCAGACTCTTCAAATTGCAGTACGACGAAAGCATCCTGTCCCATCCGTCGGCTGCGTTTTGACGGATTCCCGCTGTGCGAGACGCTCTCACGAGAACACAGAAAAGGCGCCAAGGGGGCGCGCAGACGCGCTCCGAACGCCACGTACTGACGAGGCTCGACAAACTATTCTGCGAACACGAAGAGGAGAGCATCGCGTCCTGAAGTCCGACAACGGGGCAACGAACTTGCAGGAATTGTTACTTTTTTTGCCCGAGATTTTCACGTGACACTGCTCAAGGCACGAACCGGTCTTGATCTCTGCCGGACATGGCTCGGTGGGCGATGACGCCGCCGGCCGGCTGGTCGAGTAAATCATCCGCAACTGTCGTAACTTCATATCTCTCATGACCGTGACCGTCAGCTTTGTTGACAGGGGCGACACATGTCACTAAAATAGTCTGATTTTGGACTTTGAGGAATTGGTTACAGATGCTCCGGAGCATGACGGGTTATGGCACTGGCTCTTACCAGTCCGAAGATACGACCGTAGCGGTGGAGGTGCGGACGGTAAACCACCGCTTCCTGGACGTTCACATCCGGATCCCCAGGGAATATAGTTTCCTGGAGCCCGACATCCACCAGCTTGTCAAGAGCCTCCTTTCCCGCGGACGGGTTGACATAAGCATAAATATTCAAGGCACGCGGCAGGGGGAATTTGAGGTCGATGCCTGTGTCGTTCGCAGCTACGTGGAGGCGGCGAAGAAGCTTAAGGAGGACTTTCAATTAGAGGAATCTCTCGATCTAAGGACACTTCTGAGCCTTCCCGGTGTCCTGAAAGGGAGGGACGGCACGGAGAAGGACGCTGACGATCCCACGGGACCCCTCGTACTGCAAAGCCTGCGGCAGGCCGTAGAAGGTGCGGTAAAGATGCGCGCACGGGAAGGCGAGGCGCTCCAGGCGGATCTTCTCCGGCACCTGGAAAGCATCAGGGACAACGCGAACAGGCTTCGGGAGCTGGCGCCGTTGGCCGTCGTGGAATTCAACCAGCGCTTTGAAGAGCGACTGGCTCAATTACTCCCTCAGAACCCTCTGGATGCCAGCCGGGTGGCTCAGGAAGTGGCCCTCCTCATCGAGAAATCCGATATCTCGGAGGAGTTAAGCAGACTCGAGAGCCATCTCGAACAGTTTGCCCGATGGATGGATTCCGGTCAGGAGGTGGGCAAGAGAATGGACTTTCTGCTGCAGGAAATGCAGAGGGAAGTGAACACGATGCTCTCGAAGACTGGAAACCTGGAGATCACCCGGTCGGGAATCGCTGTCAAGGCAGACATCGAAAAGCTACGCGAACAGGTCCAGAACGTCGAATAACATGGCGCCAAGCGGAAACCTGATCATCGTGTCAGGCCCATCCGGATCTGGTAAATCCGTCCTTGCCGCGTCCGTGCTCAAAATGGTGCCAGGGCTCACGTTCTCCGTCTCCCACACCACACGGGCGCCTCGAGGCAACGAGCGAGACGGCGTGGAGTACTACTTCGTGGATAAGACGCGGTTCGAGGAGCTGATACAGAAAGGGGAATTTCTGGAGTGGGCCGAGGTGTATGGAAACTATTACGGAACGCGCCGAAGTTTCATTGATGAGCGCCTCGCTCGAGGCGACGACGTTCTTGTGGATGTTGACGTGCAGGGCGCTCGAACTATCCGCCAACGGCGCCCCGAAGCCATCAGCATCTTTATCATGCCGCCTTCCTATCAGGTCCTGAGGGAGCGGCTGGAGCGTCGAAGGCTGGACAAGGAGTACGTGATTGAGCAGCGATTGAGAATTGCCTGCGAAGAAATCAAGCACTACAGAGATTACGATTTCCTCATCGTTAACGAAGACCTCGAGGATTCGATTGACAAGCTGAGAGCCATTATCATCGGATCCCACTGCCGCATGCGTTCGCGAGCCGACCATGCGAAGTCGATCATGGCCACATTCGGAGGAATGGATGGAAAAGATTCCTGAGAGAATCGGATCGAAGTATCGTTTCATCATCATTGCGGCGGAGAGGGCCAAGCAACTGCAAAGCGGGGCAAAGGCCAAGATGAAGACCAAGTCTACCAAGCCCGCCCACGTCGCCATGAGAGAAGTGGAAGAGGATCTCATTGACTTTGAGATCGTGCAACTCGACCCGGATCGGGCTGAAGCGCCAAAACTATGAACGTCGCACTCGCGGTTACGGGATGTATAGCGGCCTACAAGGCCGTCGACGTGATGCGCGGCCTCCAAAAAGCGGGTGTCTCGGTTCAGGTCGTCCTTACGCGTGCGGCCGCCAGGTTTGTGGCTCCGCTTACCTTTGAGGCGCTCTCAGGAAGGCGTGTGATCACAGACATGTTTCGCGGCGGAGAAAATGTGCAAATCCAACACATCGCAGTGGCACAGCAGGTCGGCTCGCTGGCGGTCGTCCCGGCAACCGCCAATATACTCGCAAAGTTTGCTCATGGCATTGCGGATGATTTCCTGTCCACGCTCTACATTTCCACACCGGCTCCGGTTCTGCTTGCCCCTGCCATGAACGTGGAGATGTGGAACCACCCAGCGGTCCAGGCCAATGTGGAGATACTGAGATCTCGAGGACACGAGTTTGTAAACCCTGAGCCTGGCGTGCTGGCATGCGGCATGGAGGGAGAAGGAAGGCTGGCCGAAGTCGAGACCATCGTTTCACGCATCCTTAACCTGGTGGCAAACAGCGAATCTCTTGCGGGGCTCAAAGTGCTTGTGACTGCCGGCCCCACCGTGGAAGACATAGATCCCGTCCGCTACCTCTCGAACAGGAGCACCGGTAAGATGGGCTACGCGCTCGCTCAGGCCGCTCGGGCGCGAGGTGCGGAGGTCTTTCTGGTTTCCGGACCAACCCATCTCACCGTCCCTGCAGGGGTTCATGCCACCTTCGTGCGGTCGGCGGGAGAAATGAAAGAGGCGGTCCTGAAGCTATACCCGGAAGCAGACATTGTGGTTAAAGCGGCCGCGGTCTCCGATTACAGACCCGCCGATTACTCGCACCAGAAAATAAAGAAGGGCGAGAAGGAGACGGCCTGGGCTCTGTCGCCCACAGAGGATATTCTTTCGCTCCTGGGCAAGGTCAAACAGCATCAAATCCTGGTAGGATTCGCCGCGGAGACCGAAAATCTGTCCGGGCAGGCCCGGGACAAGATGACGAGGAAGAATCTCGATCTCATTGTGGCCAACGATGTTTCCCGTGGGGTTTTTGGCGCGGAAAACGCCACGGTTCAGATTTTCACCCGCACCGGGGAATCCGTGACGCTCGAGAACCAATCCAAACGGACTATCGCTGAGCGCATACTCGACACGGCCCAGGCTGCGCTGGCAGCCCGCAAGACTCTCGACGTGCCGGGACAGACGCGTCGGACTTGAAATCGCAAGCCGCAACCAAAGTATGAATGAAACCACAGATGAACACGGATCAACACGGAGCAGCCAGCCGCAACCAAAGCGAATTCACCGCAGAGACGCGGAGAACGCGGAGGTTCCTTCCCTGGGAGCGCGCGCTTCCAGCGTGCTCTCGTGTCTGACGCCCCGCACGCAGGATGCGTGCGCTCCCAGGAAGACCCGGAAGAATCCGGCTGCGAAGGATTTTCAACCTAGTAGTACAGATCTGCGTTCATCTGTGGTTTCGTTTCACGCATGAACTTCTTTCCAGCTCCCGAAATGAAATCCGGCACTGTCACACTCATCGGGCGGCCGAATTCCGGTAAATCCACTCTTCTGAACGCGCTCATCGGAGAAAAAGTATCCATTGTTTCCGAGAAGCCGCAAACTACCCGGCACCGGATACTCGGAATTCTCACGGAGCCTCGCGGGCAAATTGTCTTCGTGGACACGCCCGGCATTCACAAACCGGTCTACCGCATGAATCAGCGAATGCTGCAAACCGCGCTGGATTCCCTGCGGGATGTGGATCTTGTGCTCCACGTCGTGGATGGTTCGATCTCTCTCGGAGCCGGAGAGAACTTTGTCCTTCAGATAGTAAAGAACGCCGGGCCGAAGACGATTCTGCTCATTAACAAGATTGACAAGTTCGCCAAGCCTCGCCTTCTGCCCATAATCGATCGGTACAGCAAGGAATACGATTTCACTGAGATTCTGCCGATTTCGGCGCTCACGCGCGATAATCTGAAGCTCTTGGTGGATATCCTTTTCAAATGCCTGCCGGACGGAGAGGCTTTGTTTGGTCCGGATCTGTTCACCGATCGGACCGAGCGTTTTCTTACCGCGGAGCTGATCCGGGAAAAAATCCTGGAGCGCACGCGCGAGGAGCTCCCTTACACCACAGCGGTGATAATCAGAAAATTCGACGAGGGCGAGCGCGTGAAAAGAAACCTGGTGCGCATTGAAGCCGACATTATCGTTGAAAGAAGGTCGCAGCAAGGTATCATCCTCGGCAAAGGCGGCCTGACTTTGCGCGATCTCGGAAGCGCAGCCCGGCTGGATATCGAGCACCTGCTCGGCTCTAAAGTTTACCTTGGTCTGAGGGTGCGCACGGTGCTCCGGTGGCGCAACAACGAAGTTGTCCTCGACGAGCTGGAGCTTGGCGGATGAGCGGCGGTGAAAAATTAGGAAGCCACATTTTGGAACGTCTTCGCTTCTACGAGGAGTTGGGAGTAAAGTGGGCCCGCAAAGGCGTCGCCCCACCGTCAAACCCTTCGCGCGGCCCGGCTCGGGGAAGACCGGCCGCGGGTTCCAGCCAAGCGTCCAGGCCCGCGTCCAGTGTTTACCATGAGGCGCGAACCATGTTTGACAGCCTTCCCGAAAAGCAGGAAACTCTGCAAGCAATCCGGGAAGATTTAGGGGATTGCCAGCGCTGTAAATTGGCGCCCTCTCGCAAGAACATAGTATTTGGATCCGGCAATCCTCGCGCGGAGCTCATGTTTGTGGGCGAGGCCCCGGGTGCGGATGAAGATGATCAAGGCCTGCCTTTTGTGGGACGCGCAGGGCAACTCCTGACAAAAATCATCGAAGCTATGGGAATGAAACGCGAAGACGTTTATATCTGCAACATTCTCAAGTGCAGACCGCCAGGGAACCGGAACCCGGAGCCAACTGAAATTGCTTCCTGCGAGCCGTTTCTGTTTCGCCAGATTGCCTCAGTAAAGCCGAAGGTAATCTGCGCCCTCGGAACCTTTGGCGCGCAAACCCTGCTGCGCACCAAAGAGCCGATCTCAAAACTGCGAGGTCATTTCATCGATTACCGTGGCGCAAAGCTCATGGCCACCTTTCACCCGGCCTACCTGCTCAGAAACCCCAATGAGAAGCGCAGGGTCTGGGAAGACGTCCAGAAGATCAGGGATTACCTCAAAAGTCTTCGCGATTCTTGAGTTGGAATTTATCGACGGGATTTACAGGATTTAGTTGGAGACATGATTTCGATTCATTTCAGTCGTTTCAGTTCAGGTTTTAGCCACAGGAGACACAGAGGCACGGAGAAAACCGAGGTTGGAGCATCGAGAACAACCTTCGATCCTCGATTCTCCAGCTTTGGTTTCTTGATCTCTGTGTCTCTGGCTAAATCGCGGGGAATAACAGAGGGATTTACAGTTCGAACAACAAAACGCCCATCCCCGTAAATCCTGTTATCCTGTCAAAACCTATATCCTGTCATCCTGTTCCCAAAATCCTGTGATCCTGTCAAAATGAGTCCATGGCTGCATTTGTCGATGTCGCAGTGCCGCTCGGAGTTCGCAGAACTTTTGCGTATTCGGTTCCTCCTCATCTGCAGTCTCAGATGGCTCCAGGCATTCGCGTGCTCGTCCCCTTCGGCCGCAAGACACTGACCGGTGTTGTTGTCGAACTGCTGCGGGAATCTCCCACGGGGAATTTTGAGATACGGGCGATAAAGGACGCGCTGGATAGGCTGCCCCTCATCCCGGCCGCGCTCGTAGAAACAGCGCGTTGGGTCGCGGACAGGTATTTCACGCCTGCAGGGGAGATTCTTCGTTCCATGCTTCCCGCCGGCGCGCAAGTCTCCGGGGCCGAGCGAATCCGTGTTACGCCGGGCACCGAGCGTTTGCTGGCGGGTGGACTCTATCCTGGCTCCGTGCAGCGTCAGGAACGTCTCTTGCTCGACACGCTTTATCGCCATGGTCCGCTGACTGTAAGACAGCTGGAAAAGAACAGCGGCCAGAGGGAACTAAACCATTGGATTCAGTCGCTAGTCGTGGCCGGCTGGGTTCGGATCGAAGAAACGGCCGGTAAGCCGCGCGCCTCCGCCAAAGAGCAATTGGGAATTCGAGCGCTGAAAGCGAGTCAGGAGACACTGGAAAGACTGACCGCGGGCCAGCGTGCTCTCTACTCGCTTCTCGAGCAAAACGGAAGAAACGTGCCCTTACAGTCAGCGCTGCGGTCGGCGGGTGTCACGGCGGGCGTGGCGCATTCTCTGCAGAAAAGAGGACTGGTGGAGATCAAACAGATCCCGATCCTCCGCGTGCCGGAAGAGCTCTCCGAGGTCGCGGATTCCGCAGTCCGCGTCCTTACGAAATCCCAGCAAACCGTCTTTGACGAGCTGCGAGCCGGTCTTGCATGCGCGGGGGCCAGACGATACCTGCTCCACGGTGTCACGGGCAGTGGCAAGACCGAAATCTATTTGCGGCTTATCGGTGAGGCGCTGAAGTCCGATTATACGGCCATGCTGCTGGTTCCGGAGATCGGCTTGACCCCGTTGCTGAGCAGGATTGCCGTTTCTCATTTTCCGGACCTCGTCGCGCTTTTGCACAGCGCCATGTCGTTGGGGGAGAGGTACGATCAGTGGAACCGGATCCGATCCGGCTTTGCACCGGTAGTAGTCGGAACGCGCTCCGCAGTCTTCGCGCCGCTGGAAAACCTGCGTCTGATCATCATCGACGAAGAACAGGACCCTTCCTATAAGCAGGATGAATCGCCGTATTATCACGCCAGAGAAGTGGCGTGGCACCGCATCCAGCGGTCTGGAGGTCTCCTCTTGCTCGGATCTGCGACGCCCTCGGTCGAGACGTTTCACGCAGCGCGAGAAAACGGAGAGATAGTGTACCTCTGCCTGCCGGAAAGGATTCACGCCAGACCTCTTCCCGCGGCCGTAGTCGTCGACATGGGCCTCGAGTTCCAGCGCTACGGCAAGCAGGTCATCATCTCGCACCTGCTGGGGCAGGAGCTTGGGGATACGCTCAGCCGAGGACAGCAAGCGATCGTGTTGCTGAATCGCCGAGGATATTCGCGGACCCTGCTTTGTCGCGGCTGCGGCCATGCGTATACCTGCACGGAGTGCAGTGTTTCCATGACCTATCACCAGGCGGAGCAGCGGCTCATCTGTCACTACTGCGGTTTGGAGCGGGATACTCCCTCGACTTGCAGCAGTTGCGGAGGAGAGTACATCTACTTTGTGGGCGCGGGCACCGAACAACTCGAGGAGACCTTGCGCGCTATGTTTCCCGGAGCCCGGATTGCGCGCCTGGACCGGGATGCAACACGCAAGAAGGGCACGTTGCGCAAGACTCTCACGGCCTTCCAACAGGGGAGGCTCGACATCCTGGTGGGGACGCAGATGCTCGCCAAGGGCCATGATTTTCCCAATGTCACACTGGTTGGCGTGATCGCTGCCGACGCAGGCCTTGCCTTCCCCGATTTCCGCTCTGCCGAGCGCACCTTCCAGCTCCTTACACAAGTAGCCGGCCGCGCCGGACGGGGCGAAGCTCCGGGCAAGGTGGTAATCCAATCTTTCTACCCCGACCATTATGCGCTGAAGTTCGCCAGGCGGCAGGATTACTCGGGATTCTTCGGTCATGAGATCGAGTTTCGCAAACTGATGTCGTACCCGCCCTATACCCGTCTGATTCAGATCATCGTCTCGCACGGCGCCGCGGCCACAGCCTGTGACGTCGCGGAACAGATCGGAGCCGGTCTGAAGGCGCAAGCCCTCAGGCGCGATTTCACGTCGCAGGTACGCATTTTGGGACCCGCGCCGGCACCGTTAGAAAAGCTGCGCGGCAAGTTCCGCTACCAGATTCTCATAAAAGCAAAGCCGGCCTGCGATGCGGTGTCCTTGCTGGGCGCTGCCTATGAAGAGCTTGGCGCTCGCCGGGTCGCGTTGAAGCATTCGAGCGTGGACGTGGATCCGCTTTCACTCATGTGAGCTGTCAGATCCGTCGGCATGAACTGCAAAGAAATGAAACCACATGATGAACAGAGAGCCCAGCAAAGGATTTTCGTGTTAGTAGTTCAGATGAACACGGAGCGGCCCAGGCACAACCAAAAAGCCTCACCGCAGAGACGGGCAGAACGCGGAGGTAGCTCCTTGGAGCGCACACTTCCAGCTTCCGGCGTGCGCAGCGTTTCTAACTCCCGCACGCAGGATGCTTGCGCTCTCAGGAGAACGCACAAAAATCCCTGACAGATTGCGAAGGATTTTCAGCTTAGTGGTGCTGATCTGTGTTCATCTGTGGTTTCATTCATACTTTTGGTCGCGGCTGCGCTGGAGCAGGAAATACGGGAAATAGGATAGGTTGGTGCTATTGCATTTTCAACGCGAGAAGCGCATAAGTGGATTTTTGCATCCGCTCCGCCTCTAGAGTCCATGCCAGGTAGTCACCCTCGTTCTTCTGAACACCACACCAGCAAGCGGACTCTCACCCTTGCTCTGGCGATTACGGGGAGTCTTTTCGTAATTGAGTTTGCCGCTGGATTTTTGACCAACAGCCTGGCCCTGATCGCTGACGCGGGCCATATGCTGACGGACGTGGCGGCGCTGGCGTTGAGTTTGTTCGCTCTTAAGATCTCTGCCCGCCCCGCCACCCACGAAAAGACTTACGGCTATCTTCGCGTGGAAATTCTGGCCGCGCTGGGCAACGGCATTCTCCTGGTTCTGGTGGCTATCTACATTTTTTATGAGTCCTACCACCGATTGCATTCGCCGCCATCGGTAAAAAGCGTTCCTATGCTGGTTGTCGCATGCGTCGGGCTTGTAGCGAACCTCATCACAGCGGGCCTGCTTTACAGGACGCAGCACGAGAACCTGAACATTCGAGGAGCGTTTCTTCACGTGATGGGCGACACGCTGGGATCGCTCGGGGCCATAGCCGCCGGTGTCGCCATGGTGTTCTGGCAGTGGTACCTCGCGGACCCGATCGTCTCTGTCGTTGTGGCGGTTCTGGTGCTTTACAGTTCCTGGGATCTCATGACGGAGAGCGTAGACGTCCTTCTCGAAGGGACGCCTCCACATCTGAACATTTCCAGTATTCTTGCCGATCTGGGTAGCGTGGAGGGAGTGCTCTCTGTTCACGATCTGCATGTCTGGTCCATCACCTCGGGGATGCCAGCCATGAGTTGTCATGTCGTCGTGCGGCGCAACACGGACGCGCCGGCGATCCTCGCGGAGTTAAGCCGTCTCATGAGGGAGAAGTACGATATCGAGCACACGACGATTCAAATCGAGATGGAGCACTGGGTCGTTCCTCAGATAGAGTCGAATCCGCTTTTTTGATGAAACGGCTTGGTGTTAGTAGCAGGTGAAAAAATCCGTAACGCCCCGCTCGGCGGGGCGATTGGAGACCAAGAATGCTTTTTCTCTCAATGAACTCACGAGGCGCGCGTTCGGAGTTCAGCGTTCAGGGTGCTGTGGGCGGGCTAAAGCCTGAACTCCAAACCCAGGGCATTTCTTTTTGATTGCATTTTGTGGAATCCTGACTGAAAATTAGCCAGTACTTCAAAAAATGTTCACTCTCGCAGCCAATTCTTTCCATTACCCGACAGACATTGGATTGATGGTTCCAAGGTTCCCGTGAGAATCATGTCTGCCGCCGAGCCACTTTCATCCTGATAATGCCTGACAAGAGCTAGATAAAGGACTTGGCCTATGAGCCTGCGGATCCGCCGACGCACACTGCTGGAAACTTCTCTTATCAGACCAACAAGGAGATCTTCATGAAGGAGAAAGACGAGGGCCGGCTTTCGAGCCAACGTCGCGTTCCGGAAGATGAACAGCTTATTCATGATGATGAACCCGCTCCCCTGGCCGCGCAACCGCTCGAAACACTGCGGGCGGGTTATTCCTGGATCAAGGCGCTGGAATCACGACATCGTGGATGGCAACTTTACGCCGTGGAGGGGTTCCCGTTCACCCTGCCCACGATTGAACTCGACGAGTCCAGGGTATGCCTGGTGAGCCTCGCGGGAGTTTACCGGAAGGGGCAAAAGCCCTTCAATACCTCTCCCGGAGTCGTTTCTCCTCAACTTCGAAGTATGAGATTCCGTGATAGAGGAGATTGGTCCTTTAGAGAAGTCCCCGTAAGCGCAGATCCGGCAGAACTGGGAATAACACACGCCCACTACGACCATACCGAAGCCAACGAGGACATTAATTGTGTGTTTCCCCTGGCCCGGCTGCGCGAATTGGAAGAGGAAGGTTTTATCGGCGAATGCGCGGCGGTGCACTACTCATTAATGGGCTATGTCCCGGAAGTAGAACCGATTCTCGAGACTACGGTCAAAGAAATCATCCCGAGACTGGAAGCTCAAGAAGCGGACGCTGTCGTGGTGAGCGGTGGTTGCGCGCTGAGCCACCAGTCTGCTGGGCTGATACAGCGAGAGATTGAAGGGGCAGGCATTCCGACGGTGGGCGTCTCCGTGTGCCCCGACATCACATATCATCTGCAGGTTCCGCGAGCGGTGGCTCTGCGGTTTCCGATGGGCAATCCCTTCGGCTCGTCGATGGACGCCTCCATGCAATCAAGAATCCTGCGCGACGCGCTTTCCTTGCTCCATGCGGTTCAAGCGCCGGGCGAGATCGTTCATCTTCCCTACGAGTGGGTCAAGACATGAGCAAGGGACCACCCCTTTGAAATCCCCCGGACCTCTTAAGAACGCGGATGAACGCAGACTCATGCGGATCTGAATCCGCGTGCATCCACGTCGACCCGCGTCCCATCTTATCTGCCTTATCAAACATCCGAAGTGAGAGACTTATTCTCAGTTGGCAAGGCGCAAGAATCCAGGAGGGTCACTGCAATGGCGGAGGCGGCGGAAGCTCCGGAGGAGGACCAGAGGTTGTTGCCGGTGGAGTCTCGGCGCTTATCTGGCCCGGTTTGCGCTTCTCGAAAAGCGCAACTCCAATGGCTCCTCCAGCCATGGCAAAGATCGCTGACATTACGGTCACCATCGCTCCACCGATTGTAGCGAAGAAACTAAGCGAACGAAGCGGGTCCGAAAGAAGATGCTGAAGCGTCTCTCTGACTTGCGGAGAAAGGTCTGGTACGTGCTCGACGGACTTGCTCAATTCCTCAAGCACCTTAGTATTCGCGAAAGATATGTAGAGGAGAGGAAGCGACATTAGCACGGATACAATTCCACCTATCACGCCAGTCAACAGACCGAGTGCCAAACCCCGACCCAGGGTGACAGCTTCTGCAGATTCTCTGACATAAAGATAAGCGGCAAAAATTCCGCCTCCAATCACCCAGGCGCAACAACAAGAATTGACCCATTGAATCAGGGGCAGCGCGGAAAGGATTCCCAGGAGGACACCGGCGATCAGCGCCGGCTTGAGCATTCCACCCTGATTCACCAGGCGCCTCCTTGAATCTCTGTAGTGCGGCAACGCGACAGGTTCCACGGCTGGAGGAACTCGGAAAAAGCCGGCACCAGGAGCGAAGAGAGCATGGAGCCAAACAGAAATCCCGTACACAGGCGGCTAAGAGGCGCGTTGTTCCAAACTCCAGCAGCCGTGAGCCCTACATCCATTAGGAGCGGGGCCGTTGCAGCCGCGACCCAGTACCTGCGCATCTCGTGAGAAGTGAGCCGGCGCGGAATCGCCGTGTAAAATACTGCTGCAAGTAAAACTCCCAGATAGATTCCGCAGCATCTGTGGCACACCGCCCAGGGAAATCCCAGAAGCTCGAACGAACGCTCCGGCATCTGATGGCATATCGGGGAAAAGACCGTATAGACGAGGGCGGAGAGAAAGAAGTGGCCGCCGGCGGCCAGAGATGGCGCCCCCAAAACCATGAGAAAACCCAGCCCTGACAGAAGGATGACAAAGACGCGGGCCTTGAAAATCGGATTGGACAAGCGCATCGAATTGTTTTCCCGAGGTTAATGGATGGCTCATTATACCCGAATGGATATGCGCAAAAGCAGAAATCCTTCGCGTCTAAGGGCTCGCGCAGAAATAACTTCCCATTTTGCTGCAGGCCCCCAGGCTCGCTCCGTACTAGTAAGCCGAAAATCCTTTGCAACCTGGCAAGGATTTTTGCTCCTGGGAGCGCGGGTATCCTGTGAGATGTAGCGCCTAAGAACTTGACTCACCATTTCTAATCACACCCGCATTGGAGGATCGAGTTAAATCTTGTCACCTTGTCCCCCCCCAAAAAATCCCGTAAATTCTGTTAGTCCTGTCCGACAAATCGTGTCATCCTGTCGTCCATGTCTTTGCCCCCCCCGGTTGATTGGATGGACGGATTACACCGAATCTTCTATGCGCTATCGGTGATCTGCGACGCTATTGCGGTCTGACGGCGCGGCCGTCGTCCGGGACTCACAAGCGGGCGCTCTGTGGCATTCAATTTGCTTCCGCCGGTCGACCTACAAGATTTGGTATCATGAGCTGATCTTAACGCAGCATCTTGTGGAGATTTTGGCAAATAAATGTTGACAATCCTGTGTGATTACCATATATCAGTCCACGAAAGGCGTCCCGGATGCGAGTGGGTCTGACATACAATCTAAAACGGGGTGAGGCGGACGAATCGCAAGAACCTCCGAGTTGCCGCGGTCAATCTCAGGCCGAGTGGGACGATGCCGAAACGATAGAGGCCGTCCAGAGCGCCCTTCAGGAACGTCACGAAGTCATCCTCATCGAAGCGGACCAAAACCTTTATGAGAGCCTGCGCAGAAGTTGCCCAGATGTTGTCTTTAATATGGCGGAAGGCGAATCGGGCCCGTGCAGGGAAGGTCACGTCCCTTCGATTCTTGAGTATCTGCGCATTCCATATACGGCGAGTGATCCGCTGACGCTCAATCTCTGTCTGGACAAGGCCCGCACCAAGGAGATCCTCGCGTTTCACGGTCTGCCCACTGCGCGCTTCCGCGTAGTTTCTGAAAAGGTTTTTTCTTTCAACAGTCTTCACTACCCGCTGATGGTGAAGCCCCTGTACGAGGGCTCCAGCATTGGCATCCTCAACAGTTCGCTCGTGAGAACACGCCAGGAGATGAAAGAGCGTGTTTGCTGGCTGCTGGAAAACTATCGGGAACCCGCGCTTGTCGAAGAATACCTTCCCGGCAGAGAATTTACGGTAGCCATTCTCGGCAACGGGAGTGAGGCGCGCGCGCTGCCGATAGTTGAGATCAGGTTTGATTCACTCCCTCCCGGAGTCAATCCGATCTATTCCTACGAAGCCAAGTGGATCTGGGACGACAGTTCAAATCCATTGCAAATTTTCGATTGTCCCGCCCGGTTGAGCGCTGAACTCCAGACAGATATCGAGCGCATCTGTCTTGCGGCATATCGCGTGATGCGATGCCGCGACTGGTGTCGCGTCGATGTTCGTCTTGATGCGGAGAACCGTCCTTGTATTATTGAAATTAATCCTCTACCCGGAGTCCTGCCTCGGCCCGAAAATAATTCATGTTTTCCCAAGGCGGCCCGGGCAGCAGGACTGACGTACAACCAGCTCATCAATACAGTGCTCGACACAGCTTGCAAACGATACGGGTTAGGGTAATGGGAAGATCCGACTGCGTCGTCCTGTACAATGCCGCCAGCATCGTTGAAATCGAGGGATCGGAAGAGAGAACCTATCCTTCTACGGTTCTCCGTGAAGAAGTTATCGCGGTCGAGGAGTCTCTCCGCGAAGCCGGCTTCTCCCCCTATGTATTGTCAGTGGAGCACTTCTCCAGGGAACTGATCCAGACGCTGGCAAAGCTTGCCCCCAGATTTGTCTTTAATCTCTGCGAGGCGATCAACGGAAAGTGCGAATTTGAGATGTGCGTGGCCGGTCTCCTCGATCTGATGAAGATCCCATACACGGGCTCCGGACCGATGGCCCTCGGATTAGGTCTGGACAAATTTCGCGTCAAGAAACTGTTTCAAGCCTCGGGGATTCCGGCAGCCCGAGGCTACCTCCTCGCGCCCGGAAAAAAACTGTCGGCTCGGCGGCCGCGCTTTCCCGTGATCGTGAAACCCGTTCACGAAGACGCCAGCCTCGGAATCAACAGCAACTCTGTCTGCCACACTTGGGCACAGCTGGAAAAGCAGGTTGGCTACGTTCACAGCGTCTACCTTCAGGAAGCGTTGGTGGAAGAGTATCTCGACGGAAGGGAATTCAACGTCTCCATCATCGGGGATGGCGATCCTGAAGTTCTCGCCATCTCCGAAATCGATTTTAGCGGTATGCCTGAGGGGGAACCGCGAATCGTAAGCTATCGCGCCAAATGGGACGAAGAAAGCCCCATGTACCGTTGCACGACTCCGATGTGCCCGGCGGATATTCCCAGGCGGTTGGAGAACCGGATCCGGGACATTGCGCTCAGGAGCTACAGGTGCGTCGGGTGCAGGGATTACGGGCGCGTGGACATGCGGGCGGACGCACGCGGCGCCCTCTATGTACTGGAAGTAAATCCGAATCCTGACATCGCCCCAAACGCCGGCTTTGCGCGCGCCGCAGGCGCCGCAGGATATACCTACACAAAAATCATCTCGAAGATAGCCCAGTTTGCCTTGGAGCGAGGTGCCAAGGTCGCTTCCACGGTGTATGCACTTTAGTAGAAGAGCACACAAAGTCTCGATCCGGCCTTTGAGGGCTTCGGACCGATCCGCTGTGGCGGAAATCGTGCGCGGCGTCGGGAATTTCAACGGTGCCGAAATCGAATGCGCGCTCGAGATCGTCGATACTTACCTCCGAGACGACAAACAAAAAGACTATCGCGTGGTCGTGGCGGAAAATTCCGGCTGCGCCGTGAAGGCCTACGTGTGCTGGGGACCGACGCCCCTGACGCGCGGAACTTATGATCTTTATTGGATAGCGACCCATCCGGCCGCTCAGGGACTCGGGTTCGGCCGCGCGCTGGTAGCGCACGTCGAGGCGGACGTTCAGAACGAGAACGGCAGGGTGCTCGTGGTGGAAACGTCCTCCCGAGAATCGTACGGAAATACCGTGCGGTTCTATCGCAGCCTGGGATATGAAGAGACGTCGCGAATTCGGGATTTCTACGATGTTGGAGACGATAGACTGATCTTTGTGAAGAGATTTTCCCCGTAAGGAGACAGCTCGGCATGGAACAATGGATGCTTGACCTGAGAAACAGCGTCACCAAAGGTGAGACCGTCGACGAAACCTACAATGTCTCCGTTGGTGAAATCAACGAAGTGCGGAAAGTCTATCCTATGCGCATCCCCCGCTACTACTACAACCTCATCCAGGAAAAAGGCGACCCCATATGGATGCAGGCCGTCCCTTCGATCCAGGAGGTTCAGGACGAAGAGGCGCCGGAAGACCCCCTGAACGAGGACGGAGACAGTCCCGTCCCCCGGCTCACTCACCGCTACCCGGATCGCGTGCTGTTTCTCATCACGGATCGCTGTCCGATGTATTGCCGTTTTTGCACGCGAAAGCGGATGGTGGGCCGGGCCAGCGACATCACAGAAAAAACCATCGCCATGGGCATCGAATACATACGGAACCACTCGGAAATCCGGGATGTGCTTATCTCGGGAGGGGATCCCCTCATGGTGAGCGACCAAAAGCTGGAGCACATCATTGCCAGGCTCAGAACCATTCCCCACGTCCAGGTGATTCGTATTGGCACGAAGTTTCCCTGCGTGCTGCCGAGCCGCATCACCGATAATCTGTGCAACATGCTCAAGAAGTACCACCCGATGTATGTGAACACTCATTTCAATCATCCCAGAGAGATCACTCCGGAGGCCAAGGAAGCGTGCGAGCGCCTGGTCAATGCCGGAATACCGGTCGGGTGCCAGACCGTCCTGATGCGCGGCGTCAACGACGATCCGGAGGTCATGAAGGAGCTGATGCACAAGCTCCTGATGATGCGCGTGCGCCCGTACTATCTCTACCAGGCCGATCTCACCCGGGGCACCAACCACTTCAGGACACGGGTCGAAGTCGGACTCCAGATCATCCAGGCTTTGCGAGGACACACAACAGGCTTTGCGGTTCCGCAGTTCGTCATTGATGCGCCGGGGGGAGGCGGCAAAATTCCGCTTATGCCTGAATACGTCCAGAGGCTGGACGACAAGGAAGTCGTATTGAAGAACTTCGAGGGAAAGGAATATCATTATCCCCAGGTTGATCGGCAATACGTGAAAGACGCGAGAGAGATCGAACTGATCAACTTCTGAACGCTTTGTTTGGAGTTCAGCCGTTAGACTGCCCGCGCCGGGGCGGGCTAAGGACGCGATTTCATAAATACGGTATTTTCCAGATTAAGGTGCCTGGGAGCGCGCTGGGAGTTTAGCCGGGGGTGAGCGAAAGCGAACCCCCGGCTAATTTCCTTTTGCCCCGCGTGGGTGGAATGCGTTACCGTATCTAACCGTATTTGTGAAGTCATGGATTAAGCTGAGCTCTGAACCTTCAGGGAGGCGTTTGCGTAAGTCTGCATGAAAGTCGCGGCCGTCATTCCCGCCCGGATGCAATCTGTCAGATTGCCGGGCAAGCCTCTCCGCTTGATAAACGGCGTGCCAATGATCGTGCGTGTCGTCAAGCGCGCGATGACCTGTCCCGGAGTGGGCCGCGTCATCGTCGCCACCGACAGCGAGGAAATAAAGAGGGTGGTGGAGGCCGGCGGGGGAGAGGCCTGGATGACTTCCCCGGATCACCGCTCCGGTTCCGATCGAGTCGCCGAGGTCGCCGAAAAGCTGAGCGAGGATCTCATCCTGAACCTGCAGGGCGACGTGCCGCTTCTCCCGGCGTCCACGGTCGCCGAGTTGATTCAATTCGCGGTCCAATGCAAGGAATTGACGGTTGCGACCGCCGTCATCCCCCTGCAGCACGAGGGGGATATTGTAAATCCAAACATCGTAAAGGTCGTCGGGACGCGAAGCGGACGCGCGCTTTATTTCTCTCGTTTTCCCATTCCCTACAGAAGTGGAGACCCTCTGAACTTGAATGCCGACCGGCACTCTTCCCGCGTGTGTCACGGCTATTACAAACACATCGGTATCTATGTCTACAGTCGAAAGTTTTTGCTTCAATTCGTGCGCCTCGAGCCTGCGCCCCTGGAGCTGTCGGAGTCGCTGGAGCAATTGCGAACCCTGGAGCATGGTTATCCCCTCTATCTGGTGAAGGTGACGGAGGACTCCATCGGCGTCGATACTCCGGAAGACCTGTCGGCCGCGGAGGTCCTGGCTGCCGCGCAGGAGGGGACCTTCAAGTACTGACCTTGAACGGACCCCGTCTGGTAGTGTCAACGCAAAGCCGAGTTGTTTCGCACGTTCTCAATTAAATAGGGGGAGCGCATAAAGAACAACCTTGCGTTCTTTTCACCACGGAGACACGGAGATTCACTGAGCAAAAAATCTTTCGGATTTTTGCGTGCATCTCCGTGTCTCCGTGGTGAAGCCGAACGTCAGGACAACTGAGGACTACCTTCTTTCTGAAGTCAGTACTCGTCCGGCGAGCGGCAGTGGAGGAGAATACATGAAGTACATATTTGTCACAGGCGGAGTTCTATCCTCCCTTGGCAAGGGGCTTGCCAGCGCTTCAATCGGCGGCTTGCTGGAGGCTCGGAGACTCAAGATCAATTTCCTCAAACTGGATCCTTATATCAATGTCGACCCCGGAACCATGAGCCCGTTTCAGCATGGAGAGGTCTACGTTACCGACGACGGCGCAGAGACGGACCTCGACCTGGGACACTACGAGCGCTTCACCAATGTGCGCCTGACGCGAGACAACAACTCGACCACAGGGAAGATTTACCAGACCGTGATCGAAAAAGAACGCAAGGGAGAATTCCTCGGCAAAACCGTCCAGGTGATTCCCCACATCACGAACGAGATCAAGAGTACGATCGGCCGCGTTGCGCAGGACGTGGATGTGGCCATCGTCGAGATCGGCGGAACGGTCGGCGACATCGAAAGTCTGCCGTTCTTGGAGTCTATCCGTCAGATGCGAAATGACGTGGGACGCGAAAATTCCATGTTCGTGCACCTCACGCTGGTCCCCTACATTGCCACGTCGGGCGAGCTGAAAACCAAGCCGACACAGCACAGCGTCAAGGAACTGCGGGAAATCGGTATTCAGCCCGACATCCTTCTGTGCCGGACGGACCGGCTGCTGCCCAGAGACATCAAAGCCAAGATCGCCCTGTTCTGCAACGTGTCCGAAAAGGACGTCATCACGGCTCTGGACGTGCACAACATTTACGAAGTGCCGATGGTCCTCCACAGCGAGGGCCTGGATGATGCGATTGTCCACCACCTGCAGCTCGCGGCCCGCGAGCCGGACCTGAGCCGCTGGGAACGATTGCTTTACCTGGACCGGAACCCCAGGGATACCGTGCGGATAGGAATAGTGGGCAAGTATGTTGAATACGAGGACTCATACAAGAGCCTCAACGAAGCCCTCTACCATGGTGGCCTGGCCAACCAGCTTCGTGTTCAGGTGAAATGGATCGAGTCCGAAGGATTGTTGGACGAGACCGTCGCGCAACAGCTTTCTGCATATGACGCTATCCTGGTGCCCGGAGGTTTTGGCAAACGGGGGATCGATGGCATGCTGCGCGCCATCCGGCATGTCCGGATCCACAAAGTGCCTTACTTCGGCATCTGCCTGGGAATGGAGTGCGCTGTGATTGAGTTCGCGCGCAACGTGTGCAACATGCAGGCGGACAGCTCGGAGTTTGACCCCTCCGCGCCGCACCGTGTTTTCTACATGCTGCGCGAGCTGCTGGGTTCGGATATTATGGGCGGAAACATGCGGCTCGGCGCCTTTCCCTGTATTCTCGAAGAAGACTCGCTGGCCTGCCGGATTTATCAAAAGAGGGAGATCTCGGAACGGCACCGCCACCGTTATGAGTTCAACCGGGAGTACGAAAAGATTCTCGCCGGCTACGGCATGAAGTTCAGCGGCAACTCGCCGGATCGAAACTTCGTCGAAATCATGGAGCTTCCGGATCATCCGTGGTTCCTCGGATGCCAGTTCCACCCGGAATTCAAATCCAAGCCCTTCCAGCCGCACCCTCTCTTCGCCAGTTTCATCGCCGCGGCCTACCAACACAAGCTGCTCCTCGCATCTCGGCGCGAATCCCTGCCCGTCGCGACCGAGGCCGTAACGGAGGCGCACAGAAGATAGAAGTACGGAGCTATTTCTCCAGATGAAGAGCTCGTCCATACAAATTGGGGGCCGGAGACTCGGCCGGGGGAGGCCTTTTTTCATTGCGGGCCCCTGCGTCATCGAAAGCGAAAAGCACTGCCTCAAAATGGCGGAGCGGCTCGCCGGGATCGCAGCGCGTGTCAACGTGGACTTCATCTTCAAGGCCTCGTACGACAAAGCCAACCGTTCTTCCCCCAGGTCCTTTCGAGGACCGGGCCTTGAAGAGGGGCTGCGAATTCTCGAAAAGGCCCGCGAGGTAAGCGGGCTGCCGCTGCTCAGCGACGTCCACGAAACATCTCAGGTGCGGACGGCGGCTGAAGTGCTCGATGTGCTTCAGATTCCGGCTTTCCTCTCGCGCCAGACCGATCTAATCCGCGCCGCCGCCGCGACCGGACGGGCCGTCAATATCAAAAAGGGGCAGTTTCTCTCCCCGTGGGACATGCGGAATGTCCTGGAAAAAGTCCTCGACACCGGGAATCGCAACGTGATCCTCACCGAAAGGGGGACTTCCTTCGGCTACAACAATCTCGTCGTTGATTTTCGCTGCTTTGCCATCATGCAGTCGTTCGGCTGGCCCGTGGTTTTCGATGTCACGCACAGCGTCCAGATTCCAGGGGGCAAGGGCGACAGGTCTGGAGGTGAAGCACGATATATTCCTTGCCTCGCCCGCGCGGGGGCCGCCGCCGGAGTCGACGGATTCTTTTTTGAAGTCCATGATAATCCTGAGCGGGCTCTTTCCGATGGCCCAAATGCCCTGAACCTGAAGCTTTTCCCGCGTCTCCTGGACGAGCTTTTAAGGATTCGCGCCTCCCTCGGGAAACCACAATGAAGGCCCTGTCGAAACCACCCTCCTCCATCGCAATCCGGGTTCTGGAAGCAGAGGCGCGAGCCATAGCCGGCCTGGTCCATCGAGTGGACGACCGCTTTGCCCGCGCCCTCGACATCCTGGCGGGGTGCACGGGTAAGATCGCCGTGGCCGGAATGGGCAAGTCCGGGATCATCTGCAAGAAAATTGCCGCCACGCTGAGCAGCACGGGTTCACCCGCAATCTTTCTGCATGCCGCCGAAGCCGTGCATGGCGACCTCGGTTTTCTGGCGCTTAACGACGTGGTCCTGGTGGTCTCGAAGAGCGGTGAGACGCCCGAAGTACTTCAGACAGTGAATGTGGCAAAGCGCCTGCGTCTGCCGCTGGTGGCTCTGGCAGGCAATCCGCTCTCCACGCTGGCACGCCATGCGGACGTGAGCCTGGACGTCAGCGTGGCTGACGAGGCGTGCCCGCTCGGGCTTGCCCCAACCACCAGCACCGCCGCTGCCCTCGCCATGGGAGACGCCCTGGCCATGGCTCTCATGGAACGGAAGGGATTTAGCCAGGAGGATTTTGCCTCCGTGCACCCGGCGGGTGCGATCGGAAAGAAACTGCTTCGCGTGGAGGAGTTGATGCGCCAGGGAGAAGCTGTTCCGAAGGTCCTCGAATCCACGACCATGGCGGATGTGATTTATGAGATGACACGCAAGGGCCTCGGAATGACTGCGGTCGTGAGGCCGGGCGACTTGCTGGCGGGCGTTATCTCTGACGGAGACCTGAGGCGGTTGCTGCAGCGCTCTTCCGACCCGCTCAAGCTCCGCGCGGCACAATGCATGACGGCAACGCCCAAGACCATCGGACCGCAGGAGCTGGCCACCGCGGCGCTGGCCAAGATAGAACAGCTCAGAATAACCAGCCTCGTGGTTGTCGATTCCAGGCACATAGTGCTGGGAGTGCTCCATATCCATGATTTGTGGCGCACCCAGATGTTTTAGCCTGAACCAGAGATAAACACAGATAAATACGGATCTGTACGACTAACCCGAAAATCCTTTGCGATCTGGCAAGGATTTTTGTGCGTTCTCCTGGGAGCGCACGCATCTTGCGTGCTCTGTTAATCGCGAAACCGTGAGCACGCTGGAAGAATGCACTCCCTGGGACGATCTCCGCGGTCTCCGCGCGTCTCTGCGGTGAGGTTCGGAATACAGGCTTCAGCCTGTACGGGCTCAGGCCAACCTGAAGGCTGAGATCCAAACCTGGGACAAATGAGTTCGTGGGCTCTTGTTTTTGGTTGCGGCCAGGCTGCTCCGTGTTCGTCGGTGGTTTCGTTTTGTGCTGTCCATCCGGTTTTCGTACGATCTGTGAAATTCGTGACCGGGTTTTTCAGTTGGCGCAGTCCGCGCTCTTAGCCCATTGACTTGGAAAGGAACTATTCGTTAGTATGACAAGGACCTGTGAGGGCGGGCGGGAGTAATTCAGCGGTAGAATGCCAGCTTCCCAAGCTGGACGTCGCGGGTTCGATCCCCGTCTCCCGCTCCACTTCAAGTTAAAAATTCCAAACAACTTAGCGTTTCCTGCTCCTTTGAGCGGGTCCCTCCAAAGGCACCGGTTTCGATCCTTTGTGCGGATCTTGTGCGGATTTTCGATTCAGCGCGGGTCTCG
>QHZE01000369.1 GCA_003225335.1 Acidobacteriota bacterium
CAATCGATTCTCCTGGGCGCACTTTCCAGATAGATCCATCCATCGCAAAGGCCAGCCATTTCCCGTCGGGCGAGCAGGACGGCCACCAGGGTGTGCTGCTCCCCGCCGGTGGGAAGTAGTAGTTATACATGTAACTCCCGCCCGTCCTGGCCGCGGGGTACACACCCTGCGCCCGCACCGATGGGACAATGAGCGCAACTACAAGCAGCATTCGCAATGTCAAGGCGATATCCCCCTTTTCCATTTTCGTTTTATCGGATCGCCTCTAAATGACCAATGACGATTGAGAAATCTAGGACGGCCAAACCCATTTATCATTTTTCATTGGTCATTTATCATTTTTCATTGGATCGCTTTAAATGACCAATGACCAATGAGAAATGATGAGGTCAATGGCTGCGGAGCTCGACAATCAAAGCGTGCGGGTTGACGCAGAAGAAGGAGGGCGTTAGCCGCCGCATCCGCCGGGAGAATCGGGCCAGACCGAGGAGGATCTTCTCGCGCCTGTCGCTCCAGGCGAATCCATAGCCTTCGCGTATCCGGGGAGGGAGCAACCCGATACCGGCAAAGCTCAGCGCGCGCGCCAGTCGCCCGGCGAGCGGCGGCGCGAACATCGCCTTCACGACCTGGCGAGCCGTATCGCCGACCACGAGAACATCGCTGGAAATCATCGCATCGACGTACGCGGCGAAGCTGTCGTAGGAATCCGGCATGAGGTCCGCCGGTATATCAAACACTGAAGCAAGCGGCCGGCTGTCACGATAATAAGCCCGCCTCTCCTCGAGAGAAAGAGGCCGGACAAAGAGATCGTACACCAGCAGGATGGAATCGACGAGTGTGGCCAGAACCCAAAGTTTCAGCTCCGGGTCGTTGGCATTATAGCGGGACCCCGGAGGCAGGGACCCGACTCCGTCTTCCAAGGCGCCCTGCACTCTCTGATGGCAGCGCCGGATGTGGACGGCTGCGCGGTTCGCCGTGCCCTGGGTGCCGAAGACGATGTCGTTGGCCGCGCGCAACGTGCGGTAGAGGCGGCCGAATGGGTCGCGCCGGAATTCGCTGTGATGAGCTACACCGGCGGCAATCAAGGGATGCGCCAGCTCCAGCATCAAGGCGCGCGCCCCGGCAAGGCCCGTGACGGACTCACGATTTACGCGCCACAAGACGCTGTCCGGAGAAAAAAGTCTGGCAGACATACGCGGTTGGTCAAGCATGCGGTTCAGTGACGCTTCTTCTCCTCCTCGTGGCGAACGCGCTCCAGGTACTTGCCGGTTTCGATCTCGACCCGAACGATTTCTCCTGGCTTGATGAACTGCGGCACGAGGATCTCCATGCCGTTTTCGAGTGTGGCGGGTTTCATCGTGTTGTCCTGCTGTGTGTGAATCGGCTGCGCCGTCATGGACACTTTCAAATCGATGAACTCGGGGAAGAGCACGTTCACGGGCTTGCCGTCGTGGAGCTCCACGGGGAGGCGCATCTCGGGCTGCAAGAACTTCTCCGCGGGACCGATCATGCTCGACGACAATGCCGTCTGCTCGTAGGTATTGGGATCCATGAAGTAGTAGTCGTCGCCGTCCTGATAGATGAACTGCATGGTCACGCGCTGCAACTCCACGTCCTGCAGCTTCTCATCAGGTCGAAATCGCCTCTCCCAGAAAGTCCCCGTATGCAGGTTCTTCAACTTTGCGTGCGTCGTACCGCCCATCTTGCCGCCTCCGGCATGATAATCGGCGCTTACGACCTTGTAGAGCTCGCTGTCGATTTGCAAGACCATGCCCGACCGAAGGCCCGACGCCTGTACCATGCTAATGATTTTAGAAATTCGAGCGTCCCGAGGCAAGTCTGTGTTATGAGTTTTCCGGAAGGAATCCAAGGAATCCAAGGAACCCGAGGAATCCGAGGAATCCAGAATGTTTGCTTATCGGAGATTCCTTGGATTCCTCGCATTGCTTCCAAGGAGAACTGCCATGGCGGTCAGTATTACTGATCTCGTCGCCCGTGACATCCGCTTCCCTACTTCCCGCACCCTGGACGGCTCGGACGCGATGAACGTGGATCCGGATTACTCCGCGGCGTACGTTGTCCTCAAGACCGACAGCCAGGACGGTCTCGAGGGTCATGGCCTCACTTTCACCTGCGGCCGCGGCAATGAGGTATGCGTGGCGGCCATTCAAGGGCTGAAACACCACGTGGTTGGGAAGAGCCTCGATTCCATTACGCCGGCAATGGCGAAATTCTGGCGCGCGCTGACCCAGGACAGCCAGTTGCGGTGGCTGGGTCCTGAAAAGGGGGTGATCCACCTGGCGACCGCGGCGGTCGTGAACGCCGTGTGGGATCTTTATGCCAAGGCTGAAGGGAAACCGGTGTGGAAACTCGTCGTGGACATGACGCCGGAACAGTTGGTTTCCTGTATTGACTTTCACTACCTCACGGATGTCCTGACGCCGGAGGAAGCTCTCGCGATTCTTCGGACCAATGCTCCGACGCGCCATGTCCGCGAAGCCGCGATGCTGCGCGACGGGTTTCCGGCTTACACCACTTCGGCCGGGTGGCTGGGATATGCGGACGAAAAAATCCGCCGCTTGTGCCGGGAAGGGGTTGCGGCGGGATGGACGCACTTCAAGATCAAAGTCGGCGCGGATCTCGAAGATGATATCCGCCGGCTCGACATCGTGCGCCAGGAGATCGGTCCGAACCGAAAGCTCATGGTGGACGCCAACCAGAAATGGGACGTGGGCGAGGCAATCGATTGGATGAGCCATCTCAAGCGGTTCGATCCCTGGTGGATTGAGGAGCCCACCAGCCCCGACGACGTGCTCGGGCACGCCGCGATTGCCAGGGCAATCAAACCGATCGGCGTCGCCACCGGGGAGGCCTGCCAGAATCGCATCATTTTCAAACAGCTGCTTCAGGCCGGGGCGATACGGTTCTGCCAGATCGACAGCTGCCGGCTGGGCGGGGTCAATGAGGTGCTGGCCGTCATGCTGATGGCCGCTAAGTTCGGAGTTCCCGTTTGTCCCCATGCCGGCGGTGTGGGACTGTGCGAGTACGTGCAGCATCTCTCGTTAATTGATTACATCTGTATATCGGCTTCGCTGGAGGATCGCATCCTCGAATACGTGGACCACCTTCACGAACACTTCCTCGACCCGGTAAGGATTCGCAACGGGCGGTACATGCCCCCTGCCCAGCCGGGTTATAGCATCACGATGCGGCCGGAGTCGCTCGACGCGCACGAGTTTCCGCACGGCAAAGTCTGGGCCTCCTTTTCACCACAAAGGCGCGAAGACGCAAAGAACTGCTAAAGAAAAGAGGTATGATACGCCCATGCGTAAGACACGAATTTTCGTTTGCTGCTTTATGCTGTTCGCCCTTGAAATGGCCGGACAAGAGGACACGGGGAGCCGGCAGAAGAACATGCGGCCGGTGATCCGCGGCCGCCACTACGCCGTGGCTTCCATGAAGCCCGAGTCCACAATGGCGGCCGAACGGATTCTGCAGGCGGGAGGCAACGCGTTCGACGCGGCGGTGGCCGGGCAGGCTGCTCTGTCTGTCGTGGACGCAGCCGCGAACGGTTTGGGGAGCGACGCCGTCCTGCTCGTCTACGATTCGCGCGCGAAGAAAGTGCTCTCGATCAATGCGGAAGGCACCGCCCCGCGCCTGGCTACCATTGACTGGTACAAGAAAAACCAGGGAGGCAAGATCCCGGTGGATGACGGGCTGCTTTCGGGAACCGTGCCCGGCGCCGTCGATGCCTGGTACTTGCTGCTCGACCGCTGGGGGACAATGACCTTTGCCGAGGTTCTGCGGCCCGCGATCGAGCTTGCTGAGGAGGGATTCCCCATCGGCGATCAGTTCGCCCGTGCGATCGCAGCGTCCAGGAAGCTGGCCAAGTATCCCTCGAGCGTCAAGGTCTATTACCCGGACGGCAAACCTCCAAAGCCCGGCGACATTTTCCGGAATCCGGACCTGGCGCGCACCTTGAAAAAACTGGTGGAGGCGGAAAAGGCCGGCGCGGCCAAGGGGCGAAGCGAAGCGCTTCGCGCTGCCCGGGACCGATTCTACAAAGGCGACATCGCCCGTGAGCTGGCGCGCTTCTCGGAGGAGAACGGCGGGCTCTTCCGCTACGATGATTTCGCCACGTACAGCGCCAAAGTGGAGGACCCCGTGCGGATCGACTACCGCGGCTACCAGATTTACAAAAACGCGTCGGCCAGCCAGGGACCCGCCGAGCTGTTTCGCCGACCGCGACAAATACCTGGGCGACGCCGACTTCATTCGTATCCCTTACGAAGGGCTGCTCTCGAAGGAGTATGCAGGTGAGCGCCGGAAGCTGATCGACCCGGAGAGAGCTTCACTGGAGTTCCGGCCGGGAACTGCGGAGAAGTTCACGAAGGGTGTGGAGCCGGTAGAGCGGCCGCTGGATCTCACCGTCTCCGGCAAGGCAGACCATCAGGGCGACACGAGCTACATCGGCGTCGTGGATAAAGACCGGAACATGGTCAGCTTCACGCCCAGCTTACATAGCGGCTTCGGCACCGGCGTGATCATGGGGCAACTGGGATTTATCCTGAACTGTCGCGGCGACTACTACTCCCTGGTCCCGGGCCATGCCAACGCGCTGGAACCCGGGAAGCGGCCTCGCAGCACCCTGCAGGGGACGCTCGTGATGAAGGATGGTCAGCCGCTCATGGTTCTGGGCAGCCCGGGCGGGGACGACCAGTGCATGCGAACGATGCAGACTTTCCTGAACATCGTAGAATTCGGAATGAACATCCAGCAGGCGATCGAAGCCCCGCGCTGGTCTACGCGGAGCTTTCCCTCTTCTCCGTTTCCTCACACGATGTATCCGGGGGAGATGAGCGTGGAAGAGCGAATCCCCGATTCCGTCCGACTCGCTTTGGAAAAGAAGGGACACAAGGTGAAGATCTCGGGCCCCTGGTCCTTGGGATCGAACGCCGGAATCGTATTGGACCTTCGAACCGGCGTGCTCAGCGCCGGCGCGGACCCGCGCGTCGAAGCCTACGCGCTGGCGCATTGACGACCGGCCGAACGTGCCGCGAAAAGGCAGTTTCAAGAATGTGAAGCTCGGCAAGAACGTCCACCGGCAGATGAAGCGCCGCGGCGCCCCGCGAACTGAGGCGGCAGCCTGAACATGTGTCAGCGACTCTACATCGCCAGCAGAGAGCCGTTGCGGCTGCTCAAGAAGACGAAGCATGAGCCGTACCTCGAGGTCCGCCCGCTTGACGAGGTCGGGACCCCGGTGCGCCGTCATTTCCGCAAGGAGTTCGAGCACCTCTACGTGGCTGGCGCGCATGCGCCATGTGGTTGTGGATTTCCGGAACATCCTTCGGGCGAGCACCAAAAGGCCGCCAAGATCGCTCAGGAAGACAGGCTGACCATGCAACGTTTACATCAGTATCTGCGGCCCATCGTCGGAAAACGGCCGCGAGTGCAACTGTATCTGTGCTGGTGGGGCGACGAAGACGAGAAGCCTGAGCATGAGAGAGAGATGCGCCTCGGTGAACTGTCGGATCCTTTGTTCCGCTTCAGGCGACTGGAGATTCTGTCGATAAGACGGGAATAGACGTGGTGCTCGGTCGATAGGTTCCCGTTCAACGAAGCGCTCGAGCGGCCAGTCCGTAGTCTTGCGGCGATGTTGTGGTGTGCGCGGCCGCCGCTCAGCGGGGCGGCGTTATCCGGGCCTGACCTGAGCGCGCGGAATGGCGCTCAGGGCGATGACGCCCGAACAGTCGGGATCCCGTAGATGGGCTACTTTGACGCGCTGGCTGGCGGCAGTTTCAAACAAATCGACGGCCGATGGGTATTCTATCCGTGGGGCGTAGTTGGGCGAGGATATGTAATCCCAACTGAACAACGGTACGTCGAGATCCGGTCTTGGGTGAAGCGATCGCTGCAACTCTGGCTTCCACTCGTAGTCGTCATGGGCATTTTGGTCGGCTGGCTGTACTCGTTCGCCTTGCTGCCTGTGTTCAGCCTGTGGTACTGGAGCAGAGTTCGGCGTCTCGCTCAGGAACTTGAACCAGCAACTCAGCGACTTACGGTTGGCGAGAGCTATCGCGCCCAGGCGCGGGGACACAGCCTTCCGATGCTCTGGCTCCTCGAGCTTGGGTCGGTCGCGTTTGTCGTTGCCGGCGGCGTGATCTTCGCGCTGGACCCTGCCCAGGGGTTGCTTGGTGCGGTGACCGTGGCCTTCTTTGGCGCGTGCGCGGTGGCGATCGGTTTCATGATCCGGGCCCGCTTGAGCGGCCTCTGAGCGGGATACCGCCAGGGCCTGACCTCCGAGGGAGCGCGGCTACGTGACCTGTGGCTCGAGAAACCCTCGCCGTTTGACGAACGAGGTTACAACGCAAATCGTAACGCCCAAACGCGCGCGCGGCCCCCGAGTTCGCCCCCGTCCGGCGACGCAAGTGGCGCCTCGAATACCCCATGGGAATCTATTGTGCAACTGCGAGACGAGCTCCAATCGCAACTGGATGAATTGGGACGCTGCCGGGGCGTCTGGCGAGAATGAGCCACTCTGAAGTTCCGGAGTCGCGGTGCTCGTTGAACTCGTCGTTGCGCGCGACGATTTCGAAGCCCGTGCGGCGCAGTTCCGCCTCGGCCAGTTCCGGAGCGATCACGTGCTCGCGCACCTGGCTCTCGCGCGGGTCCTTGCGCCGCGCCTCAGAGAAAGGTTCAACAAGAACGAGGCGTCCGCCGGGCTTGAGGGCCCGCAGGATGCGCTCGAGCATCTTCTGGTACTCGCTCATCTCGTGGTAGGAATTGAAAATCAGAGCGGCGTCCAGCGCGCCGGGCGGGAGCTTCGGGTCGTCCGGATCGCCGCGGACGACCTGGGCCTGAGGGAACGGCGCCTCGCGGACCCGCTTTTCCAGCTCACCGAGCGCTTCCGGATCTATGTCGACGGCCAAGACGCGGCCTCGCGCTCCCACCGCCCGTGCGAGCCGGACCGTGAAGAAGCCAAGTCCGGCGCCGATGTCGGCCACATGATCTCCTTCGTTGATTTGCATGAGGTCGAAGATCTCGCCGATATTGGAGCGGAGCTCGCGTTCCTGCGAATCAAGCTGCCACCTCAGAATTCTCGTGGAGGCCTGGTTATTCCGGATCCGCTCCATGGCCTGGAGAGTCAGGCGCAGGGACAGTCGGATCGCGGCTCCGTCCGCCGCAACACGCGCTTCTTCCAGCACCTTCCTGACTTCCGCGGGGGCGTTCTTGTTTCCGACCCGCTGGCCCGCCAGGAAAGCGCGCAGGGCATCGGCGAGGATCAGGGCGTCGTCCGCATCACGGGCCTGCGTGCGCATCCGGAATTCGGCGTCGGCTGAAACACGCACGGAGAAAAGCGCCGGGCCGAGGTTCGCCAGACTCCGGCTGACGCTGCGGCCGCGGACATCACAACGGAGAAGCTGGGATTCGTCGTGACGGAATCCAAACCACCCCGGGAGGAAAAACCCCCATGCCTCGGCGCCTGGCGCCACCTCGGGCAGAAGCCCGGGGAGAGCCACAACTTGGAGTGCGCCCCTGTGGATATCCAGGATTCGCCGGATGGCTGAGACCCCTCCGAAAGCCAGGTGGTTCGCGTCCAGGGGAGTAATGGCAAAGTCGTTCTCACGGGCCCCTTCCGGTGCCGCGATATAGAAAGATCGGCGGTTCTGCTCGTGCAAAGATAGCTTCCCTGCGCGAGCCAAACCAGGCAATAGGTCCTCGTCGAAGGAATCCCGCGCGATGCCGATAATCTCATCCTCGCCCGGTGTGGGAACCGCGGCAATAACCAGTCTGTCCGGATCTCGGGAGACAAGACGGAGAAAATCCTGAAACGTGTCCCCGGCATGCGTGGCGGACAGAATCTCGTCTCGGACCCTGGCAAACAGAGCGTCATTTGCCGGAGGCCGGTCGAATGCCATCACGAGCTTCGCGCCGTCGGGGATCCATTGCAGCTCTGCAACGCCGAATGCGCCGCTTTGTCCGAAAATGGCCGCCATCAAGGCGGCCAGTACCGTACTGAAACCGATGAGGCGCATAGCGAGTTTCATAAAGTCCTCCCGTCCTTTTTCGCGTTCCCTTGCCCCGTGCGTGGGCGCCCGCGTCTTGGGCCTCCCAAGGCCGCCGCTACAATCGGGTGCCGGCTGGGACACTCACCCTTTCCTCAGGGTAGCCAAACGGCGCGCCCGAGTTGCGAAGACGCTGTGAGGAAGTTGTAAAAAAGCCGTAAAGAACGACGGGCCCGTTCAGGGATTCCTTGACAGATCTCGCCGGCGTGGACCAATAATTCCACATGGGGCTTCTGGGAAGGGGACCGCGGCTGCGACTGTGGGGCCGTCTCGGGATTCCGATTGCGTTGCTGCTGTTCGGAGCGCTCGTCTCGGGCTGGATAGCCTGGCGCGAGGCGGAACGGGCGCGGCGCACGGCGCAGATGCTGATGAAGGACTACGCGTCGTTCGTGGCGGATAAGTTCGTCCGCCTCTCCGCCAACCGCTATCTGACGCTTGTCGGAATATCGAATGCGATCCCGCAAGATGGATTGCCGTTCACCGAGCTCCGGGCCCATGCGGAGGCGCGCAGGCAGGGAAAGACGGTAACGTTGCCGCCTCCCGGCCCGGAATTCGTCCGATACTTCTTCTCGTATGACGCCGAGGCCGGCGCTCTTGAATTCTCGGGCATGCCGCCTCCGGAGAAGGAACGCACCCGCCTGCAGGAAACTCTTGCGGCCCTTGACTTGAAATGCGGGGCCAACCAGATCGTCCCGCTGGGCCGCTTGGACGGAGGCCGCTCCCAGCAACCCGGCGCCGTTCCCTGGTCCGCCCTCATTGAAACCGGCGGGCACGGTTCTCTGCGCCGGATCTACGGCCTGCGTCTCGATGAAGGCCTGTCCATCGACCAGTTCTTTCTTCCCGTCATAACGCGCCCCAATGAGTGCGATTGCACATCGGGATTGCTGCCCGCGAGCCTCTCGCACGTGAAAGACGCGCGCCGCGCGGCTTCCTTCATCTTGCGCGACGGAGCAGGGTTGTTGGTCTATGCCAGCGAGCCCCGGTACGACGGTTCCACGTCGGCGAAGCAGCCGCTTTCTCCGGAATTGCCCTTTTCAGGTTGGACCGTGGAAGTCGCGATCAACCCGGCGGTGGTGCAGCCGCTCTTGCCGTACGCCGGCCGCGGGGCGCCCTGGTTCGCGCTTTCCTTGATAGGTCTGCTGGTCCTCGGGTCAGGATCTCTCGCAATTCTCTTTCTGCGGCGCGAGACCGAAGTGTCTCGATTGCGCCAGGATTTCATTTCCAACGTCAGCCACGAGCTCAAAACCCCGCTCGCGCGCATCCGCCTCTTTAACGAGCTTTTGATCGGAGGAAGGCAGACGGATGCCGCAAAGCGGTCCCGTTACCGCGAAATCATCGGGCGCGAGTGCCGCCGCCTGTCTTCGCTGGTCGACAACATCCTCGATTTTTCACGGCTGGAGCGCGGATCTCGGTGCTGCGACAAGGACCGCCTGGATCTCCGCCGGACAGTGGAGCAGGCGCTCGATGCTTTTCGGGCGTACACCGACCAGGGCCGGTTCTCGCTCTCCGCCCATCTAGAAGACGTGCCGCCGGTCACCGGTGATCGGCACTCCCTGGAGCAGGTCGTGATCAACCTCCTGGACAATGCAGTGAAATACTCCCCGCAAGGGAGCCCGATAGAGTTGGGCCTTACCTCAATCGACGGCGTGGTCCGGCTGAGCGTCACCGATCACGGTTTCGGTATCCCGAAGCAGGAACAGGAGCGCATATTCGAACCCTTTTATCGCGTAGAGTCGGGGGACGGGCAGAAAGCCGCGGGGAGCGGTCTGGGTCTGTCCCTGGTATGGCGAACAGTTGAGGCGCACGGAGGCCGGGTGTTCGTGGAGAGCGAACCGGGCGCGGGCAGCACTTTCGTAGTGGAAATCCCCTCGTCACAAAGGTGAGCTTGTGGCTCTGCGTCGTGCGCGAATTCTTCTTGTCGAGGACGACTGCGATCTTGCGGCGGGGCTCTGCGACGCGCTCGGGCTGGAAGGTTACCAGGTAACTCACGCCGCCGACGGGCGCACCGGATTGAAGGAGGCGCTCCGCGGGATCTACCCCCTCGTCATACTGGATGTGATGCTGCCCGGGGTCTCCGGCTTTGACATGCTCAAAGAACTGCGAGCGCGATCGAGCGACGCCCTGGTGCTGATACTGACAGCGCGAGGGCAGGAGATGGACCGGGTGCGCGGTTTGAAGCTCGGCGCCGATGACTATGTTGCCAAGCCCTTCAGTCTTATGGAGCTCATCGCTCGAGTAGGCGCTCTGCTGCGGCGCGCCTCCCGTGACGACGCCGCGGGGCGCCTCGATGCCGGCAACGTAGTCGTCGATTTTCGTGCGCGCGAATCCTGGAGAAACGGCCGGCGCGTGTCTCTCACGGAGCGCGAATTTCAAATTCTGGAGCTGCTCGCGCTGCGCCGCGGCGACGCTGTATCGCGCGCCGACCTGATTGCCAGGATCTGGGGCGCAGCCGACGACGTCGAGGTGACCACCCGCACGATCGACCAACACATAGCCGCTCTGCGCCGCAAACTCGGAGACGATGCCGCGGCGCCCGCTCTCATTCAAACCGTGTACGGCCGGGGTTATCGCCTCGCCCGCTAGGTCCTCAAATGACAAATGACCAATGACCAATGAAAAATGACAAATGTACCTCTGTGTCCTCCGTGTCTCCGTGGTGAAAAACCGAGCGCCGTTCGGCTGCGGGATCTGACAATCCCACAACCGGTCAGTCTCCCCCCAGGGCCGATTGGCCCAAGTCGTTGAGGAAAAACAAAAATCAGCAAGTCTGGCAGGGTGGCATGCCGCTTGCCTCATCAAGTCGTCCGGGTCCTTTCAGTAGGAAGGATCGGTATGTATAAGCCACCATGATGAGTGCTTTGGAGGATCTCGTGGAGAACATCGCTTCGCAGGACAAAGAGACGTGGAGATCGACGGCACCGCGCGCTTTGATCGCCGATGATCAAACCGAAGTGCTCGAAGCCCTGCGCCTGTTGCTCAAATCCCAAGGGTATCGGCCCGAGGTCGTCACATCACCGCGGGCCGTTATCGAGAGCCTGAAGTCTCGCAATTTCGACGTGCTGTTGATGGACCTCAACTACGCGCGGGATACGACGTCCGGCCAGGAAGGTCTCGACCTCCTGGCCCAGGTACGGACCCTGGACAGCACGCTCCCGGTGATCGTGATGACGGGATGGGGGAGCGTGGAACTGGCGGTCGAGGTGATGCGCCGGGGCGTGCGCGATTTCGTGCAGAAGCCGTGGGAAAATGAACGCCTTCTGGCGGTCCTCCGGACACATGTGGAAGAAGGCCGTGCTCTTCGCAAAGAACAGCGCCTCGACGCCGAAAAGAGCGCCTTGATCAACGAGGTTTCCGGCGCAGAGGATCTCCACGTATTGCTCCGATCGGCGGCGGAACGCCTTCAAGCCGCGGCAGAGGCAGACTCGGTGGTCATTTTTACCCGGGCGCCAAGAGACCAGGCATTCTGGGCCACCGCTCAGGCCGGAATTACGGATGACATCCTGGGAAGGCTCAAGTTCGAAGTCGGCAGCCGGATCCTGGACTTCCTTGGCGCCGCGTTGGACCCGCGCAACAAGGATCTACCCGAACATGAGAGGCTCAAGCTCCAGAGAACGAAGATCGATCTCATTCTGCCCATGAAACTCAAAGGGGAGCTGATTGGTTTTGTCGGGTTGGGAAACAAAACAACGGGAGAGTCCTATGACTCCCTCGACTTCAAATTCCTCGGATCGGTCACCGACCAGATCGGCGCGGCCATGGAACACCTGCGGGTGCGCGGGCAGGAGCGCGAGTTTGAAGAGGCCAGAGAAATCCAGGGAGGACTGCTGCCGAAGGAGATACCACAGATCGGAGGCCACGAAATCTTCGGGTCATGGCAGCCGGCCAGCGCCGTCGGAGGAGATTACTTCGACATCGTGCGGTTTAGCCACAGCAGCATTGCCCTGTGCATCGCCGATGTGGCGGGGAAGGGAATGCCGGCCGCCCTCTTGATGTCCAACCTGCAGGCTGCCGTCAAGGCTTTTGCTTCCGAGTGGATGCAGCCCAGGGACATCGCCGTAAAAGTAAATCGCGTGATATGCAGCAACATCTCGGCGAACCGGTTCATCACCTTTTTCTATTGTCTCTACAATGCCCGCAACAGGAAGCTGCTGTACACCAATGCCGGACATAATGCCCCCGTTCTCTTGAGACGAGACGGCTCGCACGCCCGCCTGCGGGAAGGGGGCGCCGTGCTCGGCGTGTTCCCGCGTTGGAATTACGAGCAAAACGAGATCGAGCTTGCCACGGGAGACCGGCTCGTTCTCTTTACCGATGGGGTGACGGAAGCCAGAACCTCGTCCGGCGAAGAATTCGGAGATGAGCGCCTGATCGGGCTTCTCGTAAGAAACAGGCATCTACGGGCCGAAGAGTTGCAGCAGAAAGTGATGGGCGCGGTTGCGAATTTCAGCGGCGGCGAATTTCAGGATGACGCTACCTTGATCGTGATGTCCGCCGATTGAGGTCTACCGCCAAGGCGCGAAGACGCGAAGAAATCACGAAGTTTTTTGGCGATTCGTTGTGTCTTCGCGTCTTCGTGGTAAAGGCAGCCCTCGAACTGCCTGCTACGGTCAGGCGTTCTGGAGCGCGCTCAGGAATTCCGCATTGTTGCGCGTCTTGCGGAGCTTTTCCAGCAGGAGCTCCATCGCCTCGTCAATGGAAAGGGGATTGAGGACCTTGCGCAGCACCCAGATGCGATTCAAATCCACTGGATCGGTCAGCAACTCCTCCTTTCGCGTGCCGGAGCGGTTGATGTCAATCGCCGGGAATATCCGCTTGTCCACGAGCTTGCGGTCGAGAATGATCTCCAGGTTGCCGGTTCCCTTGAACTCCTCGAAGATCACGTCGTCCATTCGGCTGCCGGTATCGACCAGGGCCGTGGCTATGATGGTCAGGCTGCCGCCCTCCTCGACTTTGCGCGCGGCGCCGAAGAAGCGTTTCGGCTTCTGCAGGGCGTTGGCGTCGAGCCCGCCCGAAAGAACTTTGCCGCTCGAGGGAATGACGGTGTTGTACGCGCGCGCCAGGCGCGTGACGCTGTCGAGCAGGATCAACACGTCTTTCTTGTGCTCCACCAGACGTTTCGCCTTTTCCATCACGATCTCGGCCACCTGGACGTGCCGCGTCGCTGGCTCGTCAAAGGTGGAGCTGATGACCTCCCCCTTGACCGACCGCTCCATGTCGGTAACCTCCTCCGGCCGCTCGTCGATCAGCAGGACGATCAGGAACACCTCCGGGTGATTCGTGCTCACGGAATTGGCCAGCGTTTGCAGCAGCATCGTCTTTCCCGTCCTTGGCGGCGCCACGATCAGGCCGCGCTGCCCTTTTCCAATAGGGGTGAATATGTCCATCACCCGCGCCGAGGCGTTGTCCTTGGTCGTCTCGAGCCGGATCCTCTCGAATGGATAGAGCGGGGTCAGGTTGTCGTAGAAAATCCGGTTGCGGGCTTGCTCAGGCGGCTCGAAGTTGACAGCGTCGACTCGGATCAGCGCCAGATACCGCTCACCTTCGTTGGGCATGCGGACCTGCCCTGACACGATGTCTCCCGTCCGGAGGTCGAATTTTCTGATCTGCGAAGGGGAGACGTAAATGTCATCCGGCCCCGGAAGGTAGCTGTTGTCCGGTGAACGGAGAAACCCATAACCGTCATCGAGAACCTCCAGGACGCCTTCCGAGAATATCAAGCCGAGCTTCTGCGCCTGCGCTTGCAGAACGGCGAAGATGAGATCGTGTTTTCTCATCTTGCCGGCCTCGGCGATATTGAACTTTCGCGCCAGGCTGGCCAGCTCTTTGATATTCAGTTCTCGGAGCTCGCCGAGGTTCAGCTGCTCCCTTTCCTTCTGGGGTTCCTCCTGAATCGGACCTTTCTTTTGGTCAGACTCGCCATTCATGAAAGTATCCCTTTCCGCTGTCGCAAG
>QHZE01000370.1 GCA_003225335.1 Acidobacteriota bacterium
CCATGAGGCTCAGCGGAATCCCGCTGAGCGTCAGAATCAAGCCGGCGGAGGCCAGCAGCGGAAGGTTGCTGGCCGTCTTGGGCAGTACGTCGATTGACCCCTGTTCAATCACGACCTCGCCTGCTTCTCCCTGATTTCCGTCAGCGTCCACGGTGCTAGCGAGCGCCTTCTCCGTTTCTGCGGCTACAGGAACGGGCGCAGCCGGGGTTTCAACCGGTTGCGAAACAGGCTCGGGCTTGCCGGCCTCGTTGGCAACATTCTCAGGCACCTGGGTTTGGTTGGCCTGAGCGAGCTCGGCGGCCCGTATCTTGGGATAAACGAATCCCACGCCGTCGATATCGCCAGGATAGAACCAGTCGCGAACTGCCGGCGGCGCGCCCGCGGCACGGGGTTCCCTGAGATCGATCACGGCCTCATCCGACGCATCCCGGCGGCTGGCTGGAATTCCGAGAACTATTGCTTGGAGATGCATCTCGTCGGCGTTCAAGATCTCCACGATGTTCGGATAGTCTGGGTTCAACCGCTTGAACACATAGGTGCCGGCTGGCAGCACCCGGCCTGGAATTTCCACAGGCCCGCTGAAGGTTACGATGGTCTCCTTGTCAAACTCATCGGCCCGTGCGTACGGCGCCGGCAGATTTGCCAACACCGCGGCGCACAAAACAAGACTCGCTCTTATTCGCAATTTCATTTCGAATTCTCCTTTTCGAAGATGTGGGTTCTCCTGCTTTCAGGCCGTGCGCTTCAGTCCGGCTGCGAGAGCGCCCTGTGGCGGTGCGGCCTGTCGGGATTGCTCCAACTGAATCCGCTTTCCCAACGGCTGTTGAAACGCAAACGCCGGGCCAGGTTGACAGGCACACTGCCAGCACTCCCCAAATGTCTTTCCCGGTTCAACTTCCACAACCGGACGCGCGCGGGGGTTACACGTGACCGGCGCCGTTCAGACCCAATATTTTGGGACTCTCACGAAATCGCGGTACCCGTTGGCTCGCCGGCGCCCTTTGTCTGCTCATACGCAGGGCATCGGAGTCAAAACGAGGCCGGCTGTTCCATAGCCGTAAGTGGGAGCGACGGATGGATACCAAAAACGACGGAGGAGGGGTAGTCGTGGAGCGAGCATGACGAACCCCAGAGTGGCTGCCGTTCGTCAGGCAGGAGCGGGTGCAATTAAAAGTGGGAGTCGCCTCGGGTGCTGCTTTGGTCAACTGCAGACGAACAATCACACCTCTCTTGGAGTGCGGCGACTTGTCGCCGCTATGGCCTCGGCGTCAGAACGAAAGCGGCGACAAGTCGCCGCATTTCATATCGCACTCGTTATTTGTCCGTCTTTTGCGCGCATCCCGCGGCAGCCTGACTCCCACTTCTAATTGCACCAGGCAGGAAGCTGCGTGTTTGTGGAAAGGAATTTCTTCCGCGTAAACAGCTCAAAGTGAAGCCACCGATGAACACAGAAGAGCACGGATCTGTACTACTAACCGGAAAGTCCTTTGCTCGCAGGAAAGGATTTTTCTTCGCGAAATCTTCGCGCTCTCGCGGCTTCGCGGTGAATCCCGAGCTGGACTTTCACCGCGAAGGCGCGAAGCACGCGAAGAAAACGCGAAGGACTTTAGTTTGGTTGCGGCTTTGCTGCTCTGTGTTCATCCGTGGTTCCGTTCATACTTCTTGTTGCGACTGGGCTGGACCGTGTTCATCCGTGTCCGAGCCTCAAGATTTCATCATCGTCGAGTGCGAGAATAGCTTTCCCGCACTTGCGAACGATTGTAGTCAGCGACGGCGAGATGGAGCAGAGGACCGGCCTCCGCCGGAACCTCCGCGCGGACCGCCGCCGAAACCGCCTCGGCTCCCCTGGCCATATCCGCCGGGCGCGCTGCGCGGAGGGCCGCTGATGATCGGCCTGTGCAGATTCAGAGGTGGCCGCGTGTCGTAACGTGGGGCGTTGTAGCTCGGCCGGTTGCCGTAACCAGGAGATGGGCCGCGGCCGTAAGGCGAGGCGCCCTCAGATCGCGGTTGTGAAGCCGGCCCGCGGCCGCCCGCGCCTGGCGACTGGGTTGCAGACTCACCCGGCTGCCGGGAGAAACGCTGCCAGCCGCCGGAGTTTCCTCCCGCCTGCGAGCTCTGCGGCGGACGAGCGCCTTGCATCTCGGAACTTCGCGACGGGCGGCTTGAAGATATGTTCCTCTCGGCAGGAACGGTTCTCTCGTTACCGGCGCCGCGATTCGGCTGCGCCGCAGGACCATTGCCGCCGGGCCGCCGGGCCTCATTGGAACCTCCAAAGCGGCGCCAGCTTTCTGAAGTACCCGCTGCTTCCGCGGCGCGGCTTGGAGCCCGGGCGGCTTCACCGCCGGGTCGTGTCGCGCCGCTCGGCGCCGCAGCCTCACGCTGTAAGGAAGACGCGCCACCACCGCGGAGCGCTTCCCGGACACGGCCGGCCTGCTCGTTAAACGAAGAAGACGGCGCGGACGACGGCTGTGATCTGCTGAAGAAGCGCGTCCCTTGTTCCCCACGAATCGTCGCAGGGCTTGCGGCGCGGCCGGACGGCGACAAGCTTTCGCGCGTGGGCACCACAGGCACACTTCCCGTCATGATATGCCCGCCGCGGAAGTCGCTGACCGAGACGCCGGCGGCCCGCTGGCCCGTGCCGCGGCCGAATTCTTCCGCGCGAACCGAAGTCACGCCCCGGAGCATGCGCGGGTCGCGGTCTGCCATCCGGAAGTTGGAGAACCGATCATCGAACCGCCCCGCGAGCGGCCGAAATGCGCCCGGGAAACGGCCGCCGAACTCACGGGCACCGAAGAAGGTCCGTTCGTGAAACCTGAATGAGTCAACAAAGCCGAAACGGAACGCGGAGGCCCCGTACCAGGGAAAGAACGGATCGCACGGGCCGATCGGGAACCAACCCACAGAGCCGAATCCGAGGCCGAAAGAGAGGCCGAAGCGGCCGGCGCCGAATCCGAAGAAGGAGACGTAAGCTGGGGCCCAGATCGGCCGATACCTCGGGATGACCGGCCCCGGCCACCAGGCCCACGAACCGGACCAGAGAAACCATCGGCCGTAGTGATACGGCGCCCAGCCCCAGGGTTCATAAGAAACCCAGGTCCAACCGTAGTAGGGCTCCCAGACCCAGTTGCCCACGCGATAGGGCGCCCAGCCGGGAGCTACCGCCGGGCACCAGGCCCAGCCGTAGCCGGGGACATTGACCCAGTGCCCGTAGGCGTCCAGATCGTGCGCGCCGGTATAGTAGGGATCAACGTGGCTCCAGCTCTCGGCGCTTCTGATCGTTTTGTCGCGGTCTTCGTTCCAACGATCCCATCCATCCTTGGAAGGGGCATCGGCCGTTTGGTACTGAGCGTCGGCGCCCGTGCCGCGGATCGTGACTGCCTGGCCTTTGTGGACGCGCGTGCTGCCTTCAGACGTCGTGAGGTCCGCTTCACCCTTTCTGATAGTCACCACAGTCTCGCCGGAGGAGCTCACCTGAATACGGAACTCCCCTTCTCCACGCGGGTGAACGGCGACGTTGGGGGTATCAATTTCAGCGTCGGCTTCCGTGCCCTTGAAGACCGTGTAGAACACCAACCCCTGAGCCACCTGAACCTGGATGCGCGCTCGGTCCAGGCTGGCGATGTTGGCTTGGGACTGATCGGAAAGGCGCAGGACGTTAGCGTAGTCAAGCTGCACTTCCGTGCGCGAGCTCGGGCCCGTGGAGACCTTGTCTCCCGCCACGACGGGCGTGTTCAGCGTCGCTGCCACCCAGTCACCCGAATCGCCGCGCTGCGTAGAAACGTCCCCGTGGATCAAGCTGATGCGGGCGACGCCCGATTGCGGATGATCCTGCGATGCGGCTTCCGGCGCGGCCTGAGCCGATCCAGCCGGGGGCGCGGCCGGCGGAGGCGCCTGGCCGTGCGCCTGCCCGGCAGCAAGCACCGTCAAAAGAGCAATTCCGTAGATTCCTGACCATCTCATGGTACACCTCGTTTCGGGCCTTGCTCGGAAGGGCCAGTCCGGAGACCCGCACTGTTAGATAGCAATAGTGATGCCAAACCGCAGGCTGATGGAATAATCGCACTAAGTGCCTCACAACAAGAAAGGTACGGAATGGGCGGCACAGCGAACAATCGTCTCTCTGGCCTCGTCCCTGGTGGCTTTCGGCCGGCTGTGGTGGTTTTCGGCCAGGGGTCACGCTGGCAATTCCCAAGTTCCAAACCCCGGCCATCCAAAGTACACGCACCAAAATTTTGGGAATGGCACTTGTCATGAATGTCGCTTGGTTTAGTCCCATTGGCGATCCTCAGCCTCATGCCAGATAATGAGAGGATCGGAGCCCTGAAGGGGCGACTCAGGAAAGCCCAGGGCGCGAGCCCTGGGAACAAGTGCGGCACAGTGGAAGCCCTGAAAGGGCGAAGCAGTTGGTACCGGTATTAAAGAGGAAGCGCCATGGCCCAATCCCTTTCTAACGTTCTGGTACACTTCATCTTCTCGACCAAAGATCGATTTGCGTTCTTAAAGGACTCGGAAACGCGCGGTCGCATGCATGCTTATCTTGCACGTGTCTTCACCGGAGAGGACTGCCCCGCGATCGAAGTGGGCGGCACGACTGACCACGTGCACGTGCTCTGCTCTTTCAGTCGGAGCCATAGCATGTCCGAGGTGATCCGCAAGGCAAAAGCAAATTCATCTGGTTGGGCAAAAAGCCTCGGCGGCATGCTCTCGAAATTCAGTTGGCAGAGCGGATATGGCGCGTTCTCGATCCATCCGTCGCAGGTGGCCCAAATCAAAAACTACATCCGAAACCAGCACGAGCACCATCGCATCCGATCCTTTCAGGAGGAGTATCTCGATTTCCTCCGCGAATATCAGGTGCCTTACGACGAGAAATTTATTTGGAGCTGAGGCAAGGTCTGTCTGCATCGCCCTTACAGGGCTTTCAACAAATCTGGAGCTGAACCCAGGGCTCACGCCCTGGGCTGACCTGCTGGACCCCTTCGGGGTCCTTATCTAAGAACCATTTATGGCCTGTCACGGCATTTCGGGGTCGTCGGCGATGCCGATCTTCGAGAGGCGGTACCGCAAAGCGTTGCGTGACAACCCCAGGAGCCGCGCGGCCTGGCTCTTGTTTCCTCCGGAACGCCGCAGCGCTTCCCGGATCATCTCGTCTTCCCACTGGTCGAGCGTCATGCCCGGCGGCAGGAAGCCCATCGGAGCGTTGCTCCCCTTTGCCGGCCCGGTATCGAGATGGATGTCGCCGGCCTCGATCCATTCTCCCTTGGCGAACGCGGCCGCGCGCTCGATGATGTTCTCAAGCTCGCGCACGTTTCCGGGCCAGTGGAAGTTCGCCAGGAGTTGTATGGCTTGCGGCGTGACGCCGCGGATTTGCTTGCCGCTCTCCCCCCGGTACTTCGCCAGGAAGTGCTCGACGAGGCCAGGGATGTCCTCTGCGTGCTCGCGGAGGGGAGGCACGTCAATCGGCACGACATTCAGCCGGTAGTAAAGGTCTTCGCGGAAGGTGCCCTGTTCGAGCGCGGCGCGCAGGTCGCGATTCGTCGCGGCGACAAGCCGCACGTCCACTTTGATCGTGCGCGTGCCGCCCAGCCGCTCAAATTCGCGCTCCTGCAGCACGCGCAGGAGCTTCGCCTGCGTGATCTGGGGAACATCGCCGATCTCATCCAGGAACAGCGATCCCTTGTCGGCCAGCTCGAATTTTCCGGGCTTGGTTGCGGTGGCTCCCGTGAAGGCGCCCCTCTCGTAGCCGAACAGCTCGCTTTCCAGCAGGTTCTCAGGAATGGCCGTGCAGTTGATCTTGACGAACGGCCCGGACGCGCGGCGCGAGCGCTGGTGGATCGCCCGCGCGATGAGCTCCTTGCCGACACCGCTTTCGCCGCCGATCAACACCGTGGAATTGGTCGGCGCGACGCGCTCGACAGCCGCCAGAACCTCCTGCATCTTCGCGCTGCGCGCGACGAGGTTCGGGTACTCGTAGCGCCGGCCGAGCTCCTCCCGCAGCGTCCGGTTTTCGACTCGCAGCCGGTGGGCGTCGCGCTCTTTGCGGACCACCAGCTTGATCTCTTCGAGAGAGAACGGCTTCAGCACATAGTTGCTCGCGCCCTTCTTCATGGCCTCAACCGCGGTCTCCACGCTGCCGTAGGCGGTCATCAGCACCACCGGGACTTCAGCGTTGACGCGGTGGATGGCATCGAGGAACTCGAGACCGTTCATCCCGGGCAGCTTGAAATCGCTGAGGACCAAATCGATCGCTTCCCGGCCCAGAATCTTCAGGCCTGTTTCGGCATCGCCCGCGGAGAAAGTCGTCCAGCCTTCTTCGCCCAGGTTCAGCTCGAGCAGGCGGAGCATCTTCGGCTCGTCTTCAACGATCAGTACAGACGCCATAGCGCTTTTCGAACTCCTCTCTGATTTTCGTCCCCATAAACTGATCCTGTTCACCACGAAGACACAAAGACGCGAAGAATCGCAAAGGATTTCTTCGCGTCTTCGTGTCTTCGTGGTGAGATTTTTTGGTTGTGGCTCTGCTGCGCCATGGAATTCGCGGCCAGTAAAATCTGGACGATCCATGGCGCCCTCTCCGGCATCAGTTGGCCGGCGGCGAGGCGGCCGTTGCCGAAGCGGCCCCTTCCGCAACCGGCAAGAAGACGCGAAAACATGCGCCGTGCCCGGACTGGCTTTCCACGCGCACAAAGCCGCGGTGCTCGTCCACGATCTTCGAAACAATGGAAAGCCCCAGGCCGACGCCCGTCTTCTTCGTCGTGAAAAATGGATTGAAAATCTGCTGGCAAAGCTCGGGCGGAATGCCGGGACCTGTGTCGCGAAACGTGATTTCGACGCCGTGGCCCGCGCCGCGCTGTGCGGGCGCGATCTCGACGCTCAGAGTCCCGCCGTCCGGTTCCATGGCCTCATAAGCGTTGAGCGCGAGGTTCTGAAAGACCTGCTCGCAGAGACGCTCGTCCATCGGCGCGTGCGGCAGGCCCTCCGCGTACACGCGCTCGACGCCGACCTTCGCCTCGGGGCGCTGCGCGGCGACCGCGGCCAGCGCTCTATCCACGACCTCGCGGACGTCCGCGGGCGCGCGTTCGAGCGCCTGCGGCCGCGCGAAATCGAGAAACCGCGTCACGAGCGCGCTCAGCCGGTTCACCTCGCTCGAGATGTAACCGGCCAGCTCGCTTGCCAGCGGATTGCTCTGCTGCAGCTTCCGGTTCAACATTTCCGCCGATCCTTTGATGACTCCCAGCGGGTTGCGGATCTCGTGCGCCAGCCCGGCGGACATCTGCCCGAGCGCCGCAAGCCGCTCCGAGCGCCGCGCCTCTTCCTGCGCCTGCGCCAGCCGCCGGTTAGTCTCCGCCATCTGCTCGGCGAGCGATTGGTAAGCGGCGGCGCGGCGACGGATTTCCACGGCGAAGCGGTTCACCAACATGGCCGCAAGAAAGAAAAACAGAAGGCGCGTGGCCAGCTCCGCGAGCCCTTCCCACGTCAGCGCATATTCCTGTAAGGCGGGAATCAGATAGGAGCAGTAAGCGGCCGAAGCCAGCGCCGTCCAGAACAGCGTACCCCAAGGACCGAAGTAGGTTGCCGCGGTAACCACGGGCACGAAATAGATCGGCCAGTAGCTGCTGTTGATGCCCATCTCGCCCGTGTGGCCCAGCAGCAGCGTCGCAAGCACGATCTTGAGAAGCACGGCATAGCCGCGTCCGTGGCGCGGGAACCAAACGACCGCCCTGCCTTCCAGAAGTTGCACAACCGCAACGGCCGCCAGGGTGAGTTGCTTGTGAAGCTCGCGGATGGGAGGGAGAACAGCAAGCGCCCCGAGGATCAGCAGAAAGAGGGTTTCGATCCAGTTCACAGTGAGGCGCCGCCGGCGCCCCGATGTCGCTCGTTGCACGGAGAGCGCGCCGCTCTGAGCGATTTCAGGCTCTGCGCCTTCGGGGTTCTCTTTTTCCGGAGTCCTGCTGCGCACGTTCGGATTATGCGCCTTCCGCCCAGACATCCCAACTGGCAGCCGGGTGCAATTAAAAGTGGGAGTCAACTGATGCGGCCTTTAACTCTCTCGCAAGCTCGTAGAGAGTTTTAATTCGTGCGAATTCGTGGAATTCGTGGCCGGTAATCAGTAAAAACCGCCACGAATTTCACGAAAAAGCATCATCTCACGGTAGCGCCGAAAAAATTTGACTCCCACTTCTAATTTCACCCTTGGAAAGTGGCAGATTCTTGTGCCCGGTACCGCTTTGGCGCCGAAGAATGCGATCGCGGAATTCCATCATGACTTTCCCTGCAAGGTCAGGCTCTGTCCTTCGGAAGAGCTCTCGCTACGACGTTAGTGATACGCATGTTAGATACCTTCGCGTGTGAAACTTCCTGGCTCCGAAGCGCTCCAATTCGGATGTCGACCTTTGAAAAAGCTTGCCCGGCAGTAAATAGCCAGCCTGTGAGGGCGGGGGCTGCCATTTGAAATTTCAAATGTTCCCCTGCCCTCACGCCCCGGGGGCTAAGTACTGCCGGGTCTTTGGGCCTTAAGTATCCGAATAGCGCCTCTCACAGGAGGCTAATGAAAAAGAGAAACTTTGTCTGTTTGCTTCCAATTCGAGCCGGCGTCGCATCCCAGTGCAAGCCGTCGAAGAAGGATCTCTCAACCCTGAACAGGGGTGTCCTTCGAATGCCTTAATCACCAGGAAGTGTGAATGCTTTTTTCTGACTTTCGAGGAGAAAATCGATGAATCATCATGTAGTCTTCAGGCACCAGGCCCCGGAGCTCGGTAGAATTCTTCTGGGGTTGCTTTTCACGTTCGCGCTGTCTGCGAACGTCTTCCCCCAAGGGGGGCAAAGAGGAGCAATAGCTGGAACAGTGAGAGACACCACGGGGGCCGCGCTCCCAGGCGCTAGCCTGGAAATCATAAACCAGGCAACGAATGTCGGCGAACGCACCGTCATCACGAACACGGACGGCTCGTTTTCCGCGACCTTCCTGCCTGTCGGAACCTATCGCGTCGTTGCAACACTCGCCGGATTCTCCAAGACCGAAGCTCGCGATATCCGAGTTCTGGTCTCGGAAACCACGACGGTGAACCTGACCATGAAGGTAGGAGGAATCACTGAAACCGTGACGGTCACGGACGTGGCCGCGGCCGTGCAGCTGGCCTCACCCGCGACTGGGGAGACGATTCAAAACGTCGGTGACCTTCCCCTGGCCACGCGTAATTTCTTTTCGCTGCTCGCGCTTTCTGCGGGAGCGAATACGGAAATGGCCGACACCGCCGCCCTGGGCCGCGGCTCTGTCAGCATCAACGTCAACGGGCAGCGCCCGGTGAACAACAACTTTCAGCTGGAAGGAATCAATGCGAACGATTTGAACCTTCCCATTTTGGACAACGTCCCGCTCCCCAACCCGCAAACGGTGCAGGAGTTCAAGACACAGACCTCTCTGTACGATGCGTCGCAGGGGCGCAATGGCGGCGGCAACATCCAGGTCGCGTTGAAATCCGGTTCGAGCCATTTGCATGGGGATGCTTTCGAGTTCTTCCGCAATAATGTACTCAATGCGAACGACTTCTTCCTGAACCGCAAAGGACAGCATCGGCCGGTGCTGCGACAGAACCAGTTCGGCTTTTCGCTGGGCGGGCCGATCCCGGCCGGCAAGGATTTCTTTTTCTTTACCAATTACCAGGGGACGCGCGCCGCATCGGGTGTTTCCGCGGGCACGACCCTGGGCACGAACATTCCGGTCCTGCCCACGGACCGATCGGAGGCAAACCTTATCCCGGCGTTTTTTCCCAACGGCCTTCCGCCAGGTTACAGCGGGCTGGATCCCGTGGCGCTCGGGTTCCTGAACCTGCCGGCTTCCAAGTGTCCCGGCTTTAACGACGGTACATTCTGCATCCCATCG
>QHZE01000371.1 GCA_003225335.1 Acidobacteriota bacterium
CGTTGCATCGCTCGCTCCGACTAAACAGTTTCTTCTGACGCGACGATCCCCCGCGTATTGGCGCGTCACGTTTAATCACCCGCCTCTCAACATCTTTGGCCCCGAAACCATTCCGCAGCTCAACGAAATCATCACCGCGCTGGAAACAGACCAGGACGTCAAAGTAGTCGTCTTTGACAGCGCGGTTGCCGGGTTCTTTATGACTCACTACGACTTCCTGGCGAGACCTGAGGACACGACAAGCCTGCCGCCGGGGCCGAGTGGGCTGGGGCCTTTCAACGACATGCTCGTGCGCCTGAGCCGTGCCTCAGTTGTTTCGATCTCTTCCATCCGAGGGCGCGCGACCGGTAACGGAAGCGAATTTGCCCTGGCCTGCGACATGCGTTTCGCTAGTCGCGAGAAAGCAATATTGTCGCATTTTGAAGTTGGGGCTGGTGTGGTGCCTGGAGGTGGTCCAATGGCACGGCTGCCGCGTCTGATGGGACGCGGACGCGCACTGGAAGTGCTTCTGGGGGCCGACGACATCCCGGGCGATCTGGCCGAACTATACGGATACGTCAACCGATCATTGCCGGATTCAGACCTCGACGGGTTTGTCGAGTCCCTCGCAACCCGCATCGCATCGTTCGACAAGCGGGCGATCAGCGAGACCAAGGGCTTCGTCGACGTGGCCAGTTTGCCGCCTGACTTCGAAATCGCACCAGAGTGGGATGTGTGCCTTGCCTCGATCATGCGGCCGGCCGCGCAAAAGAGGATCAAGAAGTTGATGGAGCAGGGATTTCACAAGCCGGGTGATGTGGAAGACCGCTTGGGATATCACGTCGGCCAACTCGGGCGCTAAGCGCCTCAAGAAGGGAGAATACCTATGTCACATCATGCTTCCGGTCCCAACTTTGGATTTCCGCGCGGAGACGCCCGATTGGACATGACCGATCTCTTCGTCTTCACCAAGCCGGGAGATTCTTCTAAGTCAATAATTGTCCTCAATGTGCACCCGTCTTTCAGGTTGGACTCGCCGGAGTCGACGACTACAGAGCCCTTTGCGCCAGGAGCACTGTACGAAATCAAGATCGACACAAACGGTGATGCCATTGCCGATATTTGTTACAGCGTTCAGTTCGCATCTTCCGAAGATGGGAAGCAGGCTGCGACAGTGCGCCGTATTCAGGGCGCGCGAGCCTGGGGCGTCGGGGAGGATGGCGAAGTTATTGTTGAACGAGCACCGGTCTCAGTCGCGCGGGAAGCCCTGGTCACGAACGCCGGGGGCTACTGCTTTTTCTTTGGTTGGCGCAGCGATCCTTTCTTTTTCGACGTAAACGGCAATTTCAATCACATGCAGTTCACAGGGGATGACTTCTTCACAGACAAAGATGTTTGCAGCATCGTGCTTGAACTGCCCAACTCGGCTTTGGGAACCAATGCGGTAGGAATTTGGGCTCGCACAGTGGACAAGACTGCAGACGGCTGGATCCAGGCAGACCGCGGTGGAAGACCCTTGCAAGCGGTTTTCCTTCCTGGCGAGAAGAGAGAGGAGTACCTCAGCGGGGAGCCAGCAAATGATAATCGCTTCATCGGCGTGTTCGCGCACGAATTGGAACACTCGGGCGGCTACACTCCGGAGGATGCCAAAGGCGTCGCGAAAACGTTGCTGCCAGACATTCTCTCCTATGATCCTCGCCGCCCGGTATCCTTTCCGCACAATGGCCGGACGCTGACCGATGACGTTGCCGACGTTTTCTTTTCGATGTACGCGAACCGAAACGTGACAGATAAGGTTGGGCCGCACCGCGATCTGCTGGATGAGTTCCCGTACCTCGGACCCCCGCATTCGATCCAATCAAATTCGCACAATGCCACTTCAGGAGGGAAGCATGGAAAGCAAGGCTAGATTGTCGGGACGTTGTCACTCTGGCCGTACCATGCTCGACGTTGTCGCCTCACGTCGCCAATTCCTTATCGCCACGGCAGGCGGGGCGGCTGCGGTCAGTCTGCCAATGGTGGCGGTCGCCGCCGAAAGCGAATGGGAGTCCCAAATTCCAAACCAAATGAAAGCAAAGCAACGTATGAATAGAATCACAACCAAAGATGGTCTGGGTTCGCGCTTGAGCGACCTCGGAATCGTGCTGCCCGCGCCACCAACCCCTTTGGGGGCCTACGTCGAGTCTTCGGATGCCGGGAATTTGCTCTTCCTGAGCGGAACGCTCCCGGTGGTGAATCGGAAGCTCGCCATTTCCGGCCGCCTGGGCGAAAACCTTTCGGTTAAGGAAGGTCAGGAAGCCGCGCGCATCGCTTCGCTCAACGCGCTGGCAGCCGCGAAGCAACATCTCGGCGATCTGGATCGGCTTAAAAAGCTGGTTAAGTTGACCGTGCTGATAGCGACGACCGAACAGTTTGCGGACCACGCGCCGGTCGCAGACGGCGCGTCAGATCTATTTGTTAAAATCTTTGGCCCGGAAGCCGGCCATGTTCGGTTGGTTTATGGGGTGCAAAGTCTGCCCATTGGCGCGCCTGTGATAGTTGATGTCATATTCGAAATCGAGCCGTTGCGCCACTCAACCTCCCAATAACATCGAATTATGAGCAAATGGACCGATTCCTTATTTATGCGGCGCTTTGGCGTCCCATATTCGATTTACCTGGTGATGATTATGAACACTATATACGCGCTTGCTCGGGAACCTGTGTCGTACCACACAGTCCGAATCGACAACCTTGATATCTTCTATCGAGAAGCAGGGCCAAAGAATGCCCCGGTCCTGCTTCTGCTCCACGGCGTTCCAACATCTTCCCGCATGTATCAGCCGATGTTGGAATCGCCTTTGAGCGCCAGGTATCGCCTTATCGCCCCGGATTTTCCGGGCTTCGGGCATTCTTCCTGGCCAGGCCCAAAAGAATTCAGCTACACCTTCGACCATCTTGCTCAGGTGACGGAGCGCTTCGCTGATGAGTTAAAGCTAAACCGTTATACCCTTTACCTTCACGATTACGGTGGGCCGGTCGGAATGCGGATGGCCGTTGGCCACCCCGAGAAAGTCGAAGCCATCATCATCCAAAATGCGGTTTCCCACGAAGAAGGGTTGTCGTCGCTCTGGGCAGGGCGCCGCGCGTTCTGGCAAGATCGGGCGTCGCATGAGGCTGCGTTCCGGAAAAGTTTTCTCTCGTTGGAGACAACCCGCAACCGGCACGTGGGCACATCTCCGCATCCTGAGCGCATTGATCCCGACACCTGGACGGACGAGTTCTACTTCCTGAAGCAGCCAGGACAGGCAGACATTCAAACCGATCTGTTCTTTGATTATCAGAATAATCTGAAGGCGTACCCCACCTGGCAGAAATGGCTCCGTGAGCATCAGCCTCAAATGCTGGTCCTCTGGGGCCGGTACGATCCCTCATTTATCGTTGCCGGCGCTGAGGCTTATCGGAAGGACGTGCCAGGCGCCGAGGTACATGTTCTCGATGCGGGGCATTTCGCCCTGGACGAGCAAGCGCCTGAGGTCATTCGGCTGACAGAAGCCTTTATGCTGAAACGGACGGACCATTAACCATCGCATGAAAGGATTGCATGACCAACCTTTGCATACCCGAACCTCCCCGCGATTTGATTCTGAAGGCGGTAATCATTTGCGACGACATCGCCTTCGCTGCAAGAGCCACCGAATTCCGCAGAGGATCAGGGCTATGGTCCGCGTTTTGTTGGAGCAGAAGCCTCACATCCCGCCGCTATAGCTGGACCAGTCCGCGGCGGTTTGCGACCGTGATCGCTTCCGTGCGGCTGAGAACATTCAGCTTCGTGAAGATGTTGCGCAAATGCCCTTTCACCGTGGTCTCGCTGATGAAGAGATTCGCGCCGATTTCCTTGTTGCTTTTGCCGCGCGCCAGCAAGGTCAACACGCCGAGTTCCCGGCCGGTCAGGGTTTCGCTGCTCATGCCTGCAGCCAGCTTTTCCACCAGGGCCTGCGGTATGCAGGTCTCACCCCGGTTCACCTTCCGGATACAATCCAGCAATTCTTCGCGTCGAGCGTCCTTTAGCAGATAACCTTTCGCTCCCGCCTTGATCGCCCGATAGATCTCGTTGTCGGTATCATACGTAGTAAGCATGATGATCCGGGCCGAGGTATCCTCCTTGCGGATTTCATCTATTACGCCAACACCGTCCAGCATAGGCATGCGCAGATCGAGAAGCGTCACGTCAGGGCGCTGCTTCCGCCACAGGTCAACCGCCTGGCGGCCATTCGCCGCTTCGGCGACAACGAGCATGTCCGGCTGCATTCCAATAATCGAAGCCAGCCCCGCCAGAACCGTTGTGTGATCATCTGCGATGAGTATTCGAATTTTGTCAGCGAGTGAGCTTTTTCCGTCATCGTCGGACCGCGAAGGCGGGTTTCGAGGTTTGGATGAGCGTTTCATAGCTCTTCCAGTTCGGCAGCGTTCGCGACGGGAAGGACAATCGAAATCGCCGTGCCCTTGCCTGCCGCGCTCTGGATTGTTAATTGACCTCCCATCCCTTCGGCCCTTTCTCTCATACCCTGCAAGCCGAAGCCCTCGTGCTTCCGCTGGGGATCGAAACCGCATCCATTGTCACGCAGTTCCAGGCGAATTTCGCTGCTGTCGAACACGAGCAGCACCTTGAACTCGTTGGCCCGCGCGTGACGGAGGACATTGGTCAATACCTCCTGCCCGATGCGAAGAAGATTCGTTTCCCATTCCGGCGGCAGTTTCCGTCGTTTGCCTTGCAAGGTGAATTTCGCGTGCACGGTCGTGCCCCGGGTCATTTTCTCGATCAAATCTTTCAGCGCCTCGCTCAACTGTTTCTCCTCCAGCGCTTGTGGGCGGAGCGCCTGCACCGAGCGCCGCGCTTCGCGCAGGCTCTCGCGGGCGAGTTCTCCAGCTCGATCCAGATGGCCGGAGGCTTTCACCGCTTGATCCTTGGACATCGCCTCTTCAACTGCTTCCAGTTGAACGATCACGCCGGTGAATCCTTGCGCGAGCGTGTCGTGAATATCGCGAGCCATCCGATTACGCTCGGCCATCACGGCAGACTGGCGACTTTGGGCGGAAAGAAGGGTCAACTGGATTGCCAGAGTCGCCTGCTGGGCGAGAGCACGGGTCAATTCGATCTCCTCCTGTCGGAAATTACGCTTCAGAGTAAAACG
>QHZE01000372.1 GCA_003225335.1 Acidobacteriota bacterium
CCCAAACCGATCATCGTAATTCTTTTTCCCGTCGCTCTCGCATTGGCCTCGCGGGCGGAAGACTGGCCTCAATGGCGGGGCAGCGGTCGCGACGGGGTCTGGCACGAAAAGGGCATCCGAAAAACATTCCCGGCAGGAGGTCTGCCGGTGCGGTGGCGGGCTCCAGTCGGGTACGGATTTTCCAGTCCTGTGGTCGCCAAAGGCCGGGTTTATGTTACCGACGCTCTTCTCGACCGCCCCAAGGTCCGCGGCCGCGTTCTTTGCTTTGAGGAAACAACGGGAAAATTGCTTTGGACTTTTTCGCGGGAAACGAATTATCCGCCCTGGGCTTTTGTTTCTGGCCAGGAACCGAGCCCGAACGGAACACCAGTCGTCCAGGATGGGAAAGTTTATGCCACCGGTCCGCAAGCTCATAGCCTTTATTGCCTTGAGGCCGATTCCGGAAAATTGGTCTGGGAAAGGGATCTGGCGCAAGATTACCAGATTGAGGATACAGCAACCATCAGCGCCTCGCCTCTGGTGGACCGGGACCGGGTGATCCTTCAAGTCGGAGGAAAGCCCGATGCCTGCGTGGTCGCTTTTGACAGGAAGTCGGGCAGGGAGATTTGGAGAAGCCTCAATGAATCGGGGAGCCAGGCTTCGCCGATGATCATTAGGGCCGGAGGCCGGCGGCAGTTGGTTGTCTGGACCCTGCAATCGGTCAGCAGCCTCGACCCGGCAACTGGACAATTATTTTGGCGTGAGGGTTTTTCAGCAGGAAACAGCTCGGCCGTGGCCACACCGGTGTTTTCAAACAACCGGCTCCTCGTCAGCGGCCTCATGTTGAAACTGGATGAACACAAACTTTCCGTCTCAGTGCTCTGGCCCGAGTCGCGCGCCGCCACACGAAGAATCCTGAGCGGAACATCCACTCCCCTGCTGCAGGGAAATTATGTTTATTCATTGAACCCGGCCGGAAATCTGGTCTGCCTGGAGGCGGAAACAGGCAGACAAATCTGGGAAACAGACCAGGTGACGCGCCAGAAAAAGGGATCGGGCCCGTGCATGCACATGACCGTGAACGGAAATTCAGTTTTCATCTACAACGAACTGGGCGAATTGATCCTGGCCCATCTCAGTCCCCAAGGTTACGAGGAAATCTGCCGGACCACTCTGGTGGAGCCGACTTATCCGTTTGGCGGCAGAAAATTGACCTGGGCTCCTCCCTCCTTTGCCAACCGCCATGTTTATGCACGTAACGAAAAGGAAATCATCTGCGCATCGTTGAGCCAGTGATTCCTGTATTTCCGAACTCGATGACCACAAAGGACGCAATTCGATTCGTGAAAGATCGAGGTATTGTGCTGGAATCCGGACACGGTACGGTTCCAAACTTGGCGGAAATGATTGCCGGGGGCCCAATTCGCGGAAGCTGGTGGGGACACCCTAAAGGACAGGAAATTTGGAAAATCACGAGAGCGCTACGAGAGGCAAGGGAGATTCTGGTTTGTCGGCTCGTCGACGGCAAAGTCAGCTATGTTCACCGACGGCTTTGGCCGGCACTTATCAAGCTTGCAAGGCGAATCCACCCCGATAGGTTGGCCGCCATTCATGAAGTCCATCTGCCTTCAGGTCGCCATGAAGTAAGGGCAACGCCATTTCCGGATTGGGTGCCTCGTGAAGTGATGGATGAGGCTGGAAACCTGGAGGAATTCGAGGCGTCTGCCCAGCTAGGAGAATGGCTCTCCAATAGTCTTAAATGAGCTTTCGAAACGTCCACAACACCCGCGATGTCCTCTTCCGCCTGTGCGCTAACACCGACCCGCAACGCGACAGCATCTTCACCAAAGGCCCGGACGACGTGCTCGACCACGTCACCAGCGAAATCGCCATCGCAGCAAACTCGGTACCGACGCGACGAAAACACCCCCGGCGAAGGCTTCAAACGCCCCAGGCCCTGCTCATCAAGATGGACGCAATTGCGGACAAACGGTCTTGCTGGCAGGGAGCCAACCGCAGGCCAAGTCAGACGTGCCCGCGGTAATCGCTAGGTGCGACCCCAACTTCGCGCCGAAAGATGTGCGCGAAGTGGCTTGGGCTCGAATAGCCCACGTCGAGCCCGATTTCGATCACACTCTTCGTCGTCTCTCGCAATAGACGGCGTGCTTTTTCCATGCGCATGCGAATGAAGTAACGGGACGGAGCGAAGCCGGTCGTCTTTTTGAACAGTCGACAAAAATGGAATTCGCTAACGCCGGCCTCACGCGCGAGCCGGCCCAGGCTGAACTCCTCGTCGAGGTGGGTTTCCAGCAGGTCGGTCACTTTGCGCAGTTTGAACGCGGGCAATCCGCCACGCTGCTCGCGCCCTTTGGCATTCGGATCGGTGTAGGTGCGGACCAGATGCACGGCGAGGCTCTGCGCAATACTTTGGACAAAGAGCGCGCTGGGCCTGTGGCGACCGGTCAGCTCGCTGCGAAGCTGTTCCAGGAGCATCGAAAGTACGTTGTCCTTCTTACCGGACACTTCGCGCAATCGTGGCGTGCCCGAGTCCTGATTGAACACGTCCTTGATGGCTCGGTTGAAGATCGGCAGCCCCAGATAAAGGTGCATCACCTCAAAGGGCTGCGGCCCCTTGGCCTTCCAGCGCAACTCGTACGGAGTAGGCGATGTCGTCAGAAAAAAATCTCCAGATGTGACGAGGTTCGCCTGCCACGGACCGCCGAATTCCCGCTCTTCGACCACCGCAGCGCCGGAGAGAATCCAAACGATCAGGGGTTCAGGGACCGCCGGCACAAGGATAGTTTCCTGCGCTTGCTGTCTGGAAAAAATCTGGACCAGCAAATCCTTCCACGACCGACCGCTGCTTGCCGCGATCAGCTTGCCGGGCAAATGCTTCTCGAACGCCTCGGCAGAAGTTCGCTCGGCAGATTTCATCCTGAAGCATCGTAGAGGAACGTCAGGCTCAAGCCAAGTCCTCCACCTTGCAGCCACCCATCAGCGCGCCGCGATCTGGCTGGCGGTATTTCCATCCAATTCTTTTGAGCAAAAGCCCGACAGGTTGAGCAAGGGTGCGAGAGATGGCGGGCGGACCTTTCGCTACGTTGCCCTCCATGAATTCAAAGTTGAATTCAAACAACATCAACTAAACAAGAAAGCTATGAACAACAAAGTAATCAATGAAGTGCAGGAAAAGGTCGCCATCGTGACTGGCGCAGCGAGCGGCATCGGCCGGGCGACGGTCGAACTATTACACGCGCGCGGCGCTTTGGTCGTCGCGGAAGACATCAACCCTGCGGTGAAGGATATTTTCAAAGGCCACGACCGCATCGTCCCTTTTGTCGGCGATGTGGCCAGCGAAGAGACCGCCCGGTCGGTCGTCGCGCTCACCCTCGAACGCTTCGGCAAGCTCGACATCCTCGTGAACAACGCTGCCACGATTATCTACAAGCGCGTCGTGGACATGACACTAGATGAGTGGGACCGCATCCTTTCCGTCAATCTAACGGGAGTCTTTCTCCACTCTCGCGAAGCAGTGCGCGCGATGATTCCGAAGAAGAGCGGCGCGATTGTGAACATCGGCTCTTACGCCTGCTTCTTCGGTTTTCCGGCAATCGCGGCCTACTGCGCCTCGAAAGGCGGACTGGCGCAACTGACACGCGTGTTGGCCGTCGAGAACATCCCGCATGGCATCCGTGTCAATGCCGTCGGCGCCGGCGACGTCGTCACGAATTTGCTCAACCACTTCATGCCGAATGGACGTGAATTTCTGGCCCAGCACGGGAAGAACGCGCCCATTGGACGCGCGGCGCAGCCAGAAGAGATAGCAGAGGTCGTGGCCTTCCTCGCCTCGGAGAGGGCGAGCTTCCTCGTCGGCTCGGTTGTGATGGCGGACGGAGGCTACAGCGTGCAGGTCGGCCCGACCGTGACTTAAGCAACATCACTGGATTCAACAAAAGCAATCACCGTAAAGACAATCAACAACAACGAACAAACAGTATGAAAACGAACATCGAAAACAAAGTCATCCTCATCACCGGCGCGAGCAGTGGAATAGGCGAAGCCACCGCCCGCCATCTCGCGGCCAAAGGTCATCGCGTCGTGCTCGGCGCGCGCCGCACCGACCGTCTTGAAAAACTCGCCGCTGAGATTCGCGCGGCCGGTGGTACAGCAGAGTATCGCGCTCTCGATGTCACCAATCTCGCCGACGTACAGACCTTCGCCGAATTCGCGTTAAAGAAGTTCAGCAAGATCGACGTGATCATCAATAACGCCGGCGTCATGCCGCTGTCGCCGCTCGCCGAACTCAAGATTGACGAGTGGAATCGCATGATTGACGTGAACATTCGTGGCGTGCTCCACGGAATCGCCGCCGTGCTCCCGCACATGACGGCGCGCAAGGCTGGTCACGTAATCAACCTCTCGTCCATCGGTGGTTTCCAGGTCTGGCCTACGTGCGCCGTTTACAGCGGCACGAAGTTCGCCGTGCGCGCCATCTCGGAAGGATTGCGTTTGGAAACGAAGGATATTCGCGTGACCATCATCTCGCCGGGTGTCGTCGAATCGGAACTGGCGAGTACTATCACCGATCCGGCAACCCAAGCGGCCATCGCCGATTATCGGAAGGTCGGACTGACACCCGATGCCATCGCGCGGGCAATGGCTTACGCTATCGAACAACCCGCA
>QHZE01000494.1 GCA_003225335.1 Acidobacteriota bacterium
TACCTCCTGGTTGTAGCACTGATTGCCCTGGCTACTGTTGCCGGAATGAACAATGCGGCCGGCCAAATCACGAGTGCTTTCAATACCTTTGGTAACAAGCTAGCGAACTATTTAGGAACTTAGTTCTTTCTACCAATCACAATAAGGACCTTGTGGCTGGTTCGGAGGTGTCCCACGTTAATCGTATCTTGCGCGCTGATTTTTGCCGTCGTCGGCGCCGTTGAAGACTTGTGCTGCAGAAGAATTCCAAATCTGCTGACGTATTCCGGTTTTCTCGGCGCCTTGCTGTTCCGATGCATGACGTTAGGATGGCCGGGGCTCACGGACGGTCTGAGGGCATCAGTGCTTGCAGGCGGCGCTTTATTGGTGTTGTTTCTGCTTGGAGGAATGGGCGCAGGCGACGTGAAGTTGATGGCCGCCGTCGCTGCCTGGGACGGAAGCGAGCGTGTCAGCGATCTGTTGTTCGTTACGGCCGTGGCGGGCGGCGTTATAGCGATAGGTGCGATGCTCCGGCGCAAACGTGTGTCAACCACGCTCAGGAACGCGCTGGAACTGATGCGTCACCATTTGACCTCGGGACTTCAGCCGCATCCGGAATTTAACTTGAAAAGGCCGGATTCAATAGGTGTACCGTTCGCGCCGGCGATCGCCATCGGGGCGCTGTATTGCTGGAGTCTCACGTTGTTGTGGAGGTGATTTACGGACGTACGACGCATTCTGACTGCATTCGGGATGGCTGTCCTGATCGCGGGCGCTTCAACTTATCTGATCTCCCGAAAGTTGCGGGCTCCTGCGGCGGCATCAAGACTGGTTACCATCGTCGCGGCCGCGAAGGATTTGGTTCCGGGAGTTCCGGTGACGCCTCAGGATCTCACGACCGTCGGCTGGCCCGATAACTTGCCCCTCGACGGCTCGATCAGCAAGGTCGAGGATGCAGTGGGCCGGCCGCTAAGAGTTTCCTTAGCAGCGCGCCAACCTGTACTTCAACGTCATCTTGCGGCGGCGGGGTCCGGATTCGGACTGGCCGGCAAGATTCCAGCCGGTATGCGCGCCACAGCGGTTCGCTCCAACGAGATCGTTGGCGTGGCGGGATTTCTTTTCCCAGGTTCGCATGTAGACGTCATCGCGACATACACGGCGCCTTCGGGTACTGGAGGGCCACAGCAAGTCAGTGAGACCGTGCTGCAGGACGTGGAAGTCCTTTCAACGGGTACTTCGGTCGAACCGGATCCTCAAGGCAAGCCGCAAACCGTCAACGTCGTTACGTTGTTGCTGAGTCCCGGGGATTCGCAGAAAATGCTGCTGGCCAGCGCCCAGGGTGCGATTCAGTTTGTGCTGCGCAGTGGAGTGGATCAACAGCGAGTGGATCTCCCGCCAACGCGGCTCGAACAGTCGTGGGCGCATTCCACTCCGGTTCCTGAGGTGACGCCGGCGCCTACGCCCGTGGTGAAGCCCCTTCGACAAGCGAAGGTTGAGCCGCCGCCCGTCAGCGAGGTATTCAAAAGTTTTGAGGTTCACAGTGGGCTGGTGGCGTGCGATACGGATAGCAGGTCTCGTGGGCAGTGCTCTGACCGTTGCCGGGGCACCGCTTCGCGGCGCCTTGCAACACGAGGCGACCGCCGCAGAAGGACAGACGCTGCATGTCTTCGTGAACAAGTCCGTGGTGATCAACTCGGAAACGCAGGTCGTGCGGATGATGACCGGTAATCCCGCGGTTATCGATACGGTTGCGACGACGCCGACCCAGATCGTGGTTACCGGAAAGACAGCGGGCGTCAGCAGCTTCATTATTTGGGATAGTCCAGACCATTCACAGATATTGGATGTCGTAGTCGAACCGGATATCTCAGCGCTGCGGGCGGTGATCGAACGCGCGTTTCCGAGCCAGCAGATCAACGTGGAGACCGACGGGGCTCGCATCATTCTCTCGGGCGCTGTTTCGTCGCAACGGATCGTGGATGACCTGACCAAGATGGCGGGACTCTATTCCACGCAGGTCGCCAATTCCGTGACCGTCCAGACACAGGGCGAGCTTCAAGTGATGCTGGAAGTGAAGTTCGCCGAAGTAGACCGCGCCAGGCTAGACCAATTGGGCATGAATATCCTGAGTACCGGGTTAACCAACACGATCGGAACTGTGTCCACACAGCAGTTCGGACCGCCAATGTTGGGCGGCGGAGGGGGCAGTAGTGTCAATACCACCACGCTGTCGGTGTCCGATATTTTGAATATTTTTCTTTTTCGCCCGGATATCAATCTCGGCGTCACCATCAAGGATCTTCAGCAGAGAGCGCTGCTCGAGGTCCTGGCGGAACCGAATCTGTTGGCCTTGAATGGGCAAAAAGCCAGTTTCCTCGCGGGCGGAGAGTTTCCTTTTCCCGTCCTGCAGGGCGGGCAGAACATTGGCGCAATCACAATTCAGTTTCGCCCGTTTGGCGTGAAGCTGGATTTCATCGGCACGATTATTGACAATGATGTCATCCGCCTTCACGTAGCGCCGGAAGTGAGCACGCTGGATTTTGCGAATTCTCTGACGATTTCCGGCTTTGTCATTCCGGCCCTCTCGACAAGGCGCGCGGAAACCGAAATCCAGTTGAAAGACGGGCAGTCGTTCGGTATTGCGGGACTTCTAGACCAGCGGGCGCAAGCGCAATTGTCCAAGGTCCCCGGCATTGCGAACATTCCGATTCTCGGCAGATTGTTCAGCTCAAAATCGGTCAATCGCAGCAGAACCGAGTTGATCGTGCTTGTAACACCGCATATTGTCGATCCTGTCAGGGCAGGGGCCGCCGCTCCTCAAGAGCCAAGGCCTCCAATGCCCTATCTGGATTCTCCTTCGTTCGACAAAACCATCCCCGGTAATAAAAATTCCCTAACGCCCCGGCCACCGGAGTAAACGCTCATGCCACTCAGCTATCGCAACGACCCTGTACAGACCGAGATCCATTCAGGCACGCAGCCGTTCTCGATCGTGACGATTGCGCTCGACCGCGACAGCGGGAAATTGCTCAAGCTTTGGCTGCCGTCGAGTCTTCTACGCGAGATACCCGATTACCCCGGGAATGGTTCGTTTCTCGACTGGAGTGGCGGTTCCGCGCCGGACGTTTGCCTCGTCGATTTCGACAAAGGCGCCGCGAAAGCGTTCAACATTGCCGAACTCATCCATCAGGATAATCCGAACACGGCGATCTTCGCCGTCTCTTCCGACGACCGGCCGGAGGTCATCATCCAGGCCATGCGAGGCGGCTGCAGTGAGTACTTGTTTAAGCCCCTGGTCCGCGATCAATTGCTGGAAGCCCTTATCCGCGCCGGTAGCCGCCGGCGTGAACGGAAGGAACGCGCCTCCGCACAGGTGCTGACTTTTATCGGCGCCAAGGGCGGTTGTGGAGTCACCACGATCGCGACACAACTCGGCGCGCTATTGGCTGGTTCGAAAAGAACCTTTTTACTCGACCTGCATCCCAGTCTGGGAGACGCCGGACTGTATCTGGGCTTTGCTTCGAATCAATGTCATTCCTACGAGTTGATGCAGAATGCGGACCGGCTCGAGGCCGAGTTATTGCAGAGCCTCGTGCTTCATCATTACAGCGGGCTCGACGTTGTTCCGTCTCCCAACGATTTTGACAGCGCGCGTCATGCGCCAACGAGCGCCATTACCCAGACTTTCAATGTACTGCGGCTTTTGTACGACTTTATTATCATCGACCCGCCGGCCGGTCTCAATGAACACACGGCGAAGTTACTCGGGCATTCCGATTATCTGTACATCGTGACCGTTGCCGAGGTATCCGCTCTCCGGAATGTGAGCCAGATTCTCGAACACCTGGCTCAGGAGGAGATACCGGACGAAAGGATACGGGTGATCCTGAACCGATTCGAGAAACGGAGTCCCATTCCGGATTCCCAGATTGAGAAAGTCATACGGCGAAAGATTTTCCGGACAGTGCCGAACCAATACGAGCAGGCGGTGAGGACGATCACCACCGGCGAGTCCAAGGACGACGTCTCTCGGTCCGATCTCATGCGCAATCTTAAAGGATGGGCGGATTTGATTGCAGGCCCAACCGCACAAGCTACCGCCGCGAGCGCCAGCGCGAACAACAAAAAGAAGAGTGGAATTCTCGGCTTCTTCGGGGGAGGGGCATGAGTGAAATTTTGAAATTGGACGAAGGCCCGTCTCCAATCGAAAATCGGAAATTCCTGATTTCGGATTCGCGATGCACGATTCGTCCGATTTCACATTCATCAGGGAGGAGATATGCGCGACTTTGAACGCAATGCCGGTCCTGCTGCACCGTCCAACAGTGGGCGATCTGACGAAAAGAAACGCGGTGCGGGTTTAGGGTTCCACGACTATCAGGAACTTAAATCTTCCGTACACCGCGAATTGATAACCAAAGTCGACGTCGAGAAGGTCGTATCCGCGCGGGATACGCACATGCGCTCGCAGGTGTTCTCCGTTATTCAAGTTCTGGTCGAGAACCTCAATGCCCCGCTGACGGCGGCGGAGAAGAATTCTTTGTCGCGGGAAGTGTTGGATGAAGTTTTCGGCCTGGGACCGCTCGAGCCTCTGTTGCAGGACCCCGGCGTCAACGACATTCTGGTCAATGGTTTCAAGGACGTTTACGTGGAGCGCGCTGGGGTTCTTGAAAAAAGTGTCACGATGTTCAAGGACAATGCTCACCTGATGCACATCGTCGAGCGTATTGTTTCCGCGATAGGCCGGCATGTGGACGAATCCTCTCCTATGGTCGATGCGCGCCTGGCGGATGGGTCGCGCATCAACGTGATCATTCCTCCGCTGGCGGTCGACGGTCCGCAGTTGTCGATCCGTCGCTTTGGACACAGGGCGATCACCGGAGATGATTTGCTGGAGAAAAAAACGATGACCCCGCCGATGCTTCAATTGATGGCAGGCGCAGTAAAGGCGCGTCTGAACATCGTCATCTCCGGCGGCACCGGCGCCGGCAAAACGACGCTGCTGAACGTATTGTCCGGCTTTATTTCCGACAAGGAACGCATCGTCACGATTGAAGATTCCGCGGAGCTGCAGTTGAAGCAGAGTCACGTGATCCGTCTGGAATGCCGTCCGGCAAATGTGGAAGGCAGAGGCGCCATTATGCAGCGCCAGTTGTTAATCAACAGCCTTCGGATGCGTCCCGATCGGATCATCATCGGGGAGGTTCGAGGCGACGAAGCTTTGGACATGCTCCAGGCAATGAATACCGGACATGATGGCTCAATGACGACGATTCACGCCAACAGTCCACTAGACGCCATTTCGCGCATGGAAACGATGGCGCTGATGGCGAGCGTCAGTCTCTCCGAGAAAGCGCTCCGCCGCCAGATCGCTTCAGCCATATCGATCGTGATTCAGGTTTCCCGCTTCGCCGACGGTTCCCGTCGCGTGACGCACATCAGCGAACTCACCGGCATTGGGCCCGAGTCCGTAAATATGCAGGATATCTTTGTTTTCGATCAAACAGGTGTGGCGGCCGACAACAGCGTTCTCGGCGACTTTGCCGCAACCGGTATCCGTCCGAAATTTGCCGACAAGCTCAGAGTGTCGGGCATCGTTCTGCCGCCGGATATCTTTGAGCAGCCGGCGCGTGTTTCGAGTTGACGATCCATGTCTCTGGCGCTCATCTTTCTGCTGGTTTTAATCGTATGTTTTGGCCTTGTCCTGTTACTTACAAGGGCAAGCAAGACAGAAATGGCCATCCGCCGCGGGTTGGCATCGCTGTCGGAGGAGTACCGCGCCAAGCCGCTCGTGAGTACGATCCTGAAGCAAGAGAGGCTAAGCCAGGTTCTCTGGCTGGACGATCTCCTCGCGAAGCTGCCGTTCTCGTGGAGGCTGCTGGACCTGATCAAGCAGGCGGGTTCCCACTGGCAGGTCTCAACCCTTGTTTCCTACTCTCTGGTCGCGGCATTTGCCGGCGCTATCGTCGCCACTATTGCGGCTGAGGGCGTCGTCACGATCGCTGTAATGGTTATCGCGGCCGGGCTGTTACCGGCAGGCTACCTCTTGTTGTTACGTTACCGGAAGCTGCAGGCGTGTGATGCCCTGTTGCCCCGAGCTGTCGAGCTGATGTCAAGAGCCTTGCGAGCAGGCCTTACGATCAACTCGGCTCTCGAGTTAGCCGGCCGTGATGTCCCCGGTCCCCTGGGCACAGAGTTTCGGATTGTCCATGAAGAGCAGGCTCTGGGACTACCTCAACGTGATGCACTGATGAATCTCTTGAAGCGGATACCGCGAGACGACATGCGATTTTTGACCACGGCCCTGCTGCTTCAGAAGGAGACCGGAGGAAACCTGGTACAGATTCTGGAGACTGTCGGCCGCGTCATGCGAGAGCGAGTCCGGATACGAGGCCAGGTGAGGATCTATACCGCGCAGGCGCGCGTTTCCGGATGGATCGTTGCGGTGATGCCATTCCTGATGTATGGCCTGCTCAATTTCATTAATCCTCAGTACGAAAAGTTGCTGTTCGATGATCCGGTTGGCCGCACCAGTTTCTATGTTGGCGCCGTCATGTGGATCATCGGTATTCTCCTGATCAAAAGAATTGTGTCGATCAAGATTTGAGTCATGACGTCTGTAATGCTATTTGGAAGTGGACTTTTTGCTCTTCTACTCTTTCTGTGTCTTTATCTTTTCAAGGGGAAGGTTCCTGCACAGAGCGTAATGCTTGAACAGGTAACTCGCCAGGCGAGAGCGG
>QHZE01000495.1 GCA_003225335.1 Acidobacteriota bacterium
GCTCTGCACGAGCGTTTGCCGGACAAATGGCAGGGTGATACCGTGAAGCGACTCTTTTTGCTGGTCGCCTTGGCCGCGACCTTTGTGGGTGGGCTCGCTTACGGGAATTGGGGCCTCGCCTCTCTCCCTGCCGGGGCCAGTGCGGACACAGTGGTGATCGAGAAGGCAGCCCGGCGCCTTGTCCTGATGCGCCAAGGACAAGTTTTGAAGTCTTACCGGGTCTCACTCGGCGGGCAACCGATCGGGCCCAAGGAGCGAGAAGGTGATGAGCGCACTCCCGAGGGCCCGTATGTCATCGACTCGCGCAATCCCAACAGCGCGTTTCACCTGTCCCTCCATATCTCCTATCCCAACGCCGCCGACTCGGCCCGGGCAGCCAAGCTGGGCGTAGCACCCGGTGGCGCCATCACGATTCACGGCATCCGAAACGGGCTCGGCTGGTTGGGGCGCTTTCAACGCCTTAGAGATTGGACGCGCGGCTGTGTGGCCGTAACCAACCCCGAGATCGAGGAGATCTGGAGAGCCGTCCCTGATGGCACACAAGTTGAAATCGTGCCATGAAGGGCCGGCTATTTTTCGCGTTAGTCATTCGTTGCGATTCCTCTTCACCGGAACCCCGGGGGTGCGTCGATGGTACAATCACTCAGTGCCGCCTGAAGGCTGAACTCCAAACGTTGCCCGACTGAGCTGTGGGCTCTTGTTCGGAGTTCAGGCTTTAACCTGCACGGGCGCAGTAAGCGAGATCGTCGATTTCTTGGCGTCGCCATTGGAAGTGTTCCAATGGATGGCAACTAAGTTTCACTCCGGCTACGTTGGGCTCGATATCCATGTCGGAATCGAGGACGACTTGAATCGGTTAGGGTTCCGAACACCTGAGTGGCGCGATCCGTGGGTGCCGGTCTCGAAAGACCATGCCCCGCTGCTGAAGGGCGAGCTTTCCCGGGAACTCCCGGCCGGCCACGCTCTCTACGGTCGTCATGCGCGGGCCATCGCCCGCCGCCTCGACCGCGACGACGTGCTTTTCCTTCTGGACGGCGGCCCTTGCGTGGCGGTTGTACATCTCACCTATTTGTCGCAGCCGGAGCAGACCCCCGAATGGCCGTGGGCTAGAGTGTTTGCTAACCTGGAGGAGTGGGTGCAGCTCTGCATGCTTCGCGACCACGCGGAGTACACGGGCAGCGACGCCTGACACGGCGTTGCGCTCTCAGAGCCCCCGACCTGACGGCCCCTACCGCAGAGACCTTCTCTGGGCCCTGTGCGTCTCTGTCTCGAAAATGCCGACTGGGGCAACTCGGTCCACTTGGCGGACACAAAGTTCACAAATCCGGTCAAGTTTTGTATCATGGCCGGGACGGCCGTGCCACGAAGCCATCGTGGCACGGGCGTCTCGCCCATGAAGGACTGGGCGGTACAAGCTGACTCGCTCTAGCCCATTGCGCCGGAACGGTTCATTCGCGTTGAGCGGGAAGCGCACGGCATCGAGTCGCTGTTGCTGGACGAAGAATCAGCGCTGCATCTCGTGCGGCTTCCTCAATTGCATAACGATCCGTTTGACCGCATCCTGGTGTGCCAGGCGCTGATTCATGGTCTTGTGATTCTGACCCCAGACAAACTTATCTCACAATATCCCGTACGCACGATCTGGTAAAGATGCGGAATCATCGCAGCCCAGGCTATCCGTTCCGCGCAACTGCAGTCGCACTCCTGGCCGCAACCTCCCTGGCCGGCGCGGAAAGATTGCCTGCCGGGTACTTCCGCCTCATGGAAGCCGGCAGCGCAAAGGTCGAGGAGCGGCTGAACGCCGAGCCCGGCGCCGATCTTCAGGCTCTCGAATCGCGCCCCGGTTGGCGGCACTTTCCATACGCGATCCTGGCTCCGGCAGTGCTCTACGCAAAGAAACATCCGGACAACCACCGGTTTCATGACGACAGGATGCTCGCGCTGGCGATACGGATCGGCGACCTCCTGGCAAGTGAGAATGAAAAGGGACGCTACACACCGCGGCTGGACAGCGACTGGGACACGTACATGTGGCTCGAAACTTACCGGCTTCTCGAACGCGAGTTGGGAGAGGAGCGCAGCGCGCGCTGGAAGCGGGAGATTGAAAAGAATGTGGCTCCGCTGGCGCCGGATGCCGCCGAGAGGTTGGATTTCCCCTGGTATAACTCGCCCTTCATCGGCACATCGCCCAATCATTACGCGTTGTGGGCCTCGACGCTGCATCTTGCGGGCAGCGTGTTCGGCAACAAGGAATGGGAGCGCCTGGGAGAAACGGTTATCCGCCGCTTCGCCACCGTGGAGCAATCTGCCGATGGCTACTGGGGAGAACACAACAACTCCGGCCCGACCACAGGTTACAACCACCTCACGCTTACAGGCGTAGCCCTGTACTGGGAGCACAGCAAGGATCCGGTCGTCCTGCCGGCGCTGCGGCGCGCCACGGATTTTCACAAGTATTACACGTATCCGGACGGCACTCCGGTTGAAGTGATCAATGACCGGAATCGCCATTGGGGTGTTAGCGCCTGGGGACAGTTTGCATTCTCGCATTTTGCGGACGGGCGGCGTTATGCGGAGTTCTTGACCAGTCACTTCAAGCCCGGCGATCTGACTATGGATACTCTGGGACGGCTGTCTCAGGATGCGCTCTACTATCACGAAGGGCGCGCCGAGCCGATTCCCCAGGAACTGTCTCAGTATGCGCATCAGATGAGCGTGCCCGCAGGCATCCGCAAGACGGGTCCGTGGGTGGTTTGCCTGTCAGGCCTGATCAGCACGCAGGCCGTCACCAGCCAGTTTTATCTCGACCGTCAGGGGAGCCTGAGTATCTTTCATGAGAAGCTGGGCCTGATCGTGACTGGCGCCAACTCCAAGCGCCAACCCGAACTCGCCACGTTTTCCGAGAGCGTTCAGGGGCAGATCTTTCACATGCCGATCAGCAGCCGGCTTCAGATGGGCGAGGAGTACGACCGGCTTTCGCTTGCCTTCAACACGTTCTTCGGCGACTTGAAGGTCTCGCGTCCGTCGCCTGAGCAGGTTGCCTTTCGCGTTGTCATCACTGGCAAAGGCCGCCCGGCGGAGGAGGCGCAGCTGACGCTTCAGCTGTGCTTGAAGGCCGGCGAGACGCTGGAAACCGGGGCCGGCAAGAAGATCGCGGTAGGAACGGAACGGGTCACGCTGGGGCCGGAGGATTTGGGAGGATGGATCCGTCATCATGGCTGGACTCTAAGAGTAGACCCGACGGCGCGACTGATCTGGCCGGTCTATCCCCACAACCCGTACGCCAATGCTCCCGAGACCAGTTTGGAATACGCGGTGAGCGCGCTTTCTGTGCCGCTGCGGCAAAAAGCGCAGCCGGGGAAACACATCCGGTCGAACGAGCAGGAAATTTCCTTCGTCCTGCAAGCGCACTGAAGCGACGGGCGAAACCCTGTCACCCGCCTTGATCTTCATAGTGTCCGGTCCCCTGGATTCCCGGCTGCCAGTGGCATGCGGTGAGAAGCTATGAATAAACTGGTCAGGCCCGAAGGCCAACAATGACTGGCGAGTGAGCCTTATACCGCCCAGTCATTCACGGGCGAGACGCCCGTGCCACGATGGCTTCGTGGCATGGCCCGTTTGGAGTTCAGGCTTTAGCCTGCCCGGCGCCAGTGCAGCCTGAAGGCTGAACTCCGAACCTGCGCCCGCGATGACGCAAAAATTTGACCATTTTGTGAACTTTGTGTCCGCCAAGTGGACCTAGCCTACCTAGCCACGCCTTGCATCTGCGAGGCTCCTTCGATTTTTCCACAGTTTGAGTGTTCAATAGTGCGATCCTGGACTTGCGAGGAGGATACATGATGGACCCGCACGGCAAGAGAGCGCTGTTGCTGGCAGGGACTGTCTTATTGCTGGCTTCGACCGGCCCGGCGCGAAAAACGTGGCCGTTGTCGCTTTCGGCAGAAACGCTGGAAGCGAGAGTCGCTCCGAGAAGTCCGCTGGCGCGTAAGAATTGGCGCGGCTGGGATATGTATCACGTCATAATGTGGAGCACCGGCGAGCCCAAAGACTTTCCCCGTTGGTTTGAGCGATTGCGAGAGATGGGCTGCACCGCGGAGGAGTGTTCCCGGGAGCGGGACGCCGCTCCCTTTGTCGAACACGGCTTCGGATTCTACGCAGAAAACCTGGTCCCAGAGCTCGCTTTCCTGCACTCCCGCCAAAAACTCTACGACGACGATTTCCAGGGATATACCACTACCAGAGACAAGCGCTTCCTCGCGCGCAAACCCTGCTTCGACGACCCCGCCTTCTGGGAGACGGCGAAGGGCAATGTCCACAAGCTGGTGCGTTCCTTCGTGGCCTATCGGCCGTTGCTCTACGATTTGCGCGACGAGTTGTCGATCGGCTCGTTCACATCGCCGATGGACTACTGCTTCTGCGCTCACACCCTGCGCGCGTTCCGCCTGTCGTTGCAGAGACAGTACGGTACGCTGGAAACGCTGAATCAGGAGTGGGACACGAGGTTTGCTTCTTGGGATGAGGTCGCGCCGATGACCACCTATGAGGTCAAAGCGCGCGAGCGTACGGCGCTGGCCGCGAGGGAGCGCGAGAACTATGCGCCTTGGGCCGATCATCGCGCGTTCATGGACCTCTCCTTTGCCCAGGCCATTGACCGTCTGCGAAGTTACATTCGGGAACTCGACACCGATACTCCTGTGGGTATTGAGGGTACGCAAATGCCCAGCGCCTGGGGCGGCTACGACCTGTGGCGTCTATCGCAAGCGGTGGACTGGATCGAACCCTACGACATCGCCAACAGCCGTGAAATTCTCCGCTCCTTCCTGCCCTCCGAAGCGCCCGTATTAGGAACGATATCCGGCAGCGACTTTTCCCGGATCCGGCGCCTGCTCTGGTGGCGGCTGCTCCATGGGGATCGAGGCCTGATCATTTGGGACGACGAGAAGAGCCGCGCAGTGGAAAAAACCAAAGAGGATCTGCCGCTCACGGACCGCGGCAAAGGGCTGGCGCAGTTGTTTCCAGAACTGAAAGTCGTGGCGCCGGCACTCTACAAGCTCGATCGGGTGGACGACCGCATCGCGATCCACTACTCGCAGCCGAGCATCCGCGCGCACTGGATGTTTGATTCGCGCGAAGACGGCGACAACTGGCCGCGCCGCCGCTACGACCACGAGGCTTATCACGGCCGTTTTGCGCGCGTGCGCGACAGCTTTGTACGCGTTATCGAGGATCTGGGCTTGCAGTCCAATTTTGTTTCTTATGAGCAAATAGAGAATGGCGAGCTCGTCCGAAGCGGTTACAAAGTGCTGCTGCTTCCACAATCGGTGGCCATGTCAAAGAGGGAATGCCGGCAAATCGAAGCCTTCGTGCGCGCCGGCGGCACGGTGATCGCTGACAACATGACGGCGACGATGGACGAGCACGGCAAGCGGCTGCGCGCGGGACAGCTGGACGAGCTGTTCGGCATCCGGCGAAGCGGAGCGAGCTGGCGAGGGAAGGCGGTAGCGGGGACGCTGCCGCCGGCTGCCTCGTCGCACGCCCCGCTCGAAGTGTATGAACCGGACATCGCCGTGACGACGGGCAAGGCGCGAAGCAACGCGATTCAAGCCCCTGCCATCATCGAGAACCGCGCGGGCAAAGGCCACGCCTTCTATCTCAATCTGGATATGCATGACTACGGGAAATACCGCCTCAGCCCGCCCAAGGACGCAGGCTACAAAAGGCTCTTTGACACTTTACTGAAAGAGGCCGGGGTAGCGCCCGCCGTGAAGGTGACGAGCGCAGCTTCAGATCAGCCCATTGCCGGCCTGGAAATCTGGCGCTACAGAGGAGGGGGCGCCGAGTATATCGCACTGATGCGCAACCCCGAATTCGATGCCGAGTCCCTGCGCGACGAGGGCTATCCCGGCAATGCAGCGCTGGAGCAGCGCGCGCGCCTGCAGCTTGTCTTTCAGCAGAAATCGCAGGTCAGAGACTTGCGCTCGGGCAAGATCCTCGGCACGACCGATCGGGTAACAGTGGACCTGGACGCGTGGAGTCCGACAATTCTGGAGCTGCGGGCTCATCCGTAAACAGACACGGCCATCAGGGCGTCGGCGCCCCAGAGAGGCTGCCATCCTTCCGGGCGTAATAACCCTTTCGTGTGCGGACCACAGCTTCCGGATGGTTCGCGACCTTCACGCGTATCTCCCTCCAGCGCCCGTCGCGCGCGCGATCCGTCGAGTTGTAGCTCAGCTGGTACTGGATGCGGAGGTCGTCGGCAATCTCCGAGTAGACCGACGAGAGCTCTTCAATCTTGTGCGGAGAGTGCATGCGGCCTCCCGTCTGCTCCGCGATTTCCATGAGCTGGTCCCTGGCCTCCTCGTAAATGGCCTTTTCATCCTGCTGCGGGCGCGGAGAGGGATTGGGCAAGGGCTGGGGCCAAGGGAATGGATAAGAACCAGGAAACCCTCTTCCGTGCCGTCTGCCGCCCGGGCCGCCCATTCCCCCTCGCCCCCCAGGACCCCGCGTGAAGGCGGGCACCTGTCCCTCGGTGTTGAGAAAGATCGTGTATATGATCGTATCGATTTCCTGGACCCTTCGGTAAAGCTCGTCGAAGGTGGTTCGGGAGCCCGTGGCAGACCTTCCGGCGAGCTGATTGTCGACTCCGTCAGTAAAGACCACGATGGCGCTACGACCCTCAACACCGCGCATGTACCTGTCGATGCAGGTCATCAGCGCGTCATAGAAGGCTGTGCCCCCTCCTGAATGGATCCGCTGGATGGCCTGCTGGGCGGCCGCCCGATCGTTGGTAAAGTTTTCGACCAGCTGCACCCGGGAGTTAAACGTGGCGATGGCGACCCGGTCGTCGGCCTTGATTTCCCGGGTGAAGTCGATCGCGGCCTCCTTCATTAAGTGAAGGTAGGAAGCGGTGCTGCCACTGACGTCGAGCAAAAGCAACAGATTGAACGGGGCTTCCGTGGGCAACAACTGGCCGACCTCTTGCTGGACCCCATCCTCATAAACCAGAAAGTCGTCCTTTTGCAGACCGGCAATGCTGCGGTTCGTGGTGCGTTCCCGGACCGAAACGTTGAGGAAGACCGAATCCACGTTCACCTTGAGGGCGTATCCGCCCTGAGGCGACACGGATTGCTGACCTTCTTTCGCCTGCCCGTCGTGAGCCGGAGACGGGGAGGCCGAAGTTCCTTGTTGGACGACAGCCGGAGCGCCGCCCGTAGAACCCAGAAGAGCCAAGACCAGCACAAAGGCAAGCATTATCTTACGCAAAACAGTTCCTCCAATTTTCTAAATTGGATGCAGTATTTCCCGTTTGGGTTCATTCGGAGATGGTTTGGATCTCAGCGTTCAGGCTCAGCCTTCTGGCTGTACTGCCTCTGTACAGGCTAAAGCCTGAACTCCATGCCTGCTCCGGAGTTCAAGTATGGAGCTCAGCCTTCAAGGCTGCACCGCTCTGTGCAGGCTAAAGCCTGAACTCCATGCAACGCTATCGGCGGTCGGTGTTCATCGGCGGTTTCAAACTCTCATCTCCGCGGGCTGCGATTCTTGATCCGCAGCAGGTTTTCGCGGAAGTCGGAACGGTCGGGGGCGAGCTGGACCGCCACCTCAAATTCGCGCAAGGCTGAATCCTGCCTGCCCAGCCCGAGGTAGATGTGACCCAGCAGGTTGCGGAGCTCCGCATGGCCGGGTCGAAAGGCCTTGACTTTCTCCGCGTAGGCGCGGGCCTGCTCGAAATCCTTCTGCTGGTACCAGTACTTGGCCATCAGATAGTTTCCTACGACAGAATCCGGGTCGACCTCTGCCATCTTCACGAGGTGCTCATAGGCAAGCCGCGATTCTCCGGAAGAAAGAAACCCTTCGGCCAGGTAGCCATGAGCGTCCCAATTTTGGGGGTCCAAACGAAGTGCCTTCTCGAACACTGCGTTTGCCGCTGCCGGATTTCCCTGATCAAGGTCCTTCTCCCCCTCTTTGAGGAGCTTCCCGACTTCGCGCTCGACATCCTCGCTTTTGCGCCGGGCCAGGCTGACTTCCTGATATTTCTTCCGGTACTCGACAGCCCTGGCTCGATCTCCGCTTCTCTGGTACGCATTCCCCAACGCGTAGAGAATCTCGGGATGGGCAGAGCCCGCGGGCTCGGCGCGCTTCAAGTACTGGAGTGCCTCTTCAATTTGATCGAGCGCTAAACACGCCTGACCCAGCCTGAGAAGGTACTCAGCCTTTTGGGAGTCTCGTTCGACCGCTTCCAGAAAAGCTCTTTTGGACGCCGCGATTTCGTTGCGTTGGTACAAGATCTTGCCCAGCTCGAAATAGGGATCCGGGTTGCCCGGCAATCTGCGAATGCTGTTCTGGAAAGACGCCAGGGCAAGATCGCTCTCGCCCTTCTCCAGGTAGACCTTTCCCCGGCTAAGATCGATGCGAGGATCGGCCGGTGTGCGCTCGCTCAGCAGTTCCAGTATTTTCAAGGCATCCTCGTATCTCTCGAGACGGGAATACACCTCGCTGAGAAGCCACAGCCAGGCCGAGTCCAACTGGTTTGCCGCACCGTTCTTGTCAAACATGGTCAAGGCATTGATTGCATGTTTTTTTTGCCTCAGGCGGGAGAGCGCGTTTGCTTGAAAGATGCGATACTCCGGCCGTTGCGGCTCCAGGCGAACGGCTTCGCCGAGCTCCAGCGCCGCCGCACTCAGGCGTCCTGATTCTGTAAGCGCGATGCCCGAGTAGAAGTAAGGACGGGGATCCGAGGGAGCCGTTTGTTTGAACCGGTTGAGAGCCTCGACGGCCTCGAGAAAGTGCCCATCTCCGAGAAGCTTGATGCCGTCGTCAAGCAGATTTCTTGGTTGCTTCGGACTCGTTTGGGCAATGACCA
>QHZE01000496.1 GCA_003225335.1 Acidobacteriota bacterium
CGAGAGTCCGCCAAACGCTCCGCTCAAAGCCCGCGCCGCGAGCAACGTGGTCGCGCTTCGCGAAAACGCGCACGCCAGCGTGCCCGCGATGAAGCCAACATAGGCAAAGAGTAAAAGTTTTCGCCGATCGAAGCGGTCAATGAACGGCGCGGCCAGCAGACCCACCACGCCCGAACTGATCGTGTAAGCCGCAACCAGCGCGCTGAAGTGTCCCGGACCGATGTGCAATTCGCGCATCAGTTGCGGCCCGAGCGGCATCAGGATCATGAAGTCCACGATGTGCGTGAACTGCACCGCCGCGAGCAGCAACAGGAGCGAACGCTCGGAAAGCCGGTTCATGGATTTCTCAATCCATTGGTTGCGGCTACGGTTTCGTAACTGACTCGATTGGTTTCAATGGTTGTTTTCATGTTCAGTGTGAGACGGTTGTTTGATGGAAAGGGCTGGATTCGCCTGCTGAAGTTGCACGATGGCGTGGATCCGCTCGTAGTTGCGCCGAAACAAGGCGAGCGCGAAAGGAACGTCTTCTTCGCCATGCAAGTAGAAACTGACCCACCCCGAGTCAGGTATGTGATGGTGCGGAGAGACTTTGCCGCTGGAAACGAGTTCATCGCGCATCGCGCGCGGGAACGGGAGATCAGCCACACTGCTACCGTGAAGGTGGCCGATTTCCCGTTTGCCGATGCGAAATTCGCGACCGCCGAAGCGATGTTGTCCAACGGTAACGTCCGGCCAACTCAGCAGCTCACGTTCGATTGCCTCGCTGATTTCAACGGTCGGTTTCATGGTTCAATTCCTGGTTAACCTGGTTAAGGATTGGGAGCGTTTTCGATCAATCGGCGTCAGCCGCGGTGATGACACGTGCTGCACTTCCAGCCAATGGCCGTTCGGGTCGCGAATCTGAAGAAGTTCCGAGGCGGTCTCTCCGAGTTGTGTCGTCGCCTCGTAGCCGGCGAGTGGCGCTCGGTGTCGGAGACAGTAAAGAATTTCCGCCTCCGGAACTTCCAGGCGATACGAGATCAGTCCGATGCTGTTGCCCGGTGGAGATCGATCGCCCGCCCAGGTGTTGACGGCCAGGTGGTGATGGTAACCCCCGGCGGAAAGGAACAACGCGCCTGGGTACGAACGCTGTGTCACCGCCAGGCCGAGAAATTCGTGGTAGAACCGCTCGGCGGCGGTGAGGTCGGCCACATGCAGGTGAATATGGCCGAGGTCAGTCTGCGGCGGCACATTCGACGGCGCAGGCTGGCCTTCAGTTGACGCGAGCAGGCTGTCAAAATCCAGAGGTTCGGTGGTCATGGCGACCTGACCGTTGCGCCAGTTCCATTGCGAACGTGGCCGATCCGCGTACAATTCGACGCCGTTACCGTCAGGATCACTAAGATAAAGCGCTTCACTTACGCCATGGTCGGAGGCGCCGGCAACCGGATACTCACTCTTCACCAGCCGGTGATAAGCATGCGCAAGGTCTTGCCGGCTCGGGTAACGAATGGCGAAATGATACAGTCCAGTTGAGCGGGGCGGGCACGGTGGGGCGTTCAGATCCTCGGTCAGCACAAGCAACCCCGGCCCCGCTCCAGTAGCTGAAAGTGTAGCATGGGAACCCGACCTGTGGAGTGACCTCAGCCCTAACACCTCGGTGTAAAATACCAACGCACCTTCAAGCCTGGCAGTGCGCAAATGAACCTGGCTGATGCGGGTTTGTTCCGGCAAGAAAGCTTTCATAATCCACTTGGGGCGGTTTGTACGAGCGAGGAGGGAGCGTCATCCCGCGCGGATTGCGAAGCCGTGTTCGTGAGCGCGAGGACGACACCCTCACGGTCCAGTGGGCCAGTTTTGTCACTGAGGATGTGCTCGGTACCTTGAATAACGACAAAGCGCGCGACGCCTTCGTTCTCTTCAATCGTCTCGGCTTCTGGTCCCCCGGCGGTTCGGTGATGAGTTGGTCCGATTAGAGGTCGGCGTCTCCGGACATATTTGAAAACGATATATCCTGGAACCAGGACCAAGGCCAACAATAAGGCATTGAATCCGAGTTCGTCCACCATCGCCACTATGTCTTGGAGTTGGTTGTGGAACAAAAGCCCTGCAGCGATATAGAAGCCGCCGTAGAACAACGAGCCCAAGCCGTCGAGCAATAGAAAACGACCGGTAGAGATGCCCAAAGCACCGGCGAGCGGCGGCATTACTGCGCCCAACCCGGGGATGAACTTCGCGGCGGCGAGTGCTTGCAGACCGTGGCGCGCGAATAAGCCCTTCGTGCGCCCAACACAGGTGTTGGGGGCCAAGGATAAGCGACAAAACAGGTGCAAAACGCGCTGGCCGCCCCTGCGGCCCACGTAGAACCAGATCCAATCCGCAACCACGCAGGCCAATGCAGTCATCGCAAGCGCGAGGACAGGATTCAGCTTCCCAGTGGCTGAAAGCGCACCAGCGGCCAACAGCCACGGTGCTGAGGGGAGTGGCAAGCCGGCCTGCTCGACGAAGACGATCGCGAACAGAACCGGACCGCCGTGGCTCATCAGGAACTGGGTGAGCTCGTTCATGGTTTCTTACTTTCGATCGGAGCTCCGCACTCGTTCAGGCTGTCTGGGAGGCTGATCGTGCCAGGCGAGCCCGTAGAGCAGGGTCAAAACAACGGTGGTGACGAGAAATGCGAACATGGCTTTGATTGGTTTCAGGTATTTTTTCTTAACCGCTTCAAATCGAAACGCTCATGAGAGCCTTAATGCTAGGCCTGTGCCAAAGGCCTGAGTGCAGGAGTGATAAGCTGTATAAGCAGTTGGAAACCAATTGGATATTGCCAGGACTTAGGCATTACCGTCCTTGCGGTGCAGACCACGGTTAAGCATTTTCAACTTTTAACCGTGGCGGGAACAACGTTGAATCGTTGCGCGAGGCGACCTCCTGGGTCATGTTGGGTCGCATGAATCCAAGTGCAGAAACGCAGATGGCGATCGGCATTGGACCACAGGTCTTCACCGAGTCTGAGTCCTTTTACCGCGCCGCGCTGGAAAGCCTCTCCGAAGGCGTGATGATCCTGGGCGCCGACTGCCGCATCATTTACGCGAATAAATTGGTGTACGAGATCACCGGCTACTCGCCCGAGGAACTCCTGGGCCAAACTCCTCACTTGTTGCGCGCTGACTCGGAAAAGGACGACTGCGCCGCTGACAAGGCTAGCGATGAGGAGCCCAGGTGCTTCGAGTTCGAAATGAAACGCAAGGATGGCCGACTGCATTGGATGTATGTGAAATCCACTCCCTACCGCAATGATGGCGGCGAAGTGCTCGGCCGGGTGGTGGCGTTGAGCTGCATCGCCAAACAGAAAAACCTCGAGTTCGAGAACGAGTTTCTCCAGGACGAATTTCGGGCCGGCTTCGGGAACATCATTGGCCACGGCCCGGCGCTTCAGAAAGTCCTGGCCCAGATTGCCACTGTCGCACCGACCGAGGCTAATGTAATTATCCTGGGAGAGTCCGGTACGGGCAAAGAACTGGTCGCGCGCGCAATCCATGACTTGAGTGCGCGCAAAGGCCGGTCACTGGTGCGGGTGAACTGCGCCTCAATTCCCAAGGAGCTGTTTGAGAGTGAGTTTTTCGGCCACGTCCGCGGGGCGTTTACGGGCGCGATAAAAGACCGTGTCGGCCGGTTTGAATTGGCGGACGACGGCACACTGTTCCTCGACGAAGTGGGAGAAATCCCGCTCGACCTGCAAAGCAAGCTGCTGCGCGTCCTGCAGGAGGGACAATTTGAACGGGTGGGGGACGAGCGCACGCGCACGGTCAAGGTGCGCCTGATCGCTGCCACCAATCGCGACCTTCTGGCCGAGGCCAGGGCAGGCCGTTTCCGCCTCGACCTCTATTATCGGCTCAGCGTTTTCCCGATTGAAGTCCCTTCGTTGAGGGAGCGCCTGGAGGATGTCGGAGAACTTGCCGAACACTTCATCAAACAAGCCTCACGCCGTCTCGGGGTTCCACGTCCGCGCCTGACGAAAATTCAAATGCAGGAATTGCAAGGCTATGATTGGCCCGGCAATGTGCGCGAGTTGCAGAACGTGATCGAACGTGCCGTTATTCTGGCCAAGGGCGGCAAGCTGCAGTTCGAATTGCCTCACCGCGCCAACCGCGACGGTCCAGTGGACCGGCCCACGCTTGCCCCTGGCCGCAATGGAGAAGCAGAACTTTCTCTGGACGAACTGGCCGTGCGCGAACGCGAGATCGTAACAGCCGCTGTGCACCGGACGAATTGGAAAATCTACGGCACTGACGGCGCCGCGGCGCTATTGCGGATCAAGCCGACCACGCTTGTCTCAAAGATGAAGCGGTTGAACATCCAAAGGGGTAGCGCCTGAGTTCTTGTTCGTCCCTAAGCGCTCAATGCGAAATCTGATGGCACCCGCTGCTTTGCGCCTACCATGGTAATCACTGTTGGTTGCAGATCGCGAAGCACGTTGAGATCGTTGCGCAGCCTGGCTTGGAGAAGCAGGCCCAGCAGATAGGAGAAAATCTGACGCGCCGAAGTCTTGGGATCATTCACGGAAACCGATCCTTCCCGTATCGCTTCGGCGATCGCGCTCTCGATGAATTTGGTGGAGCGTTCGATCAATTCCTCAACTTTGATGCGCACCCTTTCGTCATTAGTTGTCAGTTCAGCGCCGAAGCTGGCGTACGGACAACCACACACGTGCCCATATTTCTGAGCTTTT
>QHZE01000497.1 GCA_003225335.1 Acidobacteriota bacterium
CTCGGTCCACGGCGGAACGCAAAAGCGCAACCATTTCCTGACGATCTCCCGGCGTGCTGTAATAGCCCTTGCTCATTCCCATGCAGCCGAGTCCAACGGCTGAAACCTGAAGTCCGCTTTCTCCCAATTTTCTCTTTTGCATCCTATCTCCTTGGTTAAAGTGCGAAGCGTTAGTCCAATTGCTTCGTCGTAAGGAACGTTGACAACTCATCCGCAATCCGCACGTTGTTGAGGTCCGAGAATGGGAAATGAGTGTTGCCTCGGATACCGATTTCGGGCAGATGCACGACGGTGACATCACCGCCCCGCCGGTTCACCGCATCGCGCCAAAGTCTCGCCATCGCCAGACGGACACGCCAACCATCCTGACCCGGATTCGCCGTCGGTTGCGACGGAATGTTGTCGCCGTAGAAAATGATGATCGGAATTTTTGTCAGTGCCATGAAGTCTGATAGAGCAACACCGATTCCCTCAAGCATACCGCCCGCGCTGGGCATGGCTGAAGGAACTTCGCCTTCCGGGAATATGAAGCTACTTCCCGGCTCATAAGAAACGATGGCGCGCACATTCGAACTCTTCGTCGCAACGCGCCACCCAATGCCTCCTGCGTGGGAATGGGTCACGAGAATCGCGGGGCCAATCTTCTTAAAAAGCGCTGTGACCGCCTCTGAGTTCAGACCGGGATCAAGCGGACCAGTATCCGGTGTGATCTGGCGAAAGTATTGGTTCAGAGCCTCGGGCTCCCGCGAGAACTGCACACCCGGAAAGAAATCCGGCCAAATGCCCAGGCGAAACGTGCCGAACCAGTCCTCATCATCAGGTTTTGGTGTGATGGTCGCGGGCAACGTGCTACGACCAGCCCGGCCACGTCGCGGCTGGTCGATTACATAAACAGAAAAGCGGCGACGCAAAAAAATATTCTGGAATCCCTCCCGGCCATCCGGCGTGGTTTCCCAAGTCTTCGAGAACTGCCCGATGCCGTGCCACATTACGAGAGGCAGTTTTCGAGGCTGGACTGGCACTTGGTAGAATACGTATGCGTGATCTCCGTGCAACGTCTGGCCAGAAGGACTTCGGTTGGTAGCGTCATAGTAGCCTGAGCTCGTTACTACCGTTCCGCCGACCGCGAAGCTCCCTTGTTCCTGGATCATCAGCGGCTCGACCGTTGCACTCGCATCCTGAGCGGAAGCGGCGCCGTTGGAGTTGAGCGAGATTCCAAGTAATCCCACCACAACAAGCAGGGTTGCTCGCCTCAATCTTTTAAACCGCATATGCTCCGGATTGGCTAGCGTGACGTGGAGGCATTGACGGCTTTCTCAATCACATCGAGTCGCGCTTTCCGCGGATCGGGTTCGGCGATCGGCGAACCGTCGAGTTTGATATCGAAGATCTCGCCCTTGCTAGGTTCGTATCGCGGCCATTTCGGCAATCCTGGCCCATTTGGATCACCTGTCTTGGCGAAGTTCGCCCAATAGGTGTTGATCATCTTGGCAACGACTTCGTCCTTGGGATACACTGTGGCCCCATTTCGAGTTCTGAGGTTATTGAACACGTAAGGGATTTCAGATCCGTGAGCGGCGCCAAACCGCATTCTCCCCTGCATTGAGGGGGAGACATAAGAGAAAAGGTAAAGGTAAGCGGGTGTGCCCTTGGCAACAAAGGCTCTTGCCGTAAACCGAGCTGGCTCCGCCCATACCTTGTCCGTATTGACCAGCGTGAGCATCCTGGCGAAATCAGTCGCGCCATCAGGATCGTATGCGGCGCTCATTTCACTTTTCACGCTCACGAACTGAGAAAGAAGTTCCTCCTTCGAACTGGCATTAACAAAGCCAGCCTGCACTTCAGCGCTATTCGATCCAATAATGAGGGGAACGTTTGCCTGCCTCCCTGCCTTGTATGCGCTCTCAGCAGTTTCTACGACCAGTTTGCCGTCAAGGATCGGACCTGGGTAGATGGGAGGACCTCCGGGTCCATCGCTTTCCTGCCCCCCATCCACAATCTCCCCCACGCTCAAGGCGCGCAGCTTGGCCAACGCGGCGGCATCCGTGCCCTCAATCCCATGCTTGTGTGCGAAGTTCACTCCGATTGTCTCCGCCGCGACCGGATAGTTTGGATCGACACCATCCTTGCTCATCGGTCTTCCAGTGAGCACACCGTCGCGTCCGCCACCGGACTCACTGATCGCCTTTTGGAAAAAACCGCGCGATAACGGTGAGGTCAGGAGGGTGTGCACTGAGACGCCGCCGGCGGATTCGCCGAAAATTGTCACGTTGTTGGGATCGCCTCCGAATGCGGCAATGTTCTTCTGCACCCATTTTAGGGCGGCGATTTGGTCCATGTAAGCGTAGTTGCCTTTGGGTTCGTCCGGGTGCTCTTTGCTCAGCGCAGGAAATGCGAAGAAACCGAGCCGCCCCAGACGGTAATTAAAAGTGACGACGATCACACCTTGCTTCGCGAATTGGACCCCCGAAAAGTCCGGGCTTGAGCCACTACCGAACACGAAAGCGCCACCGTGAACCCACACCATAACCGGGAGTTTTGAATCCCCCGCCGCGGAGGCAGGTCGCCAAACATTAAGAAATAAGCAATCCTCCGATGAGCTGGCGGAGATCGACCCAGGCGTGCGTGGAAACCCAGCCTGGGCGCAGTCTGCGCCGAATTTGCTGGCATCACGCTCTCCATCCCATGGTGACATGGGTTGAGGCGGTCGCCAGCGATTGGCGCCCACCGGGGCGGCCGCATAAGGAATTCCTTTGAAACTGGAAACTTCTCCTTCGGTTACGCCGCGCACAATGCCTAAGGCTGTGGGAACCGTTGGCTGAGGTTTTGAGTCTGGCTTGCTCTCCTTCGTTTCTTGCGCGTTGACTGAAGCAAGAAGGATAGCTGCCAGCAGCCACAGGGCGGTAAATGTCGTTTCAGATCGATATCGATGTATTCGCATATTTTTGTTTGTCCGGTCGCTCCTAAGAAATCGTGCCGAACTCATTTCTTCTCGAAGACTTCTTTGGCCACCCCGACAGCCGTTACGGCATTAGGCCAACCGGAGTAGAAGGCAAGGTGAGTGATGGTTTCGATCAGCTCGTCCTGCGTTACGCCATTTTCACGCGCCCGCGCGAGATGAGAACGGAGTTGTTCCGGGCGGTTCATGGCAATGAGCGCGGCCACCGTAACCAGGCTTCTGTCACGCTTCGACAACTCAGGTCGCTCCCAAACGTCTGCGTAGAGGACGTTGTCGGTTAGCTCCGCAAGTTTTGGGGAAAAGTCACCGATTGCGCGTCGAGATGGGCGAGGGCTAGCGGGAGATGTGTTTGTCGCCGAAGCCTCGGCACGGACTGGGTCGCCATATTGAGAGTCATTGACCTTCTCCATCCACTCAACCGACTGTCCGTCAAGCGTCTCGACGATGGCAATGTGTGCCATCGAGCTATTTGTCGCGGCTCCGTGCCAGTGCTTCTGACCGGGCGGAATCCAGACGACATCGCCTTTGCGGATTTCATCGACAGGATCGCCCCAGCGTTGTATGCGGCCAACTCCCGCAGTTACGATTAGGATCTGGCCCAGCGGGTGAGTGTGCCACGCTGTGCGTGCTCCTGGATCGAACGTGACCAGCGAACCTCGTGCTCGGCCCGGAGCGGTCGCTTCAAACAATGGGTCGACACGAACGGTTCCGGAGAAATTCTCTGCTGCGCCTTGCCGAGATGATTGCGAGCCGCTCCGCATTATTTTGATTGATTGCGAGCCCGGAGCTTGGGCGCCGGCTGGATTGGAAGAGGATCCTGTTTGATTCGTTTGCGCGAAAGCCGGGGCGAACAGAGAAAACGTTAAGGCCGTAACCGCGATCAGCTTCACTTCCGTCCTTTCGCGTTCGTGAATACGGGTCCGAATGCTCCAGTTACGGAGGCAGCAACCTGTCGCGTTTGGAGCGGAACCGCCTCCTCCGGGCAATGCCGGGCGCGCCATTCACCAGGCGAAGTCCCTTCCCAAATCTGAAAAGCACGATAAAACGAATTCGCATCTTCAAAGCCCAGCAAGAACGCGGTTTCGTTCAGTTCCACGGCCCGCTGCTTCAGAAAATGATGGGCAAGCTCACGGCGCGTCTCTTCGACGAGTTGTTGAAAGGTAATGCCTGCATCAGTAAGTCGGCGTTGAAGCGTTCGCGTGCCCAAGCCAAGTTCTTTCGCGACATCTTCCAGTGTGGGACGCTTCCCGGCCATGGATCGGCTAAGAGTTTGCTTCACCTGTTGGCCGATGTTTGCGCTCGCGTTCTGAGCTTTCAGTTCCAACTCCAGGTGCGTGCCGATCACTTCCAGCATCTCTTCGTTATGGGTCACGAATGGTGTGTCCAGATCACGGCTACGAAAAATGAGAGCGTTGCGGTCCGCTTTGAAATGCACCCGGCAGCCAAAATGGCTTTCAAGGATCGAGCGATGCTTCGCCGGGCGAGCGAGATCGACCCGGAGCGGTGTGATTTGGCCATCAGTGCCATGACGACCCACGCTCAAAACCCACGACAGCACCATATCCACCAGCAGGTCGGGTTGGGGTTCGTCAGCCTCGACGTAGAAGAACTCGACGGATGCCTCCTGCGCTCCGCGATCGACGCGAATCTCTTCCGGACAAGTGAGTTGTTTGTAGCGGGCGAGCCGTTGCAAAGCATCCTCGAACGTCCGGCTGCAAATCACGGCGATGCCAGCGGGGTGGGAACGGGCCAATCGGGTTTCACTGCCAAGCTTCAGGCCAATGGCAGGATCTGAACTCGTTTCACCAACGCTTCGCCATAGGGCGAACAATTGAGCCGTTGTCAGGTAAACCTTTTCCTGATCGAAAAGTCCCACAGGAAGCCCTGCGCGCCGAAGCAGCGCCGGAAGAGCAATCTTCTGGTCCGTGAAACGCTTTCCCCAGGCATTTGAGATGCGTAATCGATCGCTCATAATCTTCGCGCATGAATCAGGGCGGGCATTTATTTCGCCTTCACGTCGTAACAAAACAGCGTGTCTTGATCCCGAATGTAGAGCTTGCCGTTGGCAATCACGGGATGCGCCCACGCGGGCAGCTTGGTGCGCTCAGGTTGCTCGAAGCGCCCACGCTCCAGGTATTCCTTGCGGCTGGGTTCAATCAGAACAATCGGGCCTTCCTCGGTGCGGTAGTAAATGCGGCCGTCTGCAAAGGCCACCGAGCCTTTGGTCACGCGGCGCTTGTCCGAATCTTTTTCGTTCCACAACACCTCGCCTGTTTTGAAGTCGAGACAGATAAGATAGCCGCCTCCGTTACCGCCGTTGGACCCAGACAGGGCGCCGTCGTGGAGAATCACGCCGCCGTGATGATTCTCCATCTGCCGGGACGACCAGGCTTCCTCGGCCTTGACCGCCCCGCTCGAGTCTCGGCTGAGCTTCACGACTCCGCCTCCCGGAAGCGGAAACACCGACGAGCGCTTTGGCGGTGAGTTGCACATACTGGCGCTGCCCGTCGAGGTCGATCGCGATCGGCGAGACGTAAGCCGCTCCAGACGCTCCCGGACCGCCGAAGCCGCCGAAGCCGCCGCCAGGACGACCGCGGCCACGGTCAGCACCGCCGGGAGCGCCACCAATAGCGACAAGACCCGGATTCGTCATGCCTCCCTCAAACCCACTATCCGGCTGCCAAACTTGGCCGCTCGAATCCGTAAATGACGAGGCCGCCCCGGCATTGATCCGGATGGCCCCTGCAGGCGATGTGCCGCCTGCTGCAGAATCCCCTTGCGGGATGAGTTCAATCGCCTTGATGGCTGGGTTTTCGACTTGGGACGTGAAAACAATGCGAAACTCGCCGTTGGTCACTTCTACCGGTACCGTCTCGACATAGGCCTTATTGGAACCACCAGCCTTGACCCAGATGTCGAAGTCCTTGAACTCATGCCCGTGGACGTTGAAAGAAAAGACGCGTTGGCCCGGGCCGGTAATTCCCTGGTAGGTTTCCGCAAAGTAGAGTTTCGCGACATATTTGCCGTTGGAAACCTTTTGCGAGAAAGCCGTCATCCCCCAATGCTCGCTGACAAACAGATTCGGATCCTTGGTGCCGGTCACCCCCGGAGCGGAACCACCGCCGCGCTCACCGAAACCGCCACCAGGATTACTACTTCCGCCAGGAGCGCTTCCCGAACCGCCGGGCATTTTGGTCTTCCAGATGGTATCGCCGGTCAACTTATCAAGAGCCACCAGCATTGCACCATCGCTGCCGGGAGTGCAGATCAGCTTGTCACCGTCAATCAGTGGCGATTCGCGGTAGCTCCAAGCCGGTATTGCACCACCAAAATCCGTCACCAGGTTCCGTTGCCAAACCACCTTGCCGTCGGCCGCCTGAAGGCAAGCCACATTGCCCGCCAGCCCCATGACATACAGTCGGTCACCATCCACGGTCGGGGTAGCACTCGGACCTTCTTTTGATTGCGGGAAGTTCTGCGAGTGAGCCGGCGCGATTCGAACCGCCCACATTTCCTTGCCGTCCTTTTCTGAAAGAGCCCACACCATTTCATCATCACCACGATTGCTCATCCCATAGATCCGGCCCGCTGCAACCGAGGGCATGCTGTCTCCGCCGCCAAGGCCTTTCACTTTCCAGGCGAGAGGCGGCCCGTCCTTTGGCCACTCTTTGAGCAGACCGGTCTCTTTAGAATGCGCCGTGCGATCCGGCCCTTGCCATTGCGGCCAATCAAACTGGCCGCAAAAAGCGGATTGTGCGAAAGCGGCGAAGGTAATGAGCAGCCCGATGTTTCGATACATGTTCCTAGAGTACTGCAAATCAAACGCGCGTCACTCGCAGAACACGTCAATCTACTAGCAAAGCACGTCAGTCAGCCGGTGTCGCTTCGAATTGGGGTGGCTTTTTGATGTTTCCACCAAGTGCGCCGGAATCGGCGGAACCTTGAATCGAGCCATTTTGAGGTAGCAGCTCTGAACTAATGACGCAGGCGAAAACCGAGCACAAGTGTCGTGTTATTAACGATTTGTTGCTAGATTTGGAAAACGATGGTTCGATTCCCTTCACCCGCTCCATTCAGCATCCTGAGATGATTCTTCCGATCTCAAACAGAGACTCTGCTTTCACAAGATATTGCTGGGTTCCTTCACGAGGCCAACGTCCGACCAGGACTGTGCAGTTGTCAAGGGGATGGACCCGTTTCAGAGATGGCTAACAATATAAAGTGAAGAGATAGTCGAAGGATAGTGGCAGGACAGTAGGGAAAGTCATTGCCTGGCACGCAAACTCGGCTGATTTGCGTCCAGAAATCGAGGTTTTCTGGTTCGCCGTTGGACGAGGACTATGCGGTTGTCTGGGACTGCTCCTTTCGGGACAGGGATAATGTTTGTGACCCGGAGAAATTTCGACGAAACCGGAACAACCTCCAGTAAAAGCTCCAGTAAAATGATACTGGAAGAATAGTGAGAAAATTTTGAAACGCTATTGGCAGGATAGTTCTTGATTTTCTCAAAGGCCTCTGGAAGCCTGATTTTACTGGGGAACGAGCGTAGTTGATTGATTTGCATGGGGGTTGTGAGGATTGGAACGGAGCAGTGATGCAGTGCGATTCCGACCTCCGCCTCCAAATAGTGACGGGATAGTGCGAGAATTGTGGAGGAATAATGAACGGATAGTCGGAAATCCGCGCTTCCTTCGCTCCCGGATAAAGAATTCTTGGCACTACATCCCGAAGACCGCATGCGTTTTCACGCCAAGGCATTACACCGTAGTCGTTGTGTGCGCCGTGAAGCTCTCGTGGGTTGCGAACGGACCCTCGCCTATGGGCGATACGAGGGTCATGGTCAAACAGGAGAGTGGTCTGGACCAGGAATAGCCGTCAGCGGTTTGATCGTTAAGATTTCCTCTGGCTCAGGCTGCAACGCAT
>QHZE01000444.1 GCA_003225335.1 Acidobacteriota bacterium
CCTGAGCTTCTTTGTGTCTTCGCGTCTTTGTGGTGAAAACAGGTTCCGCCGCATTCACCGCTAAGACGCAAAGGCGCGAAGAATCACTAACTCCTTGCAACTGACGCATTAACGCAACTTCAATGTCGTCAGGCTGAAGAGTGCGAAAATAATGGCGGCGATCCAGAACCGGATCACTACCTTTGTTTCGTTCCAGCCCATCAGCTCGAAATGGTGGTGCACTGGCGCCATGCGGAACACTCGCTTCCCGAGAAACTTGAAGGAGGCCACTTGTATGATTACCGACAGCGCCTCCAGCACGAACACCCCGCCGATCATGGGGAGAAGAAACTCCTGCTTGATGAGCACGGCAACCGTTCCGATCGCGCCGCCAAGCGACAGGGATCCGACGTCGCCCATGAAGACCTCCGCCGGATGCGCGTTGTACCAGAGAAAGCCCATCGTGGCTCCCACCATCGCCCCGCAGAAGATGGTCAGCTCCGCGGCATAAACGTTCCAGACCAATCCCAAATAGTCGGCGAGGCGCGCGTGACCGGTGACGTAAGACAGCACGGTCAGGGCGGCGGCGGCAATGATGACGCAGCCGGACGCGAGCCCGTCAAGCCCGTCCGTAAGATTGACCGCGTTCGAGGACGCAATGACGATGAAGAGGACGAAGAACGACAGGGGCAACATCAGCGGGAGCCCCAGAGGATTCCAGAGATCCATGTCGGGCGTGAACTGTTTGAGGAACGGAACGCTGAGTTTCGTGCTGTAGAGCCCCCGCGCGGACAGGTAGTGCAGGGCAACGCAGATACCAAGGCCGATCGACGCCTGGAAGAAAAGCTTCTTCTTTCCTGTCATGCCCAGGGAGCGCTTCTTGCTGATCTTGGAATAGTCATCCATGAACCCGACAACACCGAAGAGAAAGGTCGCCGTGACTGTGATCCAGACGTAGTAGTTGGTCACATCTCCCCAGAGGACGGTCGGGATCAGAATTCCGATCACTATGAGAAGCCCTCCCATGGTTGGGGTTCCCGCCTTGGCACGGTGCGAGGATGGGCCCTCCTCCCGAATCTGCTGGCCGATCTGGAACTCGCGCAGTCGCCTGATCAACCACGGACCGAGGATCAGACAGATCCCGAGGGCGGTGAGGTATGACGCAGCGGTCCGGAAAGTGATGTAGCGGAAAACCCGGAACGGCGGTATCACATCGTGGAGCGAAAAGAGGAAGTAGTACAGCATCAGTCCCGCTCCTCCGGGTAGCGTGTTTTCAGGGCCTGTATTACTCTCTCCAGGTGAACTCCTCGAGAGGCTTTTATCAGCAAGAGATCCCCGGGCTCCGCGGTTTCCAGAACAATCGGGACGGCGCTTTCGGCATCGGGAGCAAAGCGCACGTTTGTCTGCAGCATCCCGCCCTCCACGGCTCCCCGTGCCAGCTCCCGGGCGTCGCCCTGCACGGCCGCCAACAGATCGATGCCACATCGAGCTGCGTGCGCGCCGCAGCCGTAGTGCAATGTCTTCGAGTCGCTTCCGAGCTCCAGCATTTCGCCGGCCACCAGGAAACGGCGCCTTGTCGGACGCAGCTGCGCGAGCATCTCGATCATCTGCGTCAGAGCCCGAGGATTTGAATTGTAGGAATCGTCGATGACCGTGATCTCCCCCCTCAAACGCAGCACCTGGCCTCGCATAGGCGCTTGACGCAGGTCCCTCAGGCTCTCGATAATCTGTTCCAGCGGAATCCTGTAATGCTGCCCGAGCGCGACGGCAGGAAGCGCGTTCATGACGTAATGGGTCCCTGCCATGGGGATCATGGCTTTGAGAGTCACTCCCGCCCACGAAACCCGGAATCGAGTCTCATACAGGCCCGCGATCTCGACATCCTGCGCCCCGACATCGGCGTCTGCGCCCAGGCCGAATGAGATCTTCGGACCGGAGAAACGTTCGGCGATCTGGCGCACCAGGGGATCGTCCGCGTTGTAGATGAAAGTGCCGTGGGATTGCAGCGCCTCGGCCAGCTCCCCTTTGGCCCGGGCAATGTCCTCCACGGAGTTGAAAAACTCCAGATGGACCGGAGCCACGTTGGTGAGGATGCCGACATCCGGGCGCGCAATCCTGCACATCTCGGCGATTTCGCCAGGGGCGCTCACTCGGTCTCCAGAACGTGGGCCGCAAATTCTTTGGTCGTCGTCTTGCCGACGCTGCCGGTAATGGCCACCAGACTTCCGCGCCAGCGCCTCCTGACGTCCGTGGCAAGATCTTTCAGCGCCTGGTGCGTGTTCTCCACCCGAAGCAGAATCCGGCCTTCGGGATACGGTTCTGCAAGCGTGTAGCTGAAATCCACAACGGCCCCACAGGCTCCTCTGGCCAGGACCGCACCGATGAACTGATGGCCGTCGTTCCTGGGGCCCCGAATGGCGAAAAACAGATCTCCGGGCTGAACCGTGCGCGAATCTATGGAAATCCGGCTGACGGTGGTGTTTCGCGGTCCTGAAACCAAGAGGCCGCCGGTGCTCGATTCCACTTCTCCGGCTGTCATACTTTCCATAATCCGATGTGCAACGGCGAACCCGTCACGTTCTCCGTATCTCCTATACTACTAAGCCGAAAATCCTTCGCGACCTGGCAAGGATTTTCGGTCAAATGACAAATGACCAATGAGAAATGACCAATGACAAATGAAAAATGACAAATAGAAGTCAGAAGTCCGGACAACGAACTACGATTTGTCATTTGCCATTTTCTTTCTATGCGCCTCAGCGTCTCTACGAGCCTCCCTCGTGGCGGATCTGCGTGAGTATTTGCCGGGCCAGCTGACGGTCGTCAAAGGGCACGGTCTTGTTGCCGATGACCTGGTAGTCCTCGTGCCCCTTCCCTGCGATAAGCACGACGTCCCCGCGCCGGGCACTGTGGATTGCCGCGGCGATAGCCTCGCCGCGGTCCACTATCAGCCGGTAATGCGCCTTTCCCTGCTGAAGGCCGGGTTCGATCTCCGCGAGGATTTGCTTCGGATCTTCACTCCTCGGGTTATCCGAGGTAGCAAACACAAGATCGCTCAGGCGCGAGGCGATGTCCCCCATTACCGGGCGTTTGGTCTTGTCCCGGTCTCCCCCGCATCCGAAAACAGTGATGACTTTGTGGTGAGGGAGTTGCAACACCGTTTCGAGGGCCTTTTCCAGGGCGTCGGGCGTGTGCGCGTAATCCACGAGCACCGTAAAAGCTTGCCCGCAATCGACGGTCTCCATCCGGCCAGGAACGCCCGGCAGCGCCTCGATTCCGTTCCGGATATGCTCGAGATCCAGCTCCAGGCCGACTGAGGCGCACACCGCGGCAAGGACGTTGTAGACATTCGGGCGCCCAATCAGCTTTGTGGCGATCTGCACCTCGCCTCTCGGAGTCGCGACCCTCAGGTCCGTTCCGTCGATCCGGTTGCGAAACTCCAGGGCGCGTACGTGCGCTTTCTTGCCGAGGCCGTAGCACAGGACCTGGCTCGAAGTCTCTGAGGCAAGCCGCCTGCCCCACGCATCATCGGTATTGATGGCCGCCAGCTCCACCCCGTTCTCCCCCTCGGGCGCGAACAACAACCGCTTTGCATGGTAGTAGGACTCCATGGTGCCGTGGAAATCCAGATGGTCCGGTGTCAGGTTCGTAAAAACCCCAACGACGAAGCGGGTGCCGAAAACTCTCTTCAGGGCCAGGGCATGGGAAGAAACCTCGAGGGCGCCGTGGGTGCAGCCTTCGTCCAGAGCCCGCCGGAGAAAGCGCAGGAGATCCGGGGCTTCCGGTGTTGTGTGATGGGAGGGGTAGGGCTGGTCCCCGATCTTGAGCCCCAGCGTACCCACAAGGCAGGGCTTGTAACCGGCCTGCCTGAGCACGGAATCCATCAGGTAGGTGGTTGTTGTCTTACCGTTCGTTCCTGTGATTCCCACCAGCTTCAGTTGGGAGGCGGGTTGGCGGAAGAACACTTGGGACGCCTGGGCAAGGAAGTTCCGCGCGTCGGCTACCCTGACAGTAACCACATCGGGGGGCGCATCCGGATCTATTTCCGAGGCGATTGCGACCGCTCCCCGGTCCATTGCCTGGGGGATGTGGAGGTTTCCGTCCGTCTTTTAAGATCTCCCCTGGCTTCTGTTCGGGGAATCTGAGCCAGAATCTCTCCAAGCAACATGGAATTGCGAGCCTTCAGTGTCGTCCGGGAGTCTCATTCGGGGGGGGGACACTTCTCTCGGCAGTGTCCAGGGTGAGACCCGGGATGCTTTTGTAACTGCTCAAATTCTTCTTGGCAAAGACAACGTTGCAGGTATCGCCGAAAGCGACGGCTGTTCCCGGAGGGGGGAGCTGGGAGACAGCAATACCGGATCCGTCCGCCTGCACTCTGATTCCCAACTCCTGGCAGCGAGCTACCACCTTCCGCTTGGCCATCCCGCGAAAGTCGGGCATCGCCAGGGTCGAGTCCGGCACGTACACCTTGATGACTTCGTTCTTTGTTTTTTCAGGCTTACGCGGATCCTGCGCCACGAGAGGAAGGACCGGCGTGGCATTGGGGAGATAATCTTCGGAGTCCCTGGCTGCGAGCGCGGGATCGAACTTTCGTGCAGGCAGCGTTTGGTCTGGCGCCACTTTCAGTTGCAGAAGCACTTCCTGCGTGATTTTCTGAAACACCGGAGCCGCGACCGTCCCTCCGTAAATGGTTCCATTGGGTTCGTCGACCATCACCATCACGGTGACCTTGGGATCCGGGAGAGGGGCAAAGCCGATGAAGGAAGACACGTACTTTGTGGCGGAATACCGGCCGTCCACGATCTTCTGCGCGGTTCCCGTCTTTCCGGCTGCTCGGTACCCTTCCAGAGCGGCTGCCTTTCCCGTGCCGCGCAGAACGACCCCCTCAAATGCACGAAGGACGGCCGCCGCGGTTTCAGTCTTCATGATTCTCTGTGTCTGGCTCGCGCGAGTACGCACGAGGTCTCCCCGATAGTCTATCACCCGGTCCACCAGTGTCGGCCGGACGCGATACCCGCCATTGGCAATCGCATTGATGCCAACCAGCATCTGTATGGGGGTCACACCGACTTCCTGGCCAAACGAAATGGCGCCGATCGAGAGCGCAGACCAGTTGCGCCAGTCGCGGACCAGTCCCACAATTTCGCCGGGCAGGTCCACTTCGGTTTTCGCACCGAAGCCAAAGTTCCGCAGCGCTTCGTACAACCGCTCCTCACCCAGACGCAGGCCCAGCTTCACAGCTCCGACGTTTGACGAGTTTTCCAGAACCTGGCCGAAAGTCAGCAGGTCGTAGGGATGGTGATCGTGAAAGACGTGTCCCCCTATGGTGATCGAGCCTTTCTGGCAGTCAATCACTTCGTCGGGGCGCGTGAGGCCGGCTTCGAGGGCCGCCGTCGCCACAACGACTTTGAACGTGGAACCCGGCTCAAAGAGGTCCGAAACGGCGCGGTTGCGCCAGAATCCCGCATCGTACTCATTGTACTTGTTGCAATTAAAGTCGGGATAATTCGCAAGAGCCAGGATGCGCCCCGTTTCTGATTCCATCACGATGGCAATGCCTGCCTTGGCATGCGCTCCCTCTACACCCGCTGCGAGCTCGCGCTCCGTAATGTACTGGATGGATCGATCCAGACTGAGCACCAGGGAATGCCCCTGAATCGGTGGCTGCTCCACGTTTCCCCGGAAGGACCGGCGCAGCGCGTCCACGTTGAAAGAAATCAGTCCGGGAGTCCCCTTAAGCTCCTTGTCGTACTGGACTTCCAGGCCGCTTGCTCCGTCCCCGTTCATGTTTACGAATCCCAGGGTATGGGATGCGAGCTTGCGGTTCGGATAGACGCGCATGCTTTCTTCGATAAGATGGACTCCATCGATCCCCAAAGCTTCGATACGCGCTTCATCCTTGGGATCGATCCGGCGCTTGACGATTTGAAAAGTCTGCCGGGAAGGATCCATCATCCGGGTTTTCAGTTCGACGGAATTCATTCGAAGGATGGCCGCCAGACTGTGCGCCGCTCGGGGAATCTCTTGAATTCGCTTAGGCTCGGCCACTACCGTGCTGACTCTGACGCTGGTGGCCAGTTCATCCATGTGGCTGTCGTAAACGATTCCGCGGGGAGCCAGAACGGAACGGGTTACCACGTGGCGCTTCAGCGCCAGCTGGGTGAATTCCTCGTGCTTGATGACTTGCAACTGCATCAGGCGCCCGAGAATAACGAGGCTCCAGAGGGTAACGAAGCCTATCACCAAGGTTACTCTGCCGGGATGGGGAGCATCCACACGGCCGGCCATACGCACCTACTTAGTCAAGCTTATACCATACCGCAAGGCAATCCGTCAGTTTCGGGAGGAACCTCGGGGCAAAATATTAACGAGAGAAAGGCTCGCCACGAATTACCCGAATTTTTTGAATCGCAGGCGGTGTCTATCCTTAGTGAGAGCGATGCAGAGGCTGCGCGGAACCGCCGGCTTGTTTTCGTGTAATTCGTGAAATTCGTGGTCAAGCTTTTCTCCTTGCCTGATTTCAAATTTGAAATTTGAACATGCGCCGATTGAGAACTAGCGGGCCTCTAGAGTGCCCGAACCCTGGTCCGGGACTCGTGCCATTGCCAGCGTCGGGCGCAGGTTGAGGTCGGCGTCCGGCATGGCCGCAACCAGCACTTGACGGGGGCGCAGCGGCGCCATCCCGAGGATGCCCCGTGCCACGGCGTCTATGCGCACCGGATCCTTGAGGGTCTCTTCTTCCAATATCAGGGTCTTCTGGACTCGGAGAAGGGCCTCCTCGGCCTCCATCAAGCGTTGGGTTTCATAGCCGATGCTGACCAGCTGGCTTCGCTCCCATAAAAGGGCGACGAAAACTGCCGCCAGCATTATTGGACCAAGCGTGAGCCAAAGAAGCTGCCTGAGGCTGCGCGAATCGGTTCTTGGCGTGATGCCGTTGTTTGAAATCGCACGTTCCTGCGCCCAATCAACCATGGGGTCCTCCCTCTTGGCAATATCGGTTCATCATCCTAAATTCGTTCCGCTACGCGTAGCCGGGCGCTCCTGGCCCTTGGATTGTCCTTCAGCTCCGCGGCTCGGGGAGTCGCGGGTCGTGGAGTAATGATCGTGACCCGGGCTTCTCGTGGGCAGGTGCAGAGCTCGGGAGAACGGTTGCACACACACAGGCCGGCCGCCTTGCGGAAAGTACGCTTTACGATGCGGTCTTCCAGGGAGTGGAATGAGATCACGGCAACCCTGCCGCCAGGCTTCACGAAGGGCAGGACATCGGCGAGAAACTCCTCAAGTCCTTCGAGCTCTTCATTGACGGCGATCCGCAATGCCTGAAAGGTCCTGGTGGCCGGGTGAATGGATCGAGGGCCGCGGGCAGGCACGGCCGACTCTATGATTCGCGCCAACTCCGCGCACTGGGAAATTCTGCCCTGCGAGCGCGCTCGCACGATGGCTTTGGCGATGCGCCGGGCATAGCGCTCCTCGCCGTAACGGTGGATCAGATCCGCGATCTGCTCCTCCGGAAGCTGGTTGACAAGTCCTGCCGCCGTTTGCGTTTGGGACCGGTCCATGCGCATGTCGAGCATCCCGCTCCCCTGGAAGCTGAAACCACGCTCGGGGGAAAGGAGCTGGTAGGAGGAGACACCCAGATCGGCCAGGATCCCGTCCAAGGGCGGCAGGTCGAGATTGTTGAGAATCAAAGGAAGATTCTTAAAGTTTTCGTGGAAGTACAAGACACTGTGCGCGTAGGGGAGGAGACGGTCACGAACCCGCTCCAGGGATTCCTTGTCGCGGTCCACCCCTATAAGCCGGCCGCCCGGTTGTATCTTCTGCAGAATGGCTTCCGCATGACCGCCCAATCCGAGAGTGGCATCGACGAAGATCCCTCCGGGCCTGCACATCAGGAAATCGAGGACTTCGTGTAGGAGCACGGGTTGATGCTCGGACGAAAAGCCCTCCGGAGGTGCCTTCATAGTGGTTGCCCATACATGCTTGTTCAGGCCCGCCCAATCTAGCCGGGAAAGCTCAGAACCCCAGTTGCGCCAGCCGTTCGCGGTCCTCATTGGTTAAAGGCGACTCCTTCAATCTCTTTCGGATTCTTTCGTTGTTCCAAACCACGAGGTGATCCTGCCGGCCGAAGACCATCACCTCGCCGGCGAGCTCGGCATCTTCACGCAGAGGATGGGGAATGAGGACCCGTCCCTGGGGGTCCATCTCTGTGACCAGACCGTAATAGCTCGTAATCTCTTGGTACTTATGCTTGGCAGGATCCATTCTGGGCGGCTCCAGGAACTTCTGCGCGAATCGCTCCCAGACCGGCATGGGGTAGATGTGAGCGCATGAGCCGTCGTCGCTCGTGACGTAGACGGCTTCGGGAAGTTCACGCCGGAATTTCGCCGGGATCTTAAGGCGAAATTTTTCATCGATTGTCACCGGGAAGCTTCCGAACAGCATGACTTTTCAAATGCCTTAGCGCTGGAATCCCCCAAAAAAAGAAGGGGAAACCACCAAAAAGGAAAAGCGGTCGGAATTTGGGGAAGTTAACCTAAAAACGACCACTAAAAGCCACTTTGGGCCACTACGGGCGCAGAATAGTGGGCCATGGTGACGATGTCAAGTAAATATTTATGCTGTCTGTAGTTCCTGAGGGCGAAGGGTCGGAGGGGCGGAGGCCCGCCCCCGCAGTCGAAAATGACCAACGACAAATGACAAATAGATCGGATTGGATTGCCCCCAGGATTTGTCATTTTGAAGGACATTGCTGAGTTGCCGAGACCCTGCCCTTGACCCTTTGCCCCTTGCTCCTCGCCGTTTGCCCCTTGACCCTTTGCCCCTCGACCCCTAAAGTTGGCGAGCGACGTGAGCTATCAATGACTTTTTGAGAGAGAAGGTCTTGGATGAGGGTAGGAATCGTCGGTCTCCCCCAGGTGGGCAAAACCACAATCTTCAATCTGCTGACGCTCGGGAAGGCGGATACTTCCCCGCGGGGAGGAAAGAGCGAAGCCCATGTCGGTGTTGCTCACGTCCCCGACTCCCGTCTGGACCAACTGGCCGAGATTTTTCAACCGGAAAAGATCACTTACGCGACGGTCGACTATGTGGATCTTCCTGGTCTGGCGCGTGGGGAGGGAAAGGCCGCCCTGGAAGGGCAGGGCAAGGAGATGGCCGGCTATCTCACCAGCTTGAAGAACATCGATGCGCTGCTCCATGTGGTGCGCGGCTTTGAGGACTCCAGCATCCCGCATTCGGAGGGGCCGGTGGAACCTGCGAGGGACATTGCGCTGTTTGAGCTCGAGATGATCTTTTCGGATCTGGCAATTGTGGAGAAGAGGCTGGAACGACTGGCGAAGGACCTCAAGAAGATGAAGAGCACCGATCTGGAAGTCGAACACGAGATTCTGAAGCGCTTCAAACACGCGCTCGAGGAGGAGCAGCCCCTTCGGCAGATCGAACTGACGGAAGATGAAAAGAAACGAGTCAGAGGTTTTACATTTCTGTCCGCCAAACCTATCTTAATGATACTCAATCTCGGCGACCAGGACGCAGGAAAGGTTCCGCGGGCGGTCGAAGAATTCCGGCTTCAAAAATACGCCGGAATGCGAAACGTGCGCATCGCGGCCGTTTGTGGCAAGATCGAGGCTGAGATTGCATCGCTTCCTGAAGAAGACGCCCGGCTGTTCATGGAAGACCTCGGGCTCTCCGGAAGCGGTCTCGCCCGGATCATCCAGGAGTCCTACAAGCTTCTGGGGCTGATTTCCTTCTTTACTGCTGGAGAGCCTGAGGTCCGGGCCTGGACTATTCCGTCGGGCAGCACAGCTCAGAAGGCTGCGGGGGTTATTCATACCGATATCGAAAGGGGCTTTATCAAAGCGGAAGTGGTACCTTTTCCGCGGATGCTGGAATGTCGATCTTTCCAGGAGGCCAAGAGTAAAGGCGCCCTGCGCCTTGAAGGCAAGGATTACACCGTGCAAGAAGGCGACGTCATACTTTTCCGCTTCAACATATGAGCCGGAAATGCTGATTGCGGATTTCGGATTGCGGATTGCGGATTTCGGATTGGCGATTGCGGATTGATCGAATTGGATTCCGTCCTTCGATCCACAATCAGAGGTACTTCAATCTGCAATCAGAGGTACTTCAATCCGCAATCCGCAATCGACAATCCGCAATCGCCAATCCGAAATGAACGCTCCACTATCCACAGTTTTGGTTCTGGGCATAGCGGCGTCCCTGGCGAATCTGATCGGCGGGTGGATCATATCGTCTCGCAAGGAAGTCCGCAGGCCTGTCCTGAATTCGCTGGTTTCGCTGGGCGCGGGTTTCATGCTGGCGGCGGCCATCCTCGAAGTCGTGCCGAGAAGCATACAAGTCAACCCCTCGGCGTCCGTGGTCATTCTCGGCGGTTATCTCTTCGTGCATCTGGTGGAGCACACCATAGCGACGCACTTTCACTTCGGTGAAGAGACCCACGGTGACCAGATGCTGCGTGCCCGCGTCGCCTATTCGGCCCTCGCCGGATTGGTGCTGCATACTTTTTTCGACGGCGCCCTGATTGCAGCAGGTTTCTGGATTTCCATGCGTCTGGGAATCCTCCTGTTTCTGGCTGTTCTTCTTCACAAAATACCTGAAGGCTTTACAGCGGCCAGCATCATGAGAGCGTCGGGACGCGGGAGAACGGCTGCGCACTTTGCCACTCTGGCCATCAGCCTCAGCACGTTCGCTGGGGTGCTCGCGGTGAGTTTCAGCGAAAACCTTATTCGTCACGTGCTGCCCTTTAGCGCAGGGGTAACCCTCTACGTTGCCGCGTCAGACCTCATACCGGAGGTGAACCAGGAAACAGGAGGCGGCATCTTTCTAGGTGTGTTTCTCGGGGTGGCGCTCTTCTTCGTTTCGGAGGTTCTATTGCGTCGCATTCTTTCCGGATAGTGACGTCGGATCAGCCTCAGACCTCAGACTTCAGACCTGAGACTGATTCCTGAGGTCTCAGGTCTGAGGTCTGATCGGTGTGGTTGCGGCCATGGGGTTGGCGCAAATCAGAATGGTCCTCTTCCATTGCCTGGCGGTTATGCTGGCGCGACAAGGTGCGGCGGCCGGCCACTCCCCCGCGTCCGAGTCCGCTTTGTTCGGCAAAGTCATCCAAGGCATCGAGTATAAGGCCGATGCGCGTGTCGAGCGGTCTCACTACGACCCTTTCCTGCCAATGAAACCCGGCGACGTCCTTACCCGGACGCTGGTCCAGCAGGCAATTCAGAAGCTCTACGAGATGGGAGAATTCTCCTACATCGGCGTCGAGGCCTCGCCGGAGGGAGACGCCGCGCGGGTTCAATTCCGCCTTCTGTTCAACTATTACTTCAACGAATTCAAGATCTCCGGAGATGTCGATCTTGGAGGCCGTTCCGCTTGGGAAGTGATTCCCCTGCCTGTGGGAGAGCGGTTTACCCCTGAAAAATTGGAAGAAGCCCGGCAGGCAGTGCTCAAGTACATGCATGACCGCGGCTATTTTCTCGCCGAGGTCCAGACGCAGACGCGGCGCGACGAAAGGGAGAGACAGGTGGACACGGTTTTCGAGGTCTCTCCCGGAGCGCTTGCCACCATCCTCTCGGTCGAGGTCCGCGGCGTCCCTTCGGCCGAGGCGTCCACTATCCTTGGAAAGCTCAAGGTCGAAAAGGGAAAGGCGTACAACCGCGAGCGAGTCCGGCGGCGGCTGGGGAATCTGAAACAGTATTTTCTTGAACGCGGATTTCTGGGAGCCACCGCCACGATCGCGAGCGAAGAGTTCCAGGCTGCGGAGAACGCGGTCGCCCTCGAGATCGAGGTGTCCAGCTTTGGCGAGATCCGGGTTACCGTGGAAGGGTTCAAGATCCCAAAGCCCCAGCTGAGGCGCTTGATTCCGATTCTGTCCGGCGGCGGGGTGGACGAAGAACTTCTGCAGGAAGGAACGCGAAACCTCCTGGAACATGTTGAATCCCTCGGTTACCCGGAAGCTGATGTGAGCGTGATCGAGGGACGGGACAAGAACGGGGTCCGGACCATCCAATACAAGATCGAACCCGGGCGGAAGGTGACTGTCGCGGACGTGCTTTTCCGGGGGAATCGCGCATTTACGGAAGAACAATTGCTCGCCGCCATCCAGATCCAGCCGGCGCGATTCCTGCAAAAATCCGTGTACAGCGTCCAGAAACTGGATGCGGATCAAGAAGCTCTAAGGTCTTTGTATCAGGCCGCGGGCTATCTGGACGCCAGGATTATCGCTCTCCCGGAACCTGTCAAGGGAGTAGAGCAGCTTAAGATCACTTTCGAGATTCAGGAAGGCCTGCTGGCCCAAACACGGGAGGTAAAATTTTCGGGGAATCGTCACCTTGCCTCCGGGTTTCTGCAGACCAAGATCCCGCTCAAGCAGCACGGGCCTTACTCTCCCCATCTCGCCGAGCAGGCGCGCCAGGCGCTCCTGGCAGCATACAACGACGCCGGTTTCCTGCAGCCTCGAGTCACCTACAATGTGAGCGAGCCGGATAGCCGGAACACGTACCTGGTGGAATTTCGAACAGAGGAAGGGCCGCAGTCCCTGGTCGACGACATCATCGTCCTGGGTAACCGGCACACCCGCGCTTCGGTAATACAGAAACGGATCCGCTTTAAGGAGAACGAGCCCGTCAGTCTGGGGAAGATGCTGCAAACCCAACAAGGGCTGTACAACACGGGGCTTTTCGATCGCGTGCGCGTCAGCCCGCAGAATCCCGAAAGCACGGCGCCCTATCAGGACGTTGTGGTGCGCCTCGAAGAAACCAGGCAGCTCGTCTTCGGATATGGTCTTGGCTATCAGGAAACAGAAGGGGCCCGCGGGACGCTGGAGCTTTCACACCTCAACATCTTTGGGACAGGCCGCCGCGCTGATGTCCGCATTCGTGGAAGCCGGCTGGAACAAGGCCTGGTTCTGAACATGCAGCAGCCGCAGATCCTGCCCCTTGCGGTGGATTCCTACTTTACCTTCTCCGCGCGCAAGGACCGCGAGATCAGTTTTGATGCGAAGCGTCTCAATCTTTCGTATCAGTTCGGGCACCCTCTCAACACACACAGTTGGGCCCTGTTGCGCTACAACTTCCGCAGGGTCCAGGTGCAGAACCTCAAGATTGAAGAATCGGCGCTGGAGCGCGAGGACTTGCCGCGCAACCTCTCTACGCTTTCGCTGATCTACGTCAACGACACACGGGATAATTTTTTCAATGCCGAGAAAGGGTTTTTCACTTCGACGGATTTGGGCGTCACGACAAGACTCCTGGGGGGCCAAAACGACTTCGTCTCTTTGTTCACGCAGACCAGCTACTTCAAGAGACTGCGCGGGCCTTTGCTCCTGGCGGCGTCGTTGCGTTTCGGCGCGGCGCATCCCTTCGGCGGAGATCAAGGCCTTCCGATCAGTGAAAGATTCTTTGCGGGCGGAGGCTCCAGCCTGCGAGGTTTTGCCACCGATCGGGCCGGCCCGCTGGACCCGACGACAAACCAGCCCACCGGCGGCAACGCCCTGTTGATCGGGAATCTCGAAATCAAAATTCCTTTGCTGCGGTTCATCCAGCTTGCGGGTTTTTTTGATTCCGGAAACGTGTTCAGCAACCTGAGCGATATCCGGTTTGCGGATTTCAGCCATACGCTGGGTTTGGGGCTGCGCGTAAAAACTCCGTTCGGGCCCATTCGCATCGATTATGGCTTCAACCTCAACCTTCCTGCGCGGCTCCGAGGTGTCGAGGGTTTCGGGCGCCGCCAGCTTTTCGTGACCGTCGGGGCGCCCTTCTGATTACATGAGGTCCTGCGAAATGAACACCTCGGTTCTTTGCGATTCTTTGCGTCTTGGCGTCTTGGCGGTGAAAGCAGCGTACGCCGCTTTCACCGCCAAGACGCGAAGACGCAAAGAATTGTTAAATTGGCTGCGGCTCGGGCTGGTGGTCAGCAGCCCGTGCGTGGTTCTGTTGCTTCTGTGTCTTGCTATTCCGGCATTCCCCGAGGAGATCGACCGGCTGCTGGTTGCTGTCAACGGAAGGGTTGTTACCGAAGGCGATCTGCGCCTGGCGCACAACCTCAACGCGATTCTCGCGCCAGCGCGCAATGGCGTCGAGCGGTCCGGTGAGGAGGAGCTCAACCGTCTGATCGATTTGGAGCTGATGCGCCAGGAACTGACAAACTTCGCGGCAATCAAAGCAGACGAAAGCGAGATCGAGCCCAGGATGCAGGATCTGCGGAACAAGTATGCGGAAATAGGGGGGCTGCCGGCCCTCCTGCGCGACCTGGGGCTGCAGGAATCGGAGCTCCGGTCCTACATTGACCTTCAGATCTCGATCGAGAAGTTCATACAGTTTCGATTCCGGCCTTTTGTGACGGTTTCTCCGGAAGAGATCCTGGCCTATTACAGGCAAAAACTGGTGCCCCAGCTCGAGAAATCCTCGGGAGCCCGGGTCCCGGACCTCGAGGAGGTCACATCGCAGATCGAAGAAATTCTGGCACAGGAAAAGGTGAACACGGCCGTGGACAACTGGCTGAAGGATATACGCGGGCATTCTCGCATTGAGTCCTTCGCCCGGCCCTCCGCATGAGGTGGCGAGCGGTGAGACGATTTGTAAAGGCGCTTCTGATCCTCCTGATTCTGGCCATTCTGGCCGGAACGGCGGGAATCTGGTACCTGAGCACCGGCAGTTTCCAGGAGCTGGTACGCTCAACCCTCAAGTCTCGCCTGGAAGAGGCCACGGGTCTGCTCTCTGAAATCGACCGCTCGCACGTCGACCTGTTGGGCGGGCGGTTTGAGCTCCGGGGAGTGCGGCTTGCCCCGCGCCCCGGCTCCGCAAAAAACCTCGAGCTCAGCATAGAGAAAATCCAGGGCACGTTCCGTCTGGTGTCGCTGTGGAGCCGGCGCATCAGCCTGACCGACATGCGCCTCGCGCGCCCTCGGTTCTCCCTCGCGTTTGGTAAAGATGCCGGCTCCCTCGACACAGAAGCGCTCTCGCGTACTATCCGCGCCTCCCTGGAGTTCGGGGCAGAGAAAGTAACCGTCGAAGATGGATCGGTTGCGCTGAATGACCTGCGCATCCCTTTGAATCTTACGCTCCACGATCTGGTGTGTGAGCTGCGTTACATGCCGCAGCCCATGAGCTATCACATACGGTTAGCCTACAAAGGCGGACAGCTTGCCTGGGATGATCGGGACCTGGTTTACGACCTGGATGCTCGACTCGTCCTCACACAGGAAGGTCTGGGAATCGAGTCGTTCGAAGTTCGGAGGGAAAAGACGGTCCTCACGGGACACGGGGAAGTCAAGGATTGGAAGTCGCCGGTCCTGCGCGGTCAGGCGCAAGGCAAGATGGCCGCGGAAGAGCTGGCTCTCTTCCACCGGGAACTGGCGCAGGCGCGCGGAGACATTCAGTTCACGGCGGACTTTCGCTGGGACTCCCACGGGTTTTATTCCGCCGGAGATTTCTTCATAGGGACCGCTTCGTACCAGCAGGTGGCCCTGGGGGGAACCCGCGGGCGGTTCGAACTGAAAGACAATGTCTTTTATGTCCGCGCTGTCGAGGGGCGGGCCGGTGTTGCAAAGCTGCGCGCGGAGGGGGCGTTCCAACTCGCAAGAGAGGGGAGGGAACCACACCGGTTGAATGTTTCCGTACGGGGGATGGCTCTTCAGGACGTCGCCAGGATCTTCAAGCTCCCGGAATTTGCCTTTGACAACACCGTGGACTCCGACTCCAGGCTCACCTGGCGGCGGGGACTGGAAGATCTGGAAGTCAGCGGGACCGCAAAGCTGCACGGCGGGACGGAGGCGGTTAGCGGCGCCGGTTCGAGACAAACCGAGCTGGAAGGGGAGGCCGAGTTTCAATATCGTAAGAGGATCTGGTACGTTCCCAAGGCCGTCCTTCGATCGGCGCGGACCGTTATCGAGGCTTCGGCCCACGAAGGAGCCCGGTTCCATCTGACGATGAGGACCAGCCGGCTCGCCGAGCCTCTGAGTCTCGTGCAAAACTTTTCCCCCGCCTTTCAAAGTCTGCTGGGGAAATACCCGGATCTCATGGAGGTTTCCGGTTCCTATGAATTGGACGGGGACATCGTGGCGGAGTCCGCGGCGAAAGTGCTCTTCGAGGGGCAAGTCAAGATAACCGGCGGCCGCTGGCGGTCCTATCGCGCCGACAGCCTGACCGCAGAAATGTACTGGGACGGGAAGTATCTGGGTCTCGATTCTCTGAAGGCACAGAAGGGCGAGGAGATGGCGGAGGGGAACTTCTCACTGGAGCTCCCTTCGCACGAGGGCCTCCTTCCCGATGTCACCTTCCGCGGAAGTGTCCGGCGCGTGGCTTTCGAGTCCCTGGAAGAAGTGGGACTGCAGTTTGAGGGAGAACCTCGCGGTCATTTGAGCGGGAGCGGCTTCGTTTCCTATACGGAGGGTGTGTGGAGCGGTGAAGGAGACTTCAAGGTGGAAGATGGCATCCTCTACGGCGAACGGTTTGATGCCGCTCGCGGGCGGGTCAAAGTGAGCGAGGAGGAAGTCCGTCTTTCCGATTGCGAAGCGATGCGGGGCCCGGCCAGGGCCAACGTGGAGGGAACCGTCGGGCTGCCTTCCAAAGTCATGAATCTCGTGGTCCGCGTTCGCGGGTTGTCCCTCAAGGATCTGGCCGCCCGCGGTGACACCAAGCTGAACGTTGACGGTTCGCTCCATGCATCCGGAGAGGTCCATGGAACCCCGGAAAACCCGGCAGCCAAAGGATCCTTCACTCTCTCGGACTTGCGCTACGAGTCGTGGGAATTGGGAAAGGGCAGCGGCACGGTGGAGTTGAAGGACAAGTTCATTGAGGTTTTGGCCACGGTGCAGTCCGAGTTGGGAAGCTTCAAGGCTCAGGCGCGCGTCTCCACCGAGCCCGGATACTATGGAAAGGCGCACCTCGAGCTCAAAGATTGGAACACGCGCAAGGTCATCGCTGGAGGAATCCCGCCCTATCTGAAGGAACTGAGCACGGCCCTTGAAGGGACTCTTGACGCGGAAGGCCGGTTTTCCGAGCCGTCCAAGCTCACATTCAAAGGGGAGATGGACGGAGCGCGTTTCAAGATCAACGAGTACGAGCTGCACAACTCGGGCAAGATCCGGTTTGTAGTGTCGGAGCAGAAGGTCCGCGTTGAAGAGTTCAAGCTGGTTGGAGAAGGGAGCAACCTGGTTCTGAGCGGGGTGATACCTCTCAGCGAAGGCCCGGGCCTCAATCTGCGGCTGGACGGCGCCTTGAACCTCGCGTCTCTCCTCACCTCGGACACAAAACTGGTGGCTGCGGGCGCGAGCAATGTCAATATTCGCGTTTCCGGTTCTCTGCGCAACCCTCAGTTCATCGGGCGCGCAAGCTTGAATAACTGCCGGTTCGATTACGGCGACCTGCCGTTCCATTTTTCATCGGTGCAAGGGGAGCTGGTTTTCTCGACCTACTCGGTGCGGGTGGAAAATCTGCGCGGAAGAGTGGCGTCGGGATCTTTCCAGATTAACGGATCCTTCGAGCATCAAAATGCGGAAATACGCGGCATGAATCTGCAGCTGTCCGTCCGCGGCATCCGCTTGACTTATCCGAAAGACTTCCGCACGACCCTCGATGGCGATGTGGCTCTTCGGGGCACCCGGGACACGCAGGTGCTTACGGGAGATGTGAACATTCTGCGGGCCGAGTACGTTCGCGATTTCAATTTGCTCGAGCAGCTCACAAGCAAGACCCCTTCGACTCCGGGTCCGCTGGTGGCCGATCCCCTTCTTGCGGGCCTCCGGCTCGATATCTCCATTCGCTCTGAAGACGGGCTGGTGATCGATAACGAGCTTCTGCGCCTCCAGGGCAGGATTCAACTTACCCTGAGGGGCACGCCCGCCTATCCGTCGTTGACGGGCCGGGTCGAGGCCAACGAGGGCTCCATTTTCTTCAGAGGAAACCGCTTCGAAATAGTCCGCGCGGCCGCGGATTTCGTGGACCGGAACAGGATCAACCCTCAATTTGAAGTCCGGGCTGAAGCGAACGTGAGGAGTTACCGGCTGATCCTGGATGTCACCGGAGATCTGGACAACCTGCGCTCCAACCTTCGATCCGACCCGCCCCTCGCTACTGTGGATATTGTGACCTTGCTGGCCACCGGCAAGGAGCGCGACCAGGGCCAGAACTCACGAAGACAGGCGGAGATTACGGGAGTGGGCGCCGCAAGCATTCTCTCCGAGAGCCTGACGGGTGTCATCGGCAAGCGTGTGGGACGGTTGTTCGGGCTGGAGAGCTTCCGCGTCGACCCCTTTCTGGCTGGAGTGGAAAACGATCCGACGGCGCGAGTCACGATCAGCGAGCGCCTTTCCAAGGACCTCACCGTGACCTTTTCCAGAAACCTTTCGACGGCCGAAGAGCAGATCATTATCCTGGAGTACGACGTGAACAGAAACCTTTCCGTCATTGCCACGCGTGACGAGGATGGAAAATTCGCCATGGACTTCCGGTTCCGCAGGAGGTTCCGCTAGTTGAGACAGGATAGACGGGATGGGACGGGATAGACAGGATAACAGGATGGACGGGATCGGGTGCAATCAGAAGTGCGAGCCGCCTCAGGTTCCGCTTTGATCAGTTGAAGATGAACAATCATAATTGCGGCGACTTGTCGCCGCTATGGCCCGGGCGTCAGAAGGAAAGGGTGCAATCAGAAGTGCGAGTCAAATTTTAGGCGTCACCGTCAAGTGCGTGTCAATAGCCCGTCCGTGAGACTCTGAAAATTTGTATTTCGAACCGATGGCATCCAAATCGCAGTGATCGTTTTCGTGAACTTCGTGGAATTCGTGGCGTTTTTTGCTGGCCACGAATTCCACGAATCAACACGAATTAAATTTCCCACAGTTTCTGAGAGAGTCAAAGGCCGCATGAATTGACTCGCACTTCTAATTACACCCGAAGGAAAGCGGCGACAAGTCGCTCCATATTGCTAAGCTGAAAATCCTTCGCTAACTTGAAAGAAGTTGGTCTGCGTGAACCGCGCAAAATGAAACCACCGATGAACACAGATCCGTGTTCATCGGTGGTTTCGTTCACGTTTTAGTCGGCCCTACGGGGTGCAAAATTGCGCGGGTAGTATCGACCAGGAACACGTGTTCCCTGTCTTCGTCATCGTCTGAATCCGATCCGTCAATCTGTTGTTGGCGAGATCCCTGGCTGAGAGCACATTGCGCGCCGTGAGAACCAGAGAAGATGTCATCGTCCGGTACTGCTTCGTCTCCGGGTCGGGCGACTCGGTCTGCGTGGTCGCAGTCACTGTCACCTCGGTTCTGTATGTCTTCCCGAAGTTATCCGGCTTTAGATAGTATTGAAAGAAATCGGTCCCGCCGGGGTTAGGTTGCAGGTTCCGCAGCAGGACGCGCGCAGGACCTTGAACGGTGTCTGGATAAGGGGTTATCGACCTCGAAAGTGTTCCGGCGGCGGGGTCGTACGTGTACTCCACGTATTGCAGGATGCCGTCGCCATTAATGTCCCCGAAGATCTGCAGCTGGTTCGGCGTTGGCTGGCCCGGCGCTGGTGGGAGCAGCACCCCTTGCGCAAAGACACCCGCGGTATTGACCGGCACGTTTTGGGCGTGGTTCTTTCGGAATATCCCGGAAACCGAGGTGCCGCTGACACTCGTAACCGCGACAACCTCGCTTGCCGCGCCTGTGTCGACCAACAGCTTTTCTCCGGGGAAAAGGTTGGCGGTCGAGCTCAGCGCCACGGTTTGAGGATCTGTCGAGCTGCCTGTCACGGACGCACTTAATGCGCGCGGGGTCGGGGTTGATCCCAGATAGCCCGCCTGCCCCACTTCCTGGCTCAGAAGCTCCATCGCGCCGCGAGCTCCCTGCCGCATGTCGGTCGTCGCCTGCTCATTCTGATAGCCTCTCTGGTACTTGCCCAGAACGTGAAAAACGGATGCCATGAGAAACAGCATGACACCCATGCTCACCATGCACTCAATGAGGGAGAAGCCCTCGTCTCTATTGCTTAGTCTCGTCATTCTTATTTCCTTACCTTTTGTATTTTCCATTAGCTAACGGGCTGCCGTCAGTAAGCGGAAAGGATTCGTAATGCACTCTCGTGAAATTTTGCCTCTAACAAGATTCTTGGCGACTCTTCTTTGGGGCGCGTCCCGCCTTGCGGGGCGCCTTGACAGCGGGCGAATATTTCCGTTCGCACCAAGGCGGCAGCAAGCTGCCGCACTCCAAACAGCGCAGCGTAATTCTACTTTTGGTTGCGGCTCTGCTACGCCGTGTAATTCTTGACAAGCCTGTCCGGCGTCCATTCTCTCCCCAGGGTTCCTCGCGAGTCTGTGGGGGGTTACCTCGATTTCTGGCTTGACACTACAGTAAAAGGAGCGATCCCTCGCGCCAGAGTCCTCGTCGCCGTTGTCCGCACGATGATCGTCTTGAAGTTGCTGCTAGTGGGACCGGTTTCTATCCTCCACTGCCTCATGAAAGACCGGAGCAGTTGTCCGTTAGCGTCCACCGCGGTAGCGCTGACCCGCGTTCCCTGGAAGTCGAGATAATCGACGTAGCCCGTGACCGGTGCGAGGGGATCGACGCCGCCGCAGTTGGAATTCGCGGCCAGGTTTCCGCACAACCCGGTTCCCGTGGCCGTCGGTGGCCACACGGTCGTGTCGGTGGTTGCGTCGTTGAATAGAAGAGCGGACAACTCCTCCATTTTGGCCTGGCAAGACGTGGTGACCCGGCTCGCCACGTCTCCCTGCGTCTGGCTGTGAAGCATGCCGACGGCAAAGAGGCTGAGCACGGAGCTCAGGCCCACGATGGTGATCAATGTTGCGATCATGGTCTCGACCAGACTGATTCCCTGCTCGCCCGCAAGTCGCACTGCTGGTGTATCGGTGTTCATATTGCCCTCTTTTGCGTGTATTCTCATGTGCTTCATCCTTTTCTTTCTGTATCCCTTGAAATCTGTGAAAAAATCGGCATCCGCGTAGGAGTGACCTGTGTGCTCGCCCGCCCGGCCAATAATCCGAGGACTGGTGGGCGGCCACTCAGGGCCGCGCCTACGAAACGTGGATTTTTTCACGCCTTGTTAGTATTTATTCCGGCTCATAGAAACGACGCGCCAGGGAAGCGTCAGGCAGAAGTTGTCCAGCAGGGCCAAGTCATAGTGAAACGAGGCGCCGCCTGAGGCACTGAATTTATTCATCACCATGGCGCCGTACCAGTTGCCGGCTGCCATGTTCACAAAAGCGTGGGGTGCATAGACGACGCCGTACGTTTCGCCGTTAACCTGCACCGTCCCGGTTCCGTTGTAAGAGAAAGACAGGTTGCTCGGCACCGGCACGCCGTTGGTATTGACGTTGAAATTGGCATTGATGGAGATGGGATTCACTCCGGCCTGGAGCGATGCCCCTGCTACCTGGATGCGCACGGGACCTCCCGGAGCTATTTGCAATTTGCCGGAGATCATATTGATGCTGTTGATGGTATAGGTTCCGGTGCTAAACATGAACGTGTTGCCCGAGCCGAACAAGGTGAGGTTCCCGTAGGGCGCGGGGTCCAGAGTATACGTCGTCCCAACTCTGTGGCAGGTCGGAATCGTGGTACCACACGTTGAGGAATTCACGGCCTGGTTGGTCACAGGAGGATTACTGATCGGCGGCGGGTCGTCGAATGTCAGGGCCTCAGGGAGCGGGATCTTCCCCCCTTGGATATCGCCGGTCGAGGTGTCGTTAAGCGCGTTCGGGGCGATGTCGGAGCAGGCATGGGTAAACTGGTCCGCCAGCGGCGTCGAAAGCGAACCCCAGACGTTGAAGTTGCCGCTGAGATTGGCACCTCCGTTCGCCCCGATGTCGCCGTGGCCGCTCGGTGTCTGGTTCTTGGTGACGGCGTACATCCCACCATTGCACGGTTGCTGCTGGTCCCCGGGTCCCCGTGACGCTTCCTTCAGATGTCACCTGCCACATTTCCGTCGCTGACGTGGTCGTAGAGTCAAGCGCCGGGGTGTTCCGGAACGCCAACAGAGTGGCACTGGTCGAATAGGTTCCGCTGAGACGCGTCGTCGTCGACGAAACGTTCGTGGACGTACTCAGGTCTTGCGTCCACGGATGATTGTAGAGGTTGGCGTTGGAGTGAAAATCAGCTTGCTTGCTGGAATCCGGATAGTTTGCGGTTACCCCGTCCCTGCCGGATAGAACCACCCTGGCGGAGTTGAACTCGACCGGAGACTTGGAGATGTTGTACGAGGTCTCCGGCAGCGCCGCATAGTTGTAACGCATCCAGTAGAGGGTGCGCTCCACGCCTGCTTCGGCCATATAGCGCCCTTGTGTGAGGGCCTTGTAGTTGGTGGTGGTCGAGGTCTCTGTGTTGGCGACAAAGATGAAAGCTGTCGTCAAGGTTGACAGCACCAGTAGAGCCAGCAGGGCTGCCACCAGCGCGATGCCACGCTCACTTCCTGCGGCTTGCGTGAATTTTCGCATTAATTGTGCCTTTCTTCCTTTTTGTGATTTGCCTCGGGCGTAACGCTCCGAACGGCAGATGTCTGGTAATGACAAGCGGAAAATCCCGGGGGGGATAGGAAGCGCGGCACTCGTCAACTTATCGGGCTTGATAATATGGACTGTAGAGGATTTTGTAAATTGCCCTACAGTTCTATGCGTGATGGCACGAAGCAATCATGCGCCTCTGGCACCAACGTGCCGCCAGGGCGGCGCGCCTTTTCCAGAATTGAAGCAGTCTCCAGCGGCCGGCTTGCGCTCGCGGAGACGCCATATCGTTATAAGAACATCGTCCGCGCAAGCGCAGATTTTGCTCGAGAGATTCACCACTGAGAACACGGTGCAGGCCCAGCCCCAACCAATGACGAAACCACAGATGAACACGGATGAACACGGATGAACACGGATGAACACGGAGCAGCCCAGCCGCAAAAAAAAATCTCACCGCAGAGACGCGGGGTTCGTCCCTGGGAGCGCACGCATCTTGCGTGCTCTGTTAATCGCGAAACCGTGAGCACGCTGGAAGCGTGCGCTCCCAGGGAGGCCTCCGCGTTCTCGGGTCTCTGCGGTGAGGTTCGGAGTTCAGGCTTTAGCCTGCTACGGGCGCAGTGTGCTCCGTGTTCATCCGGTGTTCATCTGTGGTTTCATTTTGTGCTTTTACGCAGACCCAAAAACCTTTCCAGCTAGCGAAGGATTTTCCTCTTTTCACCCAGAAACGGGGAGTACGCTGAAATGAAACTGTCTTCAGCAATGACCAATGACAAATGAACGGTGAAGGATTTGTAGATTCGTTCCTCGCGCGCTATTGGTCATTTTCATTGGTCATTTGCCAAAATTCTCGGGACTCTCCGTGGCCCTGCCACGTCCCGGACGGTCCTCGCGGTGACGCTCCTGGTCGCGCTCTGCGTGTCGCTATTCAGCCAGAATCGCTCGTTCCGGCGGTGCCATCTCTTGCCAAGCTTCTCGGTCGAGAGCCTCGATCTGAGTGGCGCTTTTGTCTCAGAGAGCGCCACAAAGCTGCTATATGAGGAGTAGTCCAAAGCGGCTATGCCCGGTCGTTTGGCATAGACCCTTCGGCCTATGATTTTTGGCGGCCGTGACTATTCTCTTCTCACAGTAAGACCCGTATCTTGATCTTGTCACACAAGACAGGTTTCCTGGAGCTCCCCCCTCTTTTGAAAACCCGCACCCGGCCTCTCGAGGCCTCGGAATAATAAGCTTCCAAATTTTTGTCACACGAAAATGGAATCGATTGGAAATATGAAAATCTTGAGAAATATCATTGCACCTCTTTTGATCGTGATGGTGGTCCTGCTGTCGGCGACTTCCTGGGCTGAAAACATGATCACAGTCACGAACCCGGGCGACGACGAAGGCCCGCTTACGCCATTCTGCAGCTCCGGAACGCTGCGTTGTGCCGTTGTCAAGGCCGTGCCCGGCGACACGATTAATTTCGCTGCCGGCCTGGGCACCGTTACGCTGACGAGCGGTGAGCTGGTTATCGACAAAGACCTGACGATTTCGGGACCAGGGTCCGACAACCTGACTATCCAACGGAGCACTGCCGGCGGCACGCCGGAGTTTCGCATCTTCAATGTCACATCGAGCACGGGCACGATCACCATCTCCGGCGTGACTGTGAGCAATGGTCTTGCCGATGGCGAAACCGAATCCCTGCGAAGTGGCGGTGGCATAAATAATGAAGGCACCTTGACGCTTGATGACTGTGTGATCACCGGTAACGTCGCGAAAGAGTCCGGGGGCGGAGTCGCCAATCGACTCAACGGAAGCTCGTTAACCATGAAAAACTCTTTCGTCACCGGCAACTCTGTCGCCACTTTGGACCGCGACGGGTGGGGCGGCGGTGTTTACAATGGCAGCAACACGATGGACGTGACTAATTGCACCGTCAGCAACAACTCTGTCCAGGCGGGCGCTGGCCATGACGCGTATGGGGCGGGGTTTTACAACGAAGGCTCGCTGACGATCATCGGCTCTAAGATCAGCGGCAACCACTCCACCGGGGGCGGCGACGCAGACGGCGGCGGTGGCGGCATTTTCAATGACAACCAACTGACGCTGACGACGAGCACCGTCGATTCGAACACGGCGACGGGCGGCGCCGGCAGCGGCCCGGGAAGAGGTTATGGTGGCGGCATTGCCAACGGCGGTGGCGACACGACGCTGGACCGAAGCACTGTGAGCGGCAATTTCGCCGTGGGCGGCGCCGGCAGCGACAGCAGCAGTGGCGGTTCGGGT
>QHZE01000498.1 GCA_003225335.1 Acidobacteriota bacterium
AGCCCTAAGAGCCACTTGGTGGACACAAAGCTCACAAATCGGTCAAGTTTTGTATCATGGCCGAGACGGCCATGATACAAAACCATCGTGGCACGGGCGTCTCGCCCGTGAAGACTGGGCGGTATGAGGATCACTCGCTATAACTTGCCACAGAGACACAGAGTCACTGAGGGATTGATAAGAATGCACGTTTATTTTCTTTCATCCTCCGTGCCTCTGTGGCTCCGTGGCCAATTTCGAGGTGACCTATGAACCGGGTTGGCTTCAAAGCGTTTCTGAGTGCACTGGCTCTCCTTCTATTGTTTTCGCCGCGCGGAGCCTTTCCCCAGAACTGGCCCCAGTGGCGCGGGCCGGAGGCCAACGGCGTCTCTCGCGAGACGGGGTTGCCGGTTCGGTGGAGTGCATCCGAGAACATCGCCTGGAAGGTGAAGCTCCCGGGCCGCGGCATGTCGACGCCAATCATTTGGGGCAACCGTATCTTCGTTACGTCCCAAATTGGCTACGGAATCGTGGAGGAACGCTCGGCCCGGCACGAAGGTCCGGTTCGGAGCGACGACGGGCCGGTGATTTTTGTCTTACAGTGTTTTGGGCGTGAGCAAGGAGAGCTTCTTTGGGAACATCGGATTCCGGCAGAGAAGCCCCTCCCTCCGGTCCACACATTCCACAACCTCTCGACTCCAAGCCCGGTCACCGATGGCGAATGTGTCTATGCGTGGTTCGGAACCGGACAACTGATCGCTTTCACTCTGGACGGCCGTTTGGCCTGGAAACGCAGCCTGGGAAGGGAGTACTCGCCGTTCAGGCTGCTCTGGGGCCATGGCAGCTCGCCAGTCGTGTATAAGGATTCCCTGATCCTGCTCTGCGATCACGATCCGGCGGCCTATCTGCTCGCGCTCGACCGGCGAACCGGGAAAGAGGTCTGGAAAGCGGATCGGGGAAAAGGGCTTCGTTCCTACAGCACCCCGTTTCTGGTTGCAGCGGGCGGCCGACACGAGCTGATCGTCAATTCCAATCCCCGGATCGACGCGTATGACCCGGAAACCGGTAAGCTCCTGTGGCATGCCGACGGCGACTGCAAGGTGCCGATTCCTATGCCCGTCAGCGCTGATGGCATCCTCTATGCGAGCCGCGGGTACAATAGCGGGCCCTATATGGGGATCCGATCTGGAGGAAGCGGCGACGTGAGCCAGACGCATGTGTTGTGGCGCGTACCGACCGGAGCGCCCTACGTTTCATCGCTTCTGTATTACCAGGAGCTGCTCTATATGGCTACCGAAGTAGGGATCGTCCGTTGCGTGGATCCGAAAACAGGAGAGACGCTGTGGACTCAGAGGATCGGCGGTAACTTCTCGGCGTCGCCAGTGGGCGCCGATGGTAAGGTGTATCTCCTGAATGAGGACGGAGAGACCGTCGTAGTGGAGGCCGGCCGTAATTGCGTGGTCCTGGCGCGGAATGCACTGAACGAGCTGTGCCGTGCCTCGCCGGCTGTTGCGCAAGGCCGGATCTTCATCCGGTCGGACGAGAATCTGTACGCAATCGGGGCTCGCCTCGCCGGAACCCGCGCCGCCCGTAGCGCGCCGGGTATCTTTCGCCACCGAGACGCAGAGCCACAGAGATAAGGCTTTTTCTCCGTGGCTCTGTGACTCTGTCGCCTAAATCAAAGATTGGTAACTTATCGGAGACTTCGGCAAGGAGGTCAGACATGCCATTTGTCGTCGCTGCGACCTACCGCGTCAAGGAGGGCGAGGAAGGGAAAGTCGGGGAGATTCTGCAACTGATGACCCCGCTCTCGAGGCAGGAACCCGGGTGCTTGTTGTATCAGGCTCACAAATCCGCCGAGAACCCGCGCGTGTTTTTCCTCTACGAGCAATACGTCGATGAAGCTGCCTACCAGACGCACATGGCGACCTCCCATTTTCAGCGGTACATCCGGGATGAGGCGATCCCAAGGCTCGAGAGCCGCGAGCGTGCGTTCTATCTTACGCTCTAACTCCTCCGGTTTTGCTCAAATCCAATCTTAAACCAAATCGGTTGCTGTTACTCTTGTCTTTGCCCGCTGGATTCTGCTATGTTCGGCCCATTTCAGAGACGAAGGGTTATGAGTTAAAGAACCTTATCTACTCACACCTGCCGAAGGGTTGACCCAGGCAGGCCCACCGGCAGGTTGGTGTTACTGCGGAGGAGTCGGTATGCGGCGCTGGCTTGCACTGTCGGTGTTGGCTCTGGGTTTGTCTTCATCGCTTGTTCTCGCCCAGATCGGTACCGCGACGCTCACGGGACGCGTAACTGATCCCTCAGGCGCCGTTGTTCCCGGAGTGTCGATCGCGGTCGTTCAGAATGGGACGAACTTCGAGTTCACGGCCCTCACGAATGCCGAGGGGATCTACCGCGTTCAATCGCTCCAGCCCGGCACGTACCGGATATCTTTCGAGATGCCTGGGTTCAAGCGCGTGGTCCGGGAAGGGGTCGAGCTCCGTGTAGGAGACACGCTCCCGGTCGACGTCGTCCTTCAGATCGGCGCCGCGAGCGACACCATCGAGATCACCGCGCATAGTCAGATGCTCGAGACCGAGACCTCGGCGACGGGAGCAGTTCAGGCGGGCGAGTTCCTGTACAAGATGCCGCTCTATCAGCGCTACGTCAACTCGACTCTGCACCTCATGCCGGGCATGCAAGCCGGCGGCTACGCCTACGGCGGCGACCTCGGCGCGTACCATGTGGCAGGGCAGCGCAGCGGCGCGATCGGATTGTTCGAGGACGGAGTAGTGGGGAACGACCCTGGCGCTGGCACGGCGACCGTCAAGCCGCTCCAGAACTCGGTCGCCGAAGTCAAGGTCCTGACCACGACGCTCCCCGCCGAATACGGCCACGCGGCCGGCGGTGTCCTTGCCGTCGTCAAGAAGACCGGCACGAACGAGCTCCACGGCATGGCTTCCGCTTACGGCCGGACGCGCCGCATGCAGCACCGGCTTTTCTTCGACAAGGACCGAACCACGAAGCCGACGCCGACGGCGCCAAAGGGGCTGCCAAGTTTCTTCATGCTGCCCGACGGCAACCTGGGTGGGCCGGTCGTGATTCCGAAGATTTACAACGGCCGGAACAAAACGTTCTTTTTCGTCGGCTACCAGCGTCTCATCGAGAAGAAAATCGCTCAGGCGTTCGGGACGCTGCCGACGCCGGAGATGAAGTCCGGCGACTTCTCCTTCGGCGGGCTCGGCAACCCGATCTACGACCCGGCGACCACACGCCAGCTTCCGGACGGCACGTGGGTGCGCGACAGGTTTCCCGGAAACCGGATTCCCGAGAGCCGCTTCGATCCCGTCGCCAGGAAGATCCTCCAGATCGATCCGTGGCTCGCGCCGAACTATCCGGGCACCTTCAACGCCAATGGTCCCGTGGGGAATCTGCTCTACGACGAGTTCGCCCGCACCTTCTTCGACGACTGGAACGTGCGCGTCGACCACCAGTTCACGCCCGGTCTCCGCCTCTTCTGGAGCTTCACCGGGAACTGGCAGAGCGGCTACGGGCGGCCTACGAACATCCGGATCACGGACTTCGACGCGAACAACGGCAACTACACCCCCAACAACCTGGCCAACCACTCGCTCGGCATGACCTGGGTCGCTTCGCCCACGCTGGTCAACGATATCCGCATCGGGTACTTACGCCGGCGCCTCGACCGCGTCGTTCCGTCTTACCAGAAGAACTACGGCCAGACCCTCGGGATACCCAACATTTCGGGGGAACTCCTCCCGGCGTTTGGAACGGGAGACCAGTTCAGCCCCGAGTCGATCTACGGCCTGTCCGTGAGCGGCCCGAGCCTGACGATCGGCGAGACTCTTTCGCTGCGCGATGACGTGACCAGGATGCGGGGCAAGCACGCGTTCAAGATGGGGTACGAGGTCCTCAATCACCGGTTCAACTCGACGTTGACGAACCACCCGAGCGGCGACTTTCGTTTCGACGGGATGACCGCGGGCCTGCAACCGGACGGCAATGTGCTGCCGCGGACGGGCAACACGTTCGCGGGCTTTCTCCTCGGCTACGTGCGTCAGGCCACCTTCGACCGCGAGCTCACGAGCTGGCTCCCCCGTTCGTGGATCCACAGCTTCTACTTCCAGGACGACTGGAAGGTCGCATCGACGCTGACTCTGAACCTTGGCATCCGATACATGACCGAAGGCCCGTTCAGCACCAAGAACGGACGCATGAGCAACTTCGACCCCGAGGCCACCGACGGCCTCACTGGACGCCGCGGCGCGATCGTCCATCCTGCTTCGGGCCTGAACCGGCGCGACACGAACAATTTCCAACCTCGCGTCGGCGCCGCCTGGCACCCGCTCGAAAAATGGGTGTTCCGGTGCGGCTTCGCGATCAACACCGTCGACGTGAAGTTCCCGCAGACGCGCGGCCAGTTCGAGGAGTACGTCGCGGTCGCGGACCAGCAGCCTTCGCCCGGCGACCCGCGCCCGCTCTACCGCATCAGCGAGGGCCCCGATCCGGTCACCTACAACGTCCGGCCGGACGGGACGGCGCCCTTTCGCGGGACAAACTTCTCGGCACGCCTCTCCGAATGGTGGGATCCGAACCTGCACAACCCCTACGTGATGAACTGGCACGGCAGTGTGCAGTACGAGCTGCAACCGAACTACGTCCTCGAGCTTTCGTACCAGGGATCGGCCGGCGCCGGCCTCGTCGAGCGCTGGCAGGTCAACACGTTCCCGATCGACTTCGCTGCCGGCAATCCGGCGCTGCGGGCCGAAGTCTTCCGGACGCCCCAGAACTTCCGGCCGTACTCCCACTTCGGTGACGTCTGGCTCCGCGGCAACTTCGGACACTCGACCTTCCACTCCGGGACCGCGAAGCTCGAGAAGCGCTACTCACGCGGCCTGACCTTCACGACCTTTTACACATACTCGAAGGCGATCGACAGCCAGGACGGCGACAACGCGGGCAGCGGACGCGCGTCGATCTACAACAGGGCGATCGAGAAGGGCCGGGCGGGCTTCGACCGGAACCACCGCTGGGTGGGAGCGGCGCTCTACGAGCTCCCCATGGGAAAGGGCAAGCGCTTCTTCAACCAGGGCGGCGCCGTGAACCAACTGCTCGGCGGATTCGAGCTGGCGTGGATCCAGACGTTCGAGACCGGGAACCCGCTCACCTTCGGGTTCACGAACAGCCCGTTCAACTACTACCCGGCGTTTGCGGGCGACCGGCGCCCCGACATCGTGAGCTGGCCTCATCTGAGAGACAACTGGTACGACCTCGGACCGGACCGCTTCAACCAGCAGAACAGCAACCCGGTCGTGCTGATCGACCACTTCGCTTACCCGGCGGCCTTCACGCCCGGCAACGCGGGGCGCAACATCACGACGGGGACGCCACTGCGCTGGACTCAGATCTCGCTGCACAAGAACGTCTACATCGGGGAGCGCTGGCGCGTGCAGCTCCGGTGGGATTTCCAGAACGCGTTCAAGACGTACAACTTCAACACTCCGACGACGACCGTCGATCTTCAGAACCCGCGCACGTTCGGGAAGGTCACGTCGGACCCGCGGACCGCAAGCTTCGGAGGGCAGCCGCTGATGAACCTGACCCTGCAGCTCAGTTTCTGACGGGTTTGGAGTTCAGGCTTTAGCCTGCCCGAAAGCAAAAGACTTCCAAATTGCAAGGCACTACAGGCGGATCCCAGGTAAAAGGGCAGATATTTGCTCGGCGCTCGGATTGTCACGTGTGCTACCAATTTCAACGCCGGCGACACAGTGGCGGCCAACCCCGTTTTTCGCCGCAACCAAGACTATGAAACGAAACCACAGATGAACGCAGAGGAACACGATCAGTGTTCATCAGTGTTTATCTGTGGTTGCATTTTGTGCAGTTTATGCAGACGAAAAACCTTGCCAGTTTGGGACGGATTTTTGGCATTGTAGTACGAATTACGGCGCCAATACGCCGGTGGACCGGGTCAACCGGCGGCAGGGCGCCGTACCGCCACCCGCAGCGGCAATTGCGAAGACTTATGCGACTTGAGCGCCCTGCACGCGCAACGGGCAAAAAGATTGTGGTGATCGTCGGTGGCGGCTTCGCTGGCCTGAACGCTGCGAAGCAGTTGGCGAATGCGCCTGGCGTCCACGTCATCCTTGTCGACCAACGGAACCATCATCTGTTTCAGCCGCTCCTGTACCAGGTCGCGACGGCGGGTCTCAACCCCGCGGACATCGCGGTTCCGATCCGCGCCCAGTTCAGGCACGTGCCGAACATCGACATTCACCTCGGACGCGTCGAGGGCGTCAATCTGCAGCAGAGGGTCGTGTTCGGCGGCGAACTCGAGATCGGGTATGACTACCTTGTCCTGGCGTGTGGCGCGCGCCACAGCTACTTCGGCCATACCGAATGGGAGGACTTCGCGCCAGGCCTCAAGACGCTCGAACAAGCGACCGAGATCCGTCGACGCATCCTGTCCGCGTTCGAGCTTGCCGAGAACGAGATCGATCCTGACAGGCAGAAGGCGTTTCTGACCTTTGTGGTCGTCGGCGCAGGACCCACTGGGGTTGAGCTTGCGGGCGCGATTGCCGACATCAGCCGCACCGCGATGCGCGGCGACTTCCGTCGAATCGATCCGGCGCAGGCGCGAGTCGTGCTCGTCGAAGCCGGCCCTCGCGTGCTCGCGTTCTTCTCGGAGCTTCTGTCCGAGCGAGCGAAACGGGACCTTGTGGAACTTGGCGTCGAGGTGTGGACCGGTAGTCAGGTCGAACGGATCGATGCGGACGGTGTCACCATCGGGTCACAGAAGCTCCTCGCACACTCGGTGTTCTGGGCGGCCGGCGTGGAGGCCGCGCGCCTCCGGATACAGCCGCCCGTCGAGACCGATCGCGCGGGGCGAATCAAGGTCACCGGCGATTTCTCCGTCCCGGGTCAACCAAACGTCTTCGTCGTGGGCGACATGGCGTCGTTCGAAATTGCGCCAGGCAAGCTGTTGCCCGGCTTGGCGCCGGCGGCGATTCAAGGCGGACGATACGCCGCGGCGATGATCCTGCGCGATATCGATCACCAGCCGCGCACGCTGTTTTCGTATCGCGACAAGGGCCAGATGGCAACCATCGGCAAGAGCCGGGCGATCGCGGAAAAGGGACGCCTGGCGTTGACCGGGCGCGCAGCGTCGAGAGGGAGTGGAAGCTGCGCAACTGAGTTGATGCGTAGGGTCGGTGGCCAGGAAGAAAACGCCTCGGCGGAGCCGGCGGTGTCGGGTCGATCGGCACGCAACTGGCACGCCGCCTGACCGGCCTCACCGTCATCGCGACGGCCTCACGCATAAATTTCCTTGACTGAAAATCCTATCTTATTGTCTCATGCGGATGCTATTGAAACCGTCCAATTCATACCCGAGCGTGAGCCATGACTACTCTTACTGCGCACTATCGGGAAGTAATTGAGCGTCTGCCAACCGATAGCACGTTGATCCTACGAGGGATTAGTTGGGCCGAATACGAGGAATTGATCGAGGCAGTTGGCGAAGCGCCGGGCCTGCGCATCAGCTACGATCAGGGGACGATGCAGATCGTGACCCTGTCATCCGAACACGAAAGCTTCGCCCGGCTAATCGAAAGATTGGTTGACCGGCTAAGCTCGAGGCTGCGGATCAAAGTGCTTTCCTCCGGCTCAGCCACTATGAAGCACTCGCGATGTTGTCGGAACCCGACGCTTACTTTTACGTTCAGAGTGCAGCCCTTGTCGGGAACAGAGTCCAGCTTGACTTCACAAACGACCCACCACCGGATATCGTGGCTGAGGTCGATATCAATCACGATTCACTATCCAAGTTTCCGTTTCATGCGGCGCTGGGTGTGACTGAAATCTGGCGTTACGACGGGCAGTCGCTCGTCATTTACCGGCTCGAACAAGATCACTACATGAAAATCGGGAGCGAGCCTGGCCCTGCCGATGCTTACCGGCGGTGTGCTCACCGAGTTTCTGTCGCGAAGCCGCAGCGAAGACCAGTACGAGACGCTCGTGGCGTTTGAAATATGGTTCGAAGGCCGCGGCCAATAAGCGTATGGAACTGCCGTGCATTGAAGCCCTGGCAACTTGGGCATTTACCCTAAAAAGAGAGGTATAACCCGTGTCAGCCAAAATTCGATGTTTCCAATCCGAGTTTTCCTTTTTCTGTCGTTCGGGGATTCTGCAAGTGGGTCTGCGGCTCGGTCTGCTGCTTTGCATGGCAGGCTTTCTGGAATCCTCTGCCTGGGCGCAGCTTTACAGTGGTTCCGTGACAGGCGTAGTCACTGATCCTTCCGGAGCCGTGGTTCCAGGCGCCAACGTCACTCTTACCGATGTGGGTAAGGGCTTTACTTTTCCAACGGAGACCGATTCAGTCGGCCGTTACGTTTTGAGGTCTCTTCCGCCCAGCACTTATAAGCTGACGGTGGAAATTCAAGGGTTCAACACCCACGTTCAGGATGGGATCACCTTGAACGTGAACCAGAACGCAAACATCAACGTGGCCTTGAAATTAGGAGCCGAGAACCAAACCGTAGAAGTCGTGGCGGCCGCTCCGCTGCTTTCTAGCCAGGACGGTGCGACCGGGCAAGAGCTGAACCGCACCTTCATTAATGATCTGCCCCTGCTGGGACGCGGTGTTTTTGACTTGGCCAGCCTCAGTCCAGGAATCCACCAGGTTTCGGGCGGATACATTGGCGGTGGCGTGGCCAACAACTTTATCTCCAACGGCAGCCGCAATGCGACTGCAGATATCCTCATGGACGGCGTCAGTACGACCAGTTTCGAGCAAAACAGCGGCATCCAAACACCGATTTACACTCCTTCGGTGGACTCGGTGCAGGAGTTCAAAGTCCAGCAATCCAACTTTACCGCCGAGATCGGTTTCAGCGGTGCTACG
>QHZE01000792.1 GCA_003225335.1 Acidobacteriota bacterium
TACCCGGGGCGGTTCAGTGACGGGCAGATCCGGACGCTGCAACGGCGGATCAAGCTATGGCGGGTGACGGACGGACCCGCGCAGGAAGTGTACTTCGGCCAGAAACACATACCGGGGCGACTGTGCGCGTCGGACTTCACGCACATGACCGAGCTGGGGATCACGCTGGCGGGGCAGACGTTCGAGCACCTGGTATACCACTTCGTGCTGACGTACTCGAACTGGGAGACGGGCACGATCTGCTATTCGGAGAGCCTGGAGAGCCTCAGCGAAGGATGGCAGAACGCGGTATGGGAATTGGGCGCCGTAGCGACCGAGCACCGCACTGACAGCCTGTCGAGCGCGGTGAATAACATGAACAACCTGGAGGTGTTCAACCAGCGCTACGAAGGGGTGATGAGGTATTACGGGGTGAAACCGCAGCACACCAATCCGATAAGCCCGAACGAGAATGGGGATGCTGAGCAAAGCCATCACCGGTTGAAGCGAGCTGTGGAGCAAGCGCTGCTGCTGCGAGGGAGCCGTGACTTTGGGAGCATGGCCGAGTACGCGCAGTTTCTCAAGGAACTGTTCGTGCAGCGGAATGCGGGCCGGCGGGCCCGGTTGTCTGAAGAGATGGCGGTGATGCGGGAGTTGCCGGGGCGGCGGATGGAATCGGCCAAACGGGAGCGCGTGAAGGTGGACTCGGGCAGTCTGATCCACGTAGAGCGGAACGCGTATTCGGTGAACAGCCGTTTGATCGGAGCGCAGGTGGAAGCGCGGCTGTACCTGGACCATGTCGAGGTTTGGTACGGGCAGAGGAAGGTAGAAGACCTGCCGCGGTTGCGTGGGCGAAACAAGCATCGCATCGATTACCGGCACATCATCGAATGGCTGGTACGCAAGCCCGGGGCCTTTGAGAACTACCGGTATCAACAGGATCTGTTTCCGACCAGCCGGTTTCGTATGGCTTACGATGCGCTGCAAGACACGACGCCGAACCGGATTACGGTGGAGTCGATCGGCGAAGTGCTGGCCAAACTCGATACCATTCCGCCGGTGACGATGGTGGAAGTGGCGCCGGTGAACCTGGCCAGCTTTGACCAGTTATGCACGGAAATGGGGGTGCGGCAATGAGCGCGGCCGCTGACGTACGCCCGGCGCTGATGGGGCATCTGAAGGATTTGCACTTGCCGACGGTGCGGGAGTGCTACGAAGACACGGCGCGGCGGGCCGAACGAGAGACGCTGAGCTATGAGCAGTATCTGCTGGAAGTGATCTCGCGGGAATGCGAGCAGCGGCGGCAATCCAGGGTGCAGCGGTTGCTGACGGACTCGGCGCTACCGCTGAAGAAATCGCTCCAGAATTTTGATGTAAAGAGGTTGCCGGCGAAAGCGATACGGCAGTTCCGGACGCTGTTGGACGGCAGCTTTCTGGGTCGGAAAGAGAACGTTTTGGTTTTCGGGAATCCCGGATCGGGGAAGAGCCATCTTCTGACGGCACTGGCTCAGGAACTGGTGGTGGTGCAGCAGCGCAAGATGCACTTCACCAAATGCGCCTTGCTGATGCAGGACTTACTGGCCGCCAAGCGGGACCTGCGGTTGAGCCGGGAGATCAAACGACTAGGCCGCTATGACGGCTTGATCATCGACGATCTGGGCTACTTGCAGCAGAGCCGGGACGACATGGAAGTCGTGTTCACATTGTTGGCCGAGCGTTACGAACGCGGCAGCGTACTGATGACCAGCAATCTGCCGTTCTCCAAATGGGAATCCATCTTCAAAGACGCCATGATGACGGCGGCAGCCATCGACCGGCTGGTGCACCATAGCGTGATCATTGAACTGAACATTCCGAGCTATCGGGTGGAGGAGGCCAAGAAGAAACAACAGGCGGAAAGCCAGGGAGAAGGTGAATGAGGCAACGCTCCGCGCCGAAACCAAAAGCCGCAAGGAAAAAGAGCTGGGGAAATGCCGGGTCTGTGGAAAGAATGGAAAGCCAAAAGCAGGCTTCCCACTCTTTCCACGAGCCCCTTGGAAATCTCGCCAACAGCGGGCGAGATTCCCACATTTCCACAGCTCCGGCGACGAAGGCGGATGGAAACGTGCAAAACCAAAAGCAGGTTTTTCACGTTCCCCACCGCCACGGATTCTCTTTCTCTCAAAGCAAAAAAACAGGGCCGCGGAACGGGCTTCGCCCTCCGCTCAGCGGCGGGCGCTCCGCGCCCCGCCTAAAAGCTAAAAGGTAGTTGTCGTCGATAGAGAGAAATAGTTGTCGTCAACCCTAAAGAATAGTTGACGCCGGACATCCAGGTGTCACCGCCGCTCACTGTCGGAGTTACCCTTTAGCAGGCAAGCTGCCAAGGTGAGATCCTTTAAAACAC
>QHZE01000499.1 GCA_003225335.1 Acidobacteriota bacterium
GCCGCGATCGTCATGACTTTGGCGAGCTCCGATGGCTGGACGCCATAAAGCCAGCTCTTGTTTGCGTGGACACTGTGCCCGGCGACCAGGACGAGGGCAAGACCGAGAACGCCCCCTATATAAAGAGGAACCACGTAGTCGGTGACCAGATGGTAATCGAAATAGAGCCCGACGAAAAAGAGCAGGAGACCGATTCCCACGTACAGGAGTTGCCGGCCGAAATAGGAATTGACCCCTGTGCCCGGTGTAGAGCTCCAGATGCAAAGAACGCCTGACGTCATGAGGAGCACCAACGCCAGAAACCAGAGCCAGTCGAAGCTGAGCAGAGCCCGTTCGTCGATTTTCACGGGCGCGCCTCGGAGAGCTGAGTCACATCGGGATGGGCCGTTTCCCGGCGCTGTTTCTTGGCGTAAAAGATGCTGAATATTTCACGAGCCAGCGGCGCGGCGGCAATACCGCCCATTCCTCCGTGTTCGAGAAAGGCGACAACTGCTATCTCCGGATTGTCCCTGCTGCCGAACCCCACAAACCAGGAATGATCCTCGATGGCCAGGTCTTTCTTCATTTCCTTTCGCCTGTCATTGCCGATGACTTGGACCGTTCCCGTCTTGCCGCAGATATCGACTCCCGGAATAGCCGCATTGTGGCCGGCGCCCGAGTTATTCACCGATCCCCACATCCCGTCCTTGATGCGCTTGAAGGTGTCCGCCGCGACCGGCAACTGCAGGACCTTCCAATCCGAGGGCGTTTCGTCATTCGGGTGTTCCACGCGCAACAAGACGTGCGGCTTTGTCAGCCGCCCATTGGTGGCGATGGCAGATACGCCGCGGAGCAGTTGCAAAGGCGTCACGCTTATCGATCCCTGTCCGATCGAGACAGAGATCGTTTCGCCCGCAAACCATTTTGCGCCTCGAGTCTGCTGTTTCCATTCCGGAGTCGGTACGACGCCGTTCCTTTCGCCCGGCAAATCAATGCCCGTCCGCTCGCCCAGCCCCAACTCCAGCGCATGCCCGGCGATCTTGTCAATCCCGAGCCGGCGTCCCAATTCATAGAAAAAGATATTGCATGACTTGATGATGCTCTGCTCCAGGCCCACCGTTCCGTGGCCCTCTTTTTTGTGACAGTGGAAGAGATGGTTGTAGAAGACGCCCGAACCCGAGCAATAGACATGAGTCGATTCGGAGATCATCCCCTCCTCCAACCCGGCGGCCGCCATGAAGAGTTTGAAAGTGGAGCCGGGAGGATAGCTGTTCTGTATGGAGCGGTTTTGGAGAGGACGGTTCGGGTCGTTGATAAGTTGATTCCAATCCTGCTCGGAGATCCGGGTCGAAAAACTGTTGGGATCGAAGGACGGCGCGCTGGCCATGGCAAGGATTTCTCCGTTGGTCGGGTCCATGGCCACGATGGTCCCCACCTTGCCCGCGAGGAGCTTCTCCGCGGCTTCCTGAAGGTCGAAATCGAGCGTCAGCTGCAATTCTCCGCCTACCTGAGCTTCCATTTCGTCCAGGAAACCGACCTCCCGTCCGACGCTGGTTACAAGCACCTCCCTCTTTCCATCCGTTCCCGTGAGGTTCTGGTTGTAGACTCGCTCGACTCCCGACTTGCCGACCAGATCGCCCGGTGCCGTGCCCGGAAAGGCTTCTCGGAGAATTTCGTCCTCAGACACCTCCCCGACGTAACCCAGCACGTGCGCAGCCAGGCTTCCATGGCGGTAGTGTCTTCGAGGCTCGGGTCCCAACTGAATCTCCGGATGTTGCCGCTTGTGGGCTTCCACGACTGAAATGTCATCAATGCTCACGTCTTCCTTGACCACTACGGGGCGATACAGGCCGGCGACTTTGCCCCGCCGCATCTTGACGGCCAGGTCTTCCGGCTTTACCCCGAGTTTTTCCACGACGTACTGCGTGGTGGCTTCCATGTCCTTGATCGACTCACGGTACAGCAGGATGTTGAACGCCGAGCGGTTCTCCACCAGCGGAACATTGTTGCGATCGGAGATAGTCCCCCTGGGAGCCACGAGCTGTATTGTGCGGACCCGATTCTGCTCGGCCAGCCGCACATACTCTGGTCCCTGAATGACCTGCAACTGCCAAAGCCTGGAAGCCAGGACAAGGAACAACACCACAACCAGCCCGAGCGTCCAGTACAGGCGCTGGTGAAACAGCTGTTTGTTGGACTCCTGCTCTTTCACGATCAGATCGTCCGGTGGAAGCGCGTCCTGGAATAAGCCTCCAGCACGGAAAGAACCAGCGTTCCCACGGCGCCCGTGACTACGGCCTGTATCAGGGACGCGCCGAGGAAAACCGCACTCGATTTCCGCTGAAGGAGGCCGAAGAGGATAAAGACGCTCAGAGAGCTCAAGCAGGAGCTCGATGTGATGACAGCGAAACGCACTACCGGCCCCTCCAGGTTGAAACGTTTAGCGGCGGCCCCGATAAAGTATGCGGCAAGCGTCTTCCCGAAGCCGTTGTAGCCTAGCGGCCATCCCAGAATTGCGTCCATCAGGATTCCCGCCACGGATCCCACAAACAAAGCCTGGACGCGGCCGCGGCACATGGCCCAGTAGGCGATCAGAATCAATGAGAGGTCGAGAAAGTTGAACACAAAGAGATTGTTGCCAGCGATCATCTGGGTGACGATGGCGAGGAATGAAGAAACAGCCAGGAATAGATATTTCATCGCACTGCCTTAGTAGATGATCTCATAAGTACGTAACGTATTTTCCAGACAAGCTCCCCTGGAGGGGGTAGGGAGCTTGGCCGGGGGTGAGCGAAGCGAACCCCCGGAATATTTCAATAAACGAATGCGCCCCGGCAGGGGCGAGCTCCTGCAACCTCTGTCGGCGTAACTATCGTTGCTTCTCTTTTAGCCGGGGGTTCGCTTCGCTCACCCCCAGCTAATTTCCTTTGCCCCGCTGGGGCGGAATTCGTTACCGTATTTATGAAGTCATGGACTTAATATCTCATTCCTCATGCGCCGGCGCGGATGCAAGCAAAACCAGAACTTCTTCGATGTGGATCAGGTCTGCCACAGGTTGGACGCGCACCAGACGGAAGACGGTCTTCCCCTTCTGAGATTCGACAACTCTACCGAGCGGCAAGCCTTTTGGGAAGATCCCGTCCAGACCGGACGTTACGACAACGTCGTTTACCTCCACCTGGTCCGTATTGCCGATATACTTCAATTCCAAGAGTGGGTCTCCGGACCCGCTTATTACGCCCTGTGAACGGGTCCGCTCCACGAGCGCTCCCACGGCAGCATCGGCGTCCGTGACCAGCTGCACCTGGGAGGTGCGAGAGCTCGCGACTGCAACGCGGCCCAGGACCCCGTTCTCTCCAATCACGGGAGCATTGACCCGTACCCCGTCGCTTGAACCCCGATCGATGTAAATTACGCTGGCCATATAATCTGGCGCGCGGCCGACGACACGTGCTCCGAGCGACTGGACCGGAAGGGTTTTCTTAAAGTCCATCAGACGCTGGAGCCGGTAATTTTCATTCTCGATCTGAGCCACGGCATCGTTGCGCAACTCCAATTGCCGCACCTTTTCCAGAAGGCGTTCATTTTCCTGGCGCGCTCCACGAAGCCAGAAATAACCTGTCCAGGCGCTGCGGACTCCGTGGGAAACGCCCGAGGAAAGTTTGAAGAAGGGGGCGCCGGCCTGGAGCATCCATTTTCTGAAGAGGTAGGTTCCTGCCGGATCCTCGATCTGAACTGAAAGGAGGGCAAGGTTCAGTATTAGCAGAGGTATCAGAATGGGAAACGCTCGACCCTCCTTGAATCTCGCCTTGGTCAAATCAATGGACACAGAGCCTTCGAAGTAACTTGATATCGGTCAACATCTTCCCCGTCCCCAGCACCACCGATGACAAAGGGTCCTCTGCGACAAAGACGGGAAGACCTGTTTCGAGCGCCAGGCGTTTGTCCAAACGCTTGAGAAGCGCCCCTCCGCCGGTCAGGACAATTCCGCGATCCATAATGTCCGCCGATATCTCCGGCGGCGTGCGTTCCAGCGCGACCTTGATTGCGTTGATGATAATTCCGACGCTGTCGCCCAACGCCTCCCGCACCTCTTCATCTGAGATCGTGACCGTCTTGGGAACACCCTCGATAAGATTGCGCCCCTTGATTTCCATGCTCAGCGCCGTGTCCAGAGGCGCCGCAGAGCCGAGCTCGATCTTAATCGTCTCCGCGGTGCGCTCTCCGATAAGAAGGTTGTGCTTCCGCTTGATGTACTGGATGATGGCCTCGTCCATTTCGTTTCCAGCCACCCGTACAGATCTGCTGTACACGATCCCGGACAGGGAGATGACCGCGATGTCGCTGGTGCCCCCGCCGATGTCTACGATCATGCTCCCGCATGCTTCGGTAATCGGCAGGCCTGCCCCAATGGCGGCAACGATCGCCTGCTCCACCAGGAAGACCTCGCTTGCCTTGGCGCGCATCGCCGACTCCTGGACCGCGCGTTTTTCCACCTGAGTTATCTCGGAAGGAATCCCGATGACGATGCGCGGGCTGATCCAATGATTTCGCGTGTGGGCCTGTTTTATGAAGTGCTTGAGCATCAGCTCCGTCACATCGAAGTCTGCTATGACGCCGTCCTTCATGGGCTTGATGGCCACGACGTCGCCCGGGGTGCGCCCCAGCATGTCCTTTGCCTCTCGTCCCACGGCCAGGGGCTTCTTGGTGGTCCTGTCGATGGCCACGATGGATGGTTCGTTGACCACGATGCCGCGGCCTTTGGCGTAAACGAGCGTGTTCGCCGTCCCTAAATCGATAGCCAGGTCGCTGGAAAAATAACTGAATACGGATCGCAGATTCATCTTTTGTGATTTCTCGATACAATCTTCCTATACGGCCACTCGAATGGTGTTTTTCGAAAGCTCTTTGGCGCGGTACATCGCAGCATCTGCCTTCTTTATCAATCCCTCCGCCGTGAGGGTATGCTTGGGGCAGTTCGCCACGCCCAGGCTGACTGTGAGGCGGATCGTAATGTTCTGGGCGACAAACTCATAGTTTTCTACCTTCTGCCGGATACGCTCCGCGATGACCATCGCCCCGTTCAGAGGCGTTTCAGGCAATACAATAACAAACTCGTCTCCTCCATATCGACCGACTATATCGGTTTCCCTTAGGATCTTCCGAAACACCTGGCCCATCTCGGAAAGCGCTTGGCTGCCAACGACATGCCCAAATCTGTCGTTAATCCGCTTGAACCCGTCGATGTCGATGAAAAGGAGGGACACTTTCTTCTTGTACCGGAGACATCGTTTCACCTCGGCGTCCAGGTATTGCATCAGGTAGCGATAATTGTAAAGTTTGGTGAGGTCGTCCGTGACGGTGAGGCGCTCCGAATTCTCGAACATGGAGACGTTTCGCAACGCCACGGCCAGCGGATGTCCCAACAACTCCACAAGCTCCGCGTCGTCATGAGCGAAACCGACGCGGTCCTCTTTGTTGAGCAGTTCGATAGCCCCGATTCTCTCGCTCCCTCGCAAAAGGGGGACGCAGAGGATCGACCGGATAAGAGCGCTTTGCTTATTGAGAGGGGCTTTGAGTTTATGCGCGGCTCAGCGAATCCTCGACTTCGTTATAGTAATAAATCAGACACTCTTCAGCCCGCAACCGTTGCGCAAGCTCTTTGATCAGCAGAGTGAGACTCTGCTTACGTTCGGTCACGGTCCAGGCGGATTCCACAATGTTGACGAAGCCCTGAAAGAACCGGGTGAGGTCGTCGGCCCGTCTGCGTGCCTTGGCTAATTCCTTCCTGGCGTCCCGGGAGGCGGCCATGCCTTGGAGGAAATGATAAAGGAAAGGGTAGCGCATCGGGAGCGGAACAACCGGCAGGCCGGAGCGCATTTGCTGCGCGACAGGCTCAGAAAGCGAGTTTCGAAAGCCTACGAGCTCCGCTCCCGGAAAGACGTTCGCGAGCTTGCCGGCTGTTTTGGGACCCTCCTCGTCGGAGGGGAAGAAGACCGCCAGAAAGTCGGGCTGGGGCTCCACAGGCTCCCCTAGGACCGTCTCTTCTTGGAAATATTCCAGTGGCCAAGGAAAATCGCCCGGCGCGATGTCGCTGCATAACTGGGGCGGATGATCCCGATACACAACTCCTATCTTTAACGCTTCGGACATATCGCGTGCTCCAGACTTGCAGGAGCGGACTCCGGCATCAAGCCGTGATTGGTTCCTGATACACTCTCTCCTTGCAGCGTGCGTGATTCACGCTTGGCCTTCTATTAGAAACTGCTATTATAGCCAAAGAAGAAAAAAGTAAAACTTTATTTTTCAACATCTTGTTGAAAGAGACGGGTAATTCATAAAACAACTTCCGCAGCTCTCGGGTCCCGCTCTTGCTTGTAAAATCCTTCAGTCACACCCGGGCCCAATAGCCCACTCTTTCATTTATCATTTTTCATCGGCCACTTTGCCGCCTTTCATTGGTCCTTTTCGTTCGCTACCCGAGCGAGTTGGCCCCAGAGGCGCGGAGACACTGAGAAAATCTAGTCTCTGCGTCTCCGTGTCTCTGTGGCTAAAGATTGGATTTTGAAGAGCTTCTTGAGTCAAGACACGAGCCAGAAATAACAAATGCCAAATGACCGATGACCAAGACAAATGGGAAGGATAGCGCGCTCCTGTCCGGCGAACCGCGCCATGAGTAGCTGAAGCATTACTGGGCGCATTTCTGTCGAGATCCTCCAACACTACGCGACTGTGCTATAATTGCGCTCTTTCTAGGAGGTGGTTGTCGGGATATGCTGGACATGATGCGCCGCAAGAAGCGGCTGAGAGCGGTTCTGTGGTTAGTGATCTTGAGTCTGGCCCTGGGCATGTTGCTGTTTTTTGTTCCGGGACAGAACAGCGGGATTTCGGGCTTTGACACCTACGCCGCTTCTGTGGACGGGGACCCTATCTCTGTGAAGGAGTTCCTTAACACCTATCGGCGCATACTGGACAATTTCAGCGCGAGGGGAAGGAACGCGCTCGATCCCGAGATCCTCAAGAAAATCGGCCTGGATCGGCAGGCCATCGACGCTCTCATCAACGTCAAGGTCATAAAGTACACCGCAAGACGGCTGGGCCTCTCGGTCGCTCCGGACGAGGTACGGCGCGCCGTTGAGACCCATCCTAACCTGCAGGACCGCGGGGCGTTCATAGGGGTTGAACGCTACAAGGCCCTCCTTGCTGCGAACAATGTTCCGGTTTCCGAGTTCGAAGAGAGCATCGGCCTCGGGCTTCTCGAAAGAAAGATCCGGAACGTCATCAGCGATTCGATGGAAGTGGGCGAGAAGGAGGTGCGCGATGAGTTCCTGCGGGCGAACCAGGAGGCTCAAGTGAACTTTGTCGTCCTCAAGAAGGACGACTTCAGCAAGAAAGTGAAGCCCTCCGACGCCGATCTCAAAGCCTACTTCGAAGCCCACAAGGACAAATACCACATCCGAGAGCAACGCCGGGCGCAGTACTTGCTCTTTCCGCTCGCCGCCCTGGCTCCGACCATATCCGTGACCGAGCAGGAACTGAAGGAGCGCTGGGAACAGGAGCCACAGGAGGAGACGGTGGACGCCAGCCACATCCTCTTTTCCGTGAGGGAGGCGGCGCAGGATGCCGCCGTAAGGGCAAAGGCGGAGGCGGTCCTGAAGCGCGCGAAAGCCGGCGAGGACTTCGCGAAGCTCGCAAAGGAGTTTTCCGAGGATCCAGGCTCCGCGCAGCAGGGTGGAAATCTGGGCGCCTTCGCGCGCGGGCGAATGGTCAAGGAATTTGAGGAGACAGCCTTTACCCTGAAGCCCGGCGAGATCTCCGGCCTCGTCAAGACGCAGTTTGGTTACCACATCATCAAGGTGCTGCGTCACGACATTCCGAACTTTGAGTCAAGCCGCAAGTCCCTGGAGCGGGCCGTTCAGATGGACAGGGCTTCGGAACTGTTGAAGAAGAAAGCGGCGGAAGCCGGGCAACTGGCCGCCAAGCAGAAGGATCTTCAGGAAGTAGGGAAGGAAATCAAGATCCCCTTCGAGGTGCGGGAGACCGGGTTCCTAAGCAAGGATTCGGATCCGTTCCCGAATAACGTTTCTCAGCCTCTGCTGGATGAAATCTTCCGTCTCAAGAACCTCGGGGACGTGGGCAATGCCGTGGAACACCCGTCGGGCCAAGCCATTCCCAAGCTCATGGAAACCAAACTTCCCAAACCCCCGGAATTCACGGAGGCCCGCGATAGAGTGGAAAAAGATTACATCGAAATAAAAGCTGCCGAACTGATTCAAGCGGAAGCTCGTCGATTGGTCGAAGAAGCCCGAAAGCTTGGTGGTCTGGACAAAGCGTCAGCGCAGGCCGGGATCAAAGTTAAGGCGAGTTCCAAATTCAAGCGCAACGACAGCCCCGACCCTGAGATCGGTTCGATGCCGGCCTTCAACAGCGCCGCATTCGAAAGTGAGATAGGATCTATCAGCGAGCCGATCACCCTCGACGGTGGTAACCGCATCACGGTGCTTCAAGTAAAATCGCGCACCGGTTTTGACGAAGCAGAGTATCAGAAACAGAAATCGCAAGTACGGGAGCGGCTGTGGACCGCGTGGAAAGACATCTACTTTCAGGAGTACATTCGTAAGGTGACGGAAGTCCTGGAAAAAGCAGGGAAGATCCGGATCAATCAGAGGGCCATCGACGATGTCATCGGTCATCGCTCCTGAGGCGGCCCCACCGCACAATCCACCGCGAAGGCACGAAGACGCGAAGAATCGCGAAATGTTGTTTTCCGTTAGCAGACGATTTCGTGTTAGCTAGTTTCTGGCGCGAAACCAAGGACCCCGAAGGGGTCCAGCAGGACAGCCCAGGGCGCAAGCCCTGGGTTCAAGGCCAGATTGCAGAAAGCCCTGAAAGGGCGGCGCAGGGAGGTTCGGTCTCAACTCCAGATAAATGCTCGTCATAAAGCACCTCATTAATAGCGGCACCACTGCATCGCCCCTTCGGGGCTTCCGACGTTGCTTTGCTTGTTCCCAGGGCTTGCGCCCTGGGCTTTCCTGATTCGCCCCTTCGGGGCTAGTTTCGCGCCAGAAACTAGCTAGCTGCCCGCGAGGACCTCGAGGGCGCTATCGTACGGCAAGTTCCAGATGCTGAGATCGATCCCCTGCGCGATCCCTCTCATGGAGCGAACCAGTTCGCGCGCAATAGCTATCCCTTCCTCTCGCTCTCTTTCAGGTGTTCCCGCCGCCCGCATACGATTGAGGACATGGTCGGGAACAGAGACTCCCGGCACCTCATTGGCCAGGAATTCGGTGTCTCTCGCGGTCGTGAGAAGGCGAATCCCCGCAATCACGGGGACGGGGCAGTGCTGGGTTCGCCGGATGAACGCTTCCAACAGATCGGGGACGAAAATCGGCTCCGTAATCACGAATTCAGCGCCGGCTTCCACTTTTTGTTCCAGGCGGCGTATCTCTTCATCCGTGCTCAGAGACAAAGGATTGACGGTCACACCCACGTAGAACCCGGCCGGTTTGCCGATCGGCTTGCCTCCGAGGTCCCTTCCCTGATTCAATCCCCAGGCCAGACGCGTCACTCCGGCGGAATCCACGTCGAATACCGCGGTCGCATCCATGTAATCGCCGACACGAATGGGCTCGCCGTCGGAGAGCAGCAGGTTGCGGATGCCAATCGCGTACGCCCCGAGCAACTCCGATTGCATGGCCAGCAGCCTGCGGTTGCTGCAGGTGTAATGCAGTATAGGCTCCACACCTGCGTCTCTTTCGAGAAGAACCGCCAGAGCGATGGCTCCCATGCGCGCGCTGGCACGCGGGGCTTCGGATATTCGCAGCGTGTCCACACCGGCGTCCTTCAGGTGACGGGCCGCCTCCAGAGCGGATGTGGCATCCACTCCTCGCGGAGGCAGCATCTCGACGACCGTTATGTTCTTTTTTGCGAGAATCAGGCGCCCCAGATGGCTGCGTTCCTCGACCGGAGTAACTTCGACCGGTGCTGTTGGCTCGGCCGCTGGAACGGCAACTATCCTGGAAGCGCCGGACTTTGCGGCCACCACTGCCGCCCGGATCGCCCTGATATGCGCCGGCGTGGTGCCGCAACATCCACCCACGACCCGGACACCGGCTCGAACGAAGCGCTTGGCGTAGCTCGCCATATACTCGGGGGAGGAAAGGTACAGATTTCTCCCTTCAAAGTTTCTCGGTTTCCCCGCGTTGGGTTGCGCTGCGATCTTTCGGGTAACCACGCGCGCCATCCGCTCGATGCTCTCCAGCATCACCTGGGGTCCCACGCCGCAGTTGATACCCACGATGTCCGCTCCCAGCTTCTCCAGATGCGGGCCGAAAGTTTCGGGCGGGGTTCCGTCCAGGCTGTTGCCGTCTTCCTCCAGGGTCAGTTGCGCCATGACCGGGAGGTCGCACAACTCTTTGGCCGCGAGAATGGCGGCCTCGATCTCCCTCAGATCCGTAAAGGTCTCCAGGCAGAGCAGATCCACACCGCCTTCCACCAGGGCCGCGATTTGCTCGGCGAAAATCCTCCGGGCTTCTTCCACTCCCAGCTTTCCGTAAGGCTCGAGGCGGATTCCGAGAGGCCCGATCGATCCGCCCACATAGGCAGAGCCCTGTGCGACCTCCTGCGCAATTTGGACGCCTGAAATGTTTATATCCCGCACACGGTCCGCTAACCCGTGAGGCTCGAGCTTGATGCGGTTTGCTCCAAAGGTGTTGGTTTCGAGAATCTCCGCGCCTGCCCACAGATACTCCTGATGGACTTCTCGCACGAGCGGCGCGCGGCTGAGGTTGAGCTCGTCGAAGCAGCGGTTGAGGAAGACGCCCTTGGAGTAGAGTTGCGTGCCCATGGCGCCGTCGCATATGACGAAAGCCTTATCCAGGTGCTCCAAAAACGGTTTGAGCATGGCGGAATCTTATCACATCAGAAAGTCGTGGTACGGCAGGGGTGATTGACGATTAACGATCGACGATTTTGTGCACCGTCGTCCAACTCAATCGTCAATCGTCATTCGTAAATCGTCAATCACTTCTGCTGGAGGCTAATGGCGTAGCTGCGAAGCTCCTCGACTATCTCGGTCATGCGCAACACCTCGGCAAACAGCTTCTCCATGTAAGACCGAAGCGCGCCTTCACAGCTTTTGTCCATCATGACGAGCTGGCTAAATCCCATCACCGCGGCGAGTGGATTGTTCAGTTCGTGCAACAGCGTGCGAAGCCTGGCGCCGTCTTCCAACACGGATTCGCCTCCGGCCTCTTTGCTCTCCTTCAGTGTTGTGATCACCGAGAAGCCGGCGATTTGTTTGTCGGCGCCGATCACAGAGATCACCATCCCTCTCAGCCGCGCTTCGTCGCCGTTGCGGCTTCGATGAACGATCTCGCCTTCCCAGCGGCCGCGCAGGCGCGCGCTCTCGAGAATCCGCGGGATCTCAAAAGCCGACCGGTCCGCCAGGACTGCCGTCACCGGCCGTCCGTAAAGTTCGGAAGGAGCGCACCCGGCGAGTTGCTCCACGTTGGGGGAGGTTAAGGTGACCAGCCCCTCCCGGTTCAGGATCAGGACGTACCAGGAAGACACCATGGCTCATTTATCGTCAAGGTACGGTCACATATTTAGCTCTCCGATCCTGAATGACGAGTGACGAATGGCGAATGACGAGTAAAAAGCGACGAGTGATAGAGCTGGGCCGTAGGCGTTTTGTTCACGCGTCATTCGTCACTGAGTTTCATACGGTGGGGCTCAGGAGCACTTCACGCAGCCGCCGGGCCACGATGCGGTATTCCTTGGGCTGCAGCATCCAGACCGCTACTTCGACGACGGGCTCATCTTCTGCCGAGGGTCGCACCTCAATCCGCGGCTCCCCTTCCTGAAGGCGCCGGGCCACGTCCTTTCGCTTGAGGGGAAGGATCTGAGGATCCCAAACGATGCGCGCATGAGGGGTTTCGTTAGCGATCTCCGGCACAAACATCTCCGCCTTCTTGACGGCGGCCACGGACTTCACGGCGCCCAGAATGGATTCCACTTGCTGCTCCCAATCCTTCCACTGCGCCTTGTGATCGCGCTTCAGATACAGCTCCAAGGCTACCAGAAGCCCTACGATTTCTTCTTTACCCACCTTTGCGGCGCGGCCGACGGAGTCTGAGTGAGGCGACCCGTTGAGGAACGCGGCTTCAATCAGATCTTTGCGGCCGAGCAGCAGTCCGGAGCACTGCGGCCCTTGCAGTCCCTTGCCGCCGCTGAAGCAGACCAGATCGAATCCCATCTTGTTGTACTCGCTGAGGTGGCTCGCGGGAGGCGTATCCGCCGCGGCATCGATCATGCATGGAACACCTGTCTTTCGGGCAACCTCGACGAACTCCGCCCGTTTCACCTGCCCTTTGGGATCCGCAGAATTCAGAAACAACATCAACGCCGTGCGCCCGGAGATGGATTTCTCCATTTCGGCGCGACTCTCGACTTCGACGAGCTTCACGCCGACGGCACGCACCGCGTGGTCGTAGGCAAAGCGATGGGACTTCTGGATGATGACCTCGGTCTTCATCCCCTCGAGATCCGGCAGTCTCCTGATCTTCTCCGTATCCTTCCCCGCAACGCAGGCGGCCGTCCCTAGCGTGAGCGCCGCGGCGGAGCCCGCGGTAACCAGCGCAGCTTCGACGCCCAGTAATTCGGCTATCCTCTTTCCCACAGCAGCCTGCAACTCCGGGATAGAAACGTGACTCTCCCCGGCTTCTTCCATGGCCTTGCGGACTTCCCTTGGCATTACACAGGCGCTGAGGGTCGTGTAGGTGCCGGCCGCATTGATCAACGGACGCACGCCCAGGCGCGCATAGACGCCTCCTGCCGAGCCGTTTCTTCCAGGAGCCGCTTTCAAAAAGCGCGGCCAGGAAACCTGGGCCAGCAGCGAGAAAAGACCCGCATCGCGAAGAAAACCTCTCCTGCCTACAAGCGCCTCCTTGTAACTCATGGTTCCCTCCCCCCATGGACCCCTATTGTTAACAACTAAATTGTTTGGTCTTTGACAGAAAAATTCTTTGTGTTTCTTTGCGCCTTCGCGTCTTTGTGGTGAAAAAATCCCTTAATCTCTCACAGCTTCCCGCTTTCTCGAATCCACCGCGTTGTTCTTCTCGATCTTCCTGGGTTCCTTCTCGAGCACTTCCAGGAGACCCTTGATGAGAAGCGGCCAGACCAATGTCGCGTCGGAAAGAACCTCGGCAAAACGCCCCCCTTCTTCGGGAGCAACGAATTTTCCCCAGGAAACGCCTTCGGAGTAGGTGCAGCCGCTCAACCCACCCCAATAATCCGGCTCGGGACAGATTCTCACCCCATACTTGAAACGGGGCGGCGCAAAGTCCGTGCCGACCCGATTGTTAGTGATATCGATATAGGGGCCGGCCTGCTGCGCCCAGTTCCGCGGCACCCCACCTCCTATGGTGAAGATCCCGAGGGTCTTGGCCCTCATGACGTTCTCAGTGTAACTGTTGAGATCCAGATAGGGATTGAAGGCGGGAACGAGCGACATGCACTCCGGCAGATTTGTCTTGGGTTTGTTTTTTCGGCCGTAGCGGCGCCGGTCCCGGAGTCCTGCGCGGATCGCCCAGGTCGAAACGTCCAGCCCCAATTCGGAATCCGTAAAGGCGGGTATATAGACAGGCACGTTTTTCAGGTATGCGCTTTTGAGAACCCCGTCTCCTGGATAATTCTCCGCAAGCGTGCGCCCCAGTTCCCGAGTGAGATACTCCGAATAAAGAACCGCGTCCTTGGGGATTCGCCGAAGGGTCGCGGAGACGACCTGCTCCACGCTGTTTAAATTGGCTTCCATCTCCAGGGTGTCGTGCACGCGGTTGTAGCCCCTTGCATAGAGTTCTGAATCGCTGACCTTCGGATTCACCTTGTAATGCGTGCATCCGATCGACTCGCTGAAGCCGTGGGCCATCAGCGCGCCGGTCGATATGACGCACTGAATCATGCCATGATCGATCATCCGGCAAAGGATAGTACCCATCTTGGCCACGGTCATCGCGCCTGAAAACGTTGCGACGATGTAGCAATCCGGGTCCAGAACCATCTCTTTCATCACATCGAAGGCTTCGCCAAGGCGCCTGCCCCCGAACGAAGTGCGTCCCATCGCCTGCAGCAGGTCGGAAAATGAGTGGATCTCGTCAGGGTTCAACGAGACGACGGGGATGAGACCGTCCTGTCTTCCATCATGGTACTCTCTCGGCATCATCTATCCTGGAGTCAGGTTCCGTCCAGACGCAAGCTTTGATTCTATAGGTGGGGGCGATATGTTGCCAAGTCTGAACCCACGTCACGCACGCCACGCGAGTTGCAAAGTTCTTTGCGATTCTTCGCGTCTTCGCGGTGAATGCGGCGCAGGGTTTTTTCACCCCAAAGACGCGAAAGCGCAAAAAATCGCCAATTTGAAAGGGGGCGTCGGCGGGATCAGATTGAGGAACCGACACTCTGAACTTTCATCACGGACAGCACCGAGGCAACCGCCTGCTCCGGCGAGATGTGGTCTGTATTCAGAAGGAGATCGTAATGACTGGGGTCATCGGTATCCTGTCTGAAATGATGACGGATGTAGTTTTTGCGTTCCAGATCGAGGTGACGCATTTGCTGGCGGGCTTCGTTCGGCGTCACATGCCAGCGCAAACAGAGGCGCTCGACGCGGACATCCGGCGAGGCCATAACACGAATGTGCAGGCCGGGGTGTCCTTTTAGAACGAAGTTCGCGCCACGGCCGATGAAAATCGCTCTCCCTCGTGTTCCTAAAGATACCAGCGTCTTATACAAAGCCTCGTGATAGTCGTCCGCGCCGAACGTTCCACCCTCGATCATGCCGAGCAGGCGCTGGACGGTGTCGTGAATCAGGTTCTGATCTTTCTCATCAAACAGCTGCACGAGATTCTGTCGAACGTGACTGTTTTGGGCTATGTAATCCACAATTTCCCGGTCGTACACGTGCCACCCGAGATGGGATGCGAGCCCGGAGGCTAGCGCGTCTCCTAGACTCCCCACGTCTCGGGAGATGGTGATAAATCGGTAGATATGGGCTTTCTCCTCAGCCGTCTCGTGTGCTCGCTGACGAGCGTTCCACAAGAGCATCTGGCGTTCCACCAGTTGGGCAGATCCGGACAGTTCGCCGGATTTAATGGGTTGCATAGAGAGCCTCCGCGTAGCTGTCAAATGGTGTTGTCATAGTAACACTCTCCCCCTGCAATCGCAATTTTCCGGGAGATTTTCGACACCCACAGCCTCACCACGGAGACACAGAGGACACTGAGGTTTCACGGAGGCCCCCTGTTTCCTCAGTGAATCTCCGTGTCCTCTGTGGTCGTAAAAATGTAGCGCCGGCTTCCAGCCGGCAAACGGTCCTGCTGACGCAAAAAGAGTTATCCAGGCTGACATGCCGGCGAGACGCCGGCTCTACGATTTTTTCTCGAACTCTGTGTCTCCGTGGTGAAAGGGAGGACGCTTGCAACCCCCACGGTCGTGGATTGTGGTAAGGTGGCGTCCCATGGAACGCACCTTTGTCATTCTGGGGGCGCTGTCCGGTTTCGTTGGAGTGGCTGCCGGCGCTTTCGGGGCGCACGGGCTGAGACAACGGGTGTCTCCAGACATGCTGGCCGTCTTTGAGACCGGGGCTCGATATCAGATGTACCACGCCGTCGCCTTGCTGGCTGTTGCGTGGGCGGGCACGCGCTGGCCCGGTCCAGCCATGCAATTTGCGGGCTGGGCGTTCGTCGCAGGGACGCTGTTGTTTTCGGGCAGCCTGTATCTTCTATCTCTCACGGGCGCGCGCTGGCTTGGAGCCATCACGCCGGTGGGAGGCGTCGCGTTTCTGGCAGGCTGGCTCGGGCTGGCGTGGGGTGCCTGGAAGCACAGGATTTCATAATTCCCACGCGAGGAGAATGATGGATCGCGAACAGGCAATACAAAGGTTCGGCCAGCGGATACAGCGCTGTTCCGGCTGTTTCGTTGCATTTTATTTGAAGGATATGTGGCTGGCAGCAGACGGATCTTTTTACTGCGGCAATTGCAAGGATG
>QHZE01000445.1 GCA_003225335.1 Acidobacteriota bacterium
CGACGATCAGGCCCCGTGGTCGGCGCGGCCTTCCTACAACTTCAAGAACCTGTGGGACTTCGCAAATGACGCCCCCTATCAGGAGAATGGGAATTTTGATCCTTTGACAGGCCGCCCGACGGATGTCAAGAAGCACATCCGCTCCAGCATCTACGCCTTTTTTGTGCAGGACGACTGGAGATGCAAACCGAATCTTACGGTCAATCTCGGCCTGCGCTGGGAATACTTCAGTCCTCTCTCTGAAAAAGATAACCACATCAGCAACCCGATTCTCGGCTCGGGTGCGGGCCTCCTCTCCGGTCTGAGACTCAAGGTCGGGGGAGACCTGTACCAGGCCAGCAAAAACAACTGGGGTCCGCAGATCGGATTTGCGTGGCTGCCCCATTTGCTTGGGGGTGGAGATCGGTTGGTCGTGCGCGGCGGCTTCGGCGTCGGCTACAACCGCATGCAGGAAGCCATCACGCTCAACGGGCGCTTCAACCCCCCTCTCGTGGCCGCTTTTACCTTCGATCCGGCAAAGCTCCTCTATGCCGTCCCCGCCGACGTTCATCAGTTCTCCGATTGGCCGGTCAATCAAAATGCAATTCTGACGTTTGATCCGGCAACCGGACTTCCCATGGGTCAGGCTGTAAATCTACAAGCCGTTCCCAACGATGTTCAGACGCCGGTCACCTATCGCTACTCGCTCGAAACGCAGTACGATCTCGGGAACAATTGGGTCGCCTCCCTTGGCTATCAGGGCAGCCAGACGCGCCATTACACAATACAGAACAACTTGAACTGGATTTACGCCCCGTTGAATCCGTCAGTAAGAAACCTTAACTGGTATTCGAACACGGCGAACGCCAGCTACAACGCGCTGTTGACCGAGCTTCAGCATCGCTTCGCCCGCTCGTTTCAGGTCGACGCGCAGTATCGATGGAGCAAGACCATCGACCAAGGTTCGCATGATTACTACATAGACCTGTATCCCTATGACATTGGCTTGGCACGGGGTCCGGCAGAATTCGACGTCAGGCATGACTTGCTTCCCATGGACTCCACAATATGGGAACACGGGCTGTAACCTGATATATCAGGGCAGCGGGTACTGCGCCCTGCGGCCTGGAAAGTATTCGGGTGCTGCGGGGACGGACTACAGCAACGACGCGTTGACGAGCGGTTCCCCGGCGGGGTTCAACGCCAACTTCCCGAACGGCGCGCTGGCCTACTTTACGGTGCCGGCATTTGTACAGGGACCCGACTTTCCTGGAAACGGTCCCAAGCCTGAGACGCCAGGGGTCGGACGCAACAGTTTTCGCGGCCCGCACTACTTCGACGTCGACTTCACCCTGGGCAAGGCCTTCGGATTGCCCAAGGTATCGATTCTTCGAGAGAATGCGAAGTTGGACATTCGCGCCAATTTCTACAACGTCTTCAACAAGCTGAACCTCAACAACGTCAACAACACGATCAGCTTCGACGGCACGACCAGCAACCGGCAATTCGGCCAGACTCAGGGCGCATTGGCCGGCCGTATCGTCGAACTGCAGGCAAGGTTCAGCTTTTAGCCCCGCTGCCCTGCCGGAGACAGAAGGCTTGCCCGAGGAGGCAAAGGTCTATTTCGCCCTGGGTGCCGCGTATGCCCGTGCCGGGCGCAAACAGGACGCCGCGCGCGCGACGGCCGCGTTCGTTCGCCTGAATAATGAGTCTTCAGTGCCTGGTGGCAACCAAAAGTACGAACGAAACCACAGATGAACACAGATCCTGTTCACCGCGAAAACACGAAGACGCGAAGAATCGCAAAGGATTTCTTCGTGTCTTCGTGGTGGGATTTTTTTTGGTTGCGGCTTTGCTGCTCTGTGTTCATCATCGGTGTTCATCGGTGGCTTCTTTTTGTGCGGTTTACTCAGGCGGGGCGGAATCCTGCCTTCTGCATCGCAGACCGGGCTTCTGCATTCTTCATGAACGTTTCCCACACAAAACCGGTGCGGTAGTTCTCTGCCATTAACATGGTGATCCCGAGGTCGATTCCCAGGACATCGGAGTCATACCACCCGGTCAGAGGATTGAACGCGTCCACAAAACCGTAGCGGGTCCACGCCTTCTGCCCGTAATGTCCGCGGATCGTGCGCAGCACACGTATGCAATCGTCGAAAAGGAAGGGCAACGATCCCCCGGTCGCGCATGGGACGATACTGCCGTCAATCGGCCCTTGCGGCGGCGGCCCACCCCACGCGGTGTATCCGCCAACGTAGTCAGACGCGGAGATTCCCCACAGGTCCTCGCCGTAGCCGGGGAACTTGTCGTGAAGCGAAAGGCAGAACAGCTTGTGCGCCTTGGTGGCCTTCACAGAATTCTCGAAGTAATTCGCGTAAGCGTCTCGTTTATTGCGGAAGTCATACCACGCCTGCGAGTACTGATGCGTAAACAACGGATCATTGCCCGAGATGTAGTCGATACCCTGATAGGTGATTTTCGGCCTTGTCCACGCATTCCATGTGCCGGGCGAGACTGGATGGGCCGGTGAACCGATGGCGAGCAGGTATATCATCATCAGTTCGCAGTAGTGTTCCCAACGCGCTTTCAGGAATCCCGATTCCGGTGTCCACCCCATCGAGAACGTCGACTCGCCGTTCAGCATCCAGGGCCAGTCAACACGCTCGTAAATCTTCGTGGCGGAATCCTGGATTTCCTGGTCTGCGAAGTATTGGCGCGCGGTCAGCACGCCGCAAAGGAGGAGAGAGCTGTCGATGGACGACACCTCGCATTTTTCCCACCGCTTCCCGGTTTCCATGTCGATAAAGTGGTAGAAGAAACCGTGCTCGTGCGGCATTTGGTTGACGACAAACCGCAACGTCTTTCGAACGCGTTCCCGTATTTCTGCCGATTTCCCGTAACCCCGGTAATCGGCAATGCACAATCCCGTCAGTCCAAATCCGGTAGCCGCGACACTCGACATCTTGCGCAAATCGTTCCCGTTTGCCAAAGCTCGATCTTTTACCTGCCCGGTTGTTGGACTCGCCTCGTTCCAGAAGAAATCGAAGGTCGCGCGCTGAATGTCATCCAGAAGCTGCTCGTGTGTGCCCCGATATGCAGCGGAATTTTGATTCGCAGTCGCGCGCCGCTCGTGGATGCCGAATGCCGGCATCGCCGCAGCCAACAAGCCGGCCGCGGACAGACGCATCATCTCTCTTCGAGTTACAGCGTACCTGGATACCACAGCGCAGTCATTATACTCTGCCCGACTTGCGGGACTGTGCCGCGCCACGAGTTTGGAGTTCAGTCTTCAGGCTGCCCGTCAGAGTCGGAACTTTTCAGGCGCCCATGTGCGGCAATAGCCTGAACTCCATGCGGGCTTCAGGTTTGGAGTTCAGCCTTGAGGCTGCCCGACTAGGTCCACTTGGTGGCCACAAAGTTCACAAAATGGTCAAATTTCGTCCGAGAGGCATGGTTGATAAAAGAGAAATGGAACAAGCCCAGTTGTTTGAAACCGCCGATGAACGCGGATGCACGCCGATGTTCGGCGCCGCTCACCGGCGTGAATCGGCGCGCATCGGCGGTTCCCTACCCTCGGCGGTATGAGGTCTGCTCGCTACGGCTTGCGATGTTGCCCGAGAAGAGGCTGTTTGAGGAAGAGTGCGGTGCTGCGTTCGACGCCTTTGCGAAGCACCTTCAACAGAATCTTGCTGCCCCAGGAACGTGAGTGCACATAGGAAGAAAAGTCGCCGGGGTCGAGAAAGCGCTGGCCGTCCACGGAAACGATAACGTCTCCAACCTGGACCCCCGCAGTGGCGGCGGGCATCTTGTCCTCGACCGCGGAGACCAGCAATCCTGCCTGCCCGGGTACCTGCAGGTAATCGGCGAGTTGCGGCGTCAGAGCCACTATCTGAATCCCGATTCGAGGGTGGTCCTGCTGGACCGGTCGCCCGGGCGATTTAAGATAGGTAATTTCCCCCTCCACACGGGAGTTAGGAAGGGAGATCTCGTCGGGAAACTTGAAGATGATGGTTCCATGATTTTCCTCCGGCTTTCGGTTTTCCACCACCGCAGGGATAGTCATGGCGTTGCCTGCGCGGATCACTTCCAACTCGACCCCGGTTCCCGCATGGGTCTCCTGCACGAGCCGGATGAACTGAAGCGCATCTCGAATCGGCGTGCCGTTCCATTTCACCAGCACGTCTTCGGGAAGCAATCCCGCCTTCTCCGCCGGGCTCGCCTCCAGGATGCTCCGGATCCGGACTCCGCCGGGTGAAGACGGAGGCAAATCGTCCAGGTAAACTCCGAGCCAGCCTGTCCGGATGTCGCCCTTTGCCTGAATTATTTTCTCCGCGGAGGTCAGCAACTGCGACATGGGAAAGACAACCGTATGCACTCCCATAGGGTCCTGCGGCGATGGCTTCTGGCTTGCTATAAATCCAAGGACTCGGTGCTCGACATCCAGCAAAGGCTCTCCGATCCCGGGAAGCCGGCGGTTTATCGTTACCTCCCAGCCGCTCTGGGATTCATTCCCGTTGGCTGTCACCGAGACGATCTTCGCGCTTTCAAACTGGGAAATGCCTTGATCCTCAAGGACCGGCGTCACTACGGTAGCCCCGTCCCGGATCTCACAACGCAGGCAAAGAGCGGTCCCGGGGAGGCTTCCTTCCTGCGCCTCGACCACTGCAACACCCGTGCTCTGATCGATTCCGATGAGCTTGCCCGCCAGTTTTTGGCCCTGGCCTGCGATGATCTCGATGCGGTGGTTCCTCCCTTGAATATCAGCCCAGCGGTATCCCAGGAAGATCAGGACGTGCCTTGACGCGTCGAGCACGATCCCGGTGGATGGAAACATCTCGATGATCTTCGGATGATAATTGGGAATCCGCCGTCCGTCCAGAACCACGGTCTCGCCGTCGCCCCGCGTCTCGGTGGTGATGTTCACTCGGACAAGGCTGATCCCAGCTGCCTCCTGCGCGTTCGGACTGCCTTGTTGAGCCTGCGCGGAGGAGAACTGGAGAAGGCCGATCGCCAGAGGAAGAGTGTAGCGAAATGCCGATTCGAGTTTGAGCATCATGGACACGTTCAGTGACTGACGTTCCGGATGAAATGCTCTTGGGAGGGCTGGCCGTAGCGCATCCGGATCGTCTTGGGCAACCGCATAATAAACTGACTATTATCCGGGCCTGGAACCGGGAACTCCACGTAGTCAAGATCGGCAGGTTCGTGCAATCCTTCGCTGTCCGCCTCGTCCGTGGAGAATCGAGAACGCTCGCGGACTCGGGCGCTCGCAGCGCTCTTTATCTCTGCGGCGAACGGACCGCGCGGCCGCGCAGCGCGCGCTTCCACGGGAGCGGGAGGCAACGTGACGACTGGACTTGTAGTCTGCTGCGGATTTGTTGGGGCCACGAACTGTTCGGGCCCGCTTATGCTCACCGATTCCGGCGGCAGGGTTTTCTTGAAATGGCTCAAAGTGGCAAAACTCGCAAACCCGATCAGGGCCAGACCGCAGGCGCCTAACGCCAGAGATCTCACGGAAGGCCACTCCGGACCGTAGATCCAAAAACTCCAGAACCAGGAGCGCGGGTCTTTTGCATGGATACGGGCCAATACCGCGCTTTCGAAGTGGGGAGGCGCAGCTACCGGTTTCAGGCCGCGCGCCATCTCGGCGAGCTCGCGCGCGTTGGCGATATCTCTTCCGCAGAAGTAACACTGCTGCGCGTGGCGCTCCATCCCGAAGCGGCCCGCAAAATCCAACCCGCCTTCAAGGTAATCTTCGAGGTTTTTCTGAAAAGAGCGGCAGTCCATAGTCGTCAAATGTAATGCTCGAGTTTCCGCTGCAAGAGCTCGCGCGCCCGGTGCAGTCGCGATTTGATCGTCCCCGAAGAGCAATTCAGAACCTTCGCAATGCTTTCATACGGCAATTCTTGAATCTCTTTCAAGATGAAAGCCGTGCGGTACTTCTCCGGCAGCGAGCGTATGGCTTCGCTCAAAACCCGCTCGCTCTCTTTGCGCAGGACCTCGTCCCCGGGCCCTGCCCGCACGTCGGAGATCTCAAACTCGGGTCCCTCCTCGTCCTTGGGAGAGTTCTTGCCCCACACGTTTCTATAAAAGACCTGGCCGCGCCGCCTGCGATAGCGCATCTCATCGATGGCCAGGTTGGTCGCGATGCGATAGATCCATGTCGAAAACTGATAGATGTTGCTGTACCGGCTGATGTTTTTGTAAACCCTGATGAAAGTCTCCTGGCAGAGATCGACCGCGATGTCATAGTCGCCCACCATGACATTCAGATAATTCGTCAGGGCATCCTTGTACTTTGTGACCAGCTCGGTGAAAGCGGCTTCATTGCCGGCGATGAACTCACGCACGAGGTCGTTATCGGTGCTCGACGCAGGTTGGGCCAGCCCAAGCCCCAACCCTCTTAGTTCAAGCGTTTGCCCGTCGGTCTCAGCCATCGACACTCTCTTCCGCAATCTCCAGAGGACCATATACTTAAACGACCCGCGACCCGCGCGGTTCCGAATTATTTCACTAGTCCGTCAGTGACGTTGCCCGTAGCGCCGGCTTCCAGCCGGCATTTCCTTATATCTAACACGGTCAGTGCCGGCGAGACGCCGGCGCTACTTTTTTGGAGGCTCATAACCGGATTTACCTATTTCATATCCTTCCAGTTCTTGCCAGCCGTGAGGTCGACGACCAGGGGAACGTCGAGAGCGCCCGCATTTTCCATCTCATGCCGGACCAGATTCTGTACTTCCTCGGATTCCGCCTCCGGCACCTCGAGCACGAGTTCGTCATGGACCTGAATCGTGATTTTAGCCGAAAACCCCCTGTTCTTGAAAGCACGATATATGCGGATCATCGCAAGCTTGATAATGTCGGCGGCGGTTCCCTGGATGGGGCTGTTCAGAGCAGTTCTCTCGGCAAAATTCCGGGCATTGTAGTCTCTGGTGAGAATGTCGGGAATGGGCCGGACCCTGCCAAAAAGTGTTCTGACCCGTCCCGTTTTGCGCGCCTCTTCCAGGGTTTTGTCGAGCCAGACCCGGACCCCTTGATAGCGCTCAAAGTATGCGTCTATGAATGCCTGGCCTTCCTCTCTGCTGATCCCCAGCTGCCGCGCCAGCCCGAAGGCGGAAAGGCCATAGATGATTCCGAAATTGATCACCTTCGCGCGGCGCCGGAATTCCGAAGGGTTTTGCCTGGCCGCCTCGCCGAAGACCTCTTCCGCCGTCCGCGTGTGAATGTCCTGATTCCGGCGGAATGCTTCTATCAAGACCGGGTCTCCCGACAGATGCGCGAGGACCCGCAGCTCGACCTGGGAGTAGTCCGCCGAGATCAATACATTACCCGCGTCGGGAACGAAGGCCGCGCGAATGAGGCGGCCAAGCTCCGTTCGAATGGGAATGTTTTGCAGGTTTGGGTCCGAGCTGGAGATTCGACCCGTCGCGGCCCCCGTCTGGTTAAAGGAGGCGTGCACACGGCCGGTCTGCGGATGAATCAGGCCTGGAAGGGCATCCACGTAAGTGGACTTTAGTTTGGCGATCTGACGGTAATCCAGGATGAGCCGGGGCAACTCGTACGACACGGCCAGTTCCTCCAGCACCGCCTGATCGGTGCTGTAACCTCCCGTCTTCCGGGTTTTCCTCGCGCTCGGCAGGTTCAGCTTTTCAAACAAGATCTCGGCTAATTGCTTGGTGGAATTTATGTTGAACTCAGTGCCGGCGGCCGCATAGATCCTCTGCGTGATCTGTTCCAGTTCCTGTTCCATTTTCCCGGACATCTCGGCCAGCATGGCCCGGTCGATTTTTACCCCTACTCGCTCCATCTCTGCCAGGACCGGGATCAGCGGCAGCTCGATCTCTTCGTACACCTTCCGGAGTCCCATTTCTTCAAGGCGCGGCGAGAGCAATGCAAAGAGCCTCCGTAAGGCATCCTGCTCGCTTGCGAGGTGGGTCCCGAGGGCCTCTCGGGGCTGCTCCGGGAGGAGCGCCTGGTCGCTCTCTACCGGCTCGGAAAGGGCGACGCGGAGTTCGTCAAGCGCCCAACGCCGGAGCGAGTAGTCGCCGATGTGGGAAGCCGTGAGAAAAGCCATCAGCATAGGGTCTTCCACCCTGGGGGCAAGGTGGATGTCCCGGCCTTCCTGCGAAAGCTGGGCCAGCTTTACATCCCAGCATATCTTGGCGACTGCCGGGTTTTGCATCAGTCTTGCCCAGACATCGCGAACCGGTTGGTCCTGCAGGTTCACCAAAGCGGGCGAGCCGGTCTCCCCCTGAACACACACCGCCTCAGCCACCCTCCGTGAAAAGATCCCTCTTCGGAAGCCAAGAGCGAAGTAGAAGCACTCCTGGGCCCCCAGGGAGCTCAAGAAATCCGACGCCGCTTCACCCGAGAGCCACTCCGCGCTGGGGGCTTCTACTTTCAGCGCTCCACGAAACTCATTCACGAGGCTTTTGAATTCAAGCTCAGCGAACAGCTCAAATACAGCTTTGCCGTCAGGTTCAGAAAGCACCAGAGCGTCGAGATCCAGATCGATCGGCAAATCGCGGCGGATGGTTGCCAGATCGTAGCTCATGCGGATCAATTCTGCATTGTCGCGAAGGCTTTCCCGGTAAGTCTTCTTTTTTACCTTGTCCCAATTCTTCAGGCAGTTCTCGATCGACCCGAAGGTCTGAATCAGCTCCTTCGCGCCTTTTTCACCGACCCCCGGCGCACCCGGGATGTTGTCGATGGTATCGCCCATCAGGCCGAGCAAGTCGGCGATCTGCTCGGGCTTCACGCCCATCTTTTCCACAACCTTTGCCGCATCGAGGAGAAGGTTATCCTTCCGCGGGTCCAGGACCAGGGTGTGATCCGACACGAGCTGAAACATGTCCTTGTCGCTGGTCACGATAATGGCGGCGAGCCCCTGGTCCGCGGCCTTTCGCGACAGCGTGCCGATGACGTCGTCCGCTTCATAGCCGGAGAATCCGATCATAGGAACGCGAAACGCTTCGCACACACGCAGGATGTACGGGATTTGCCGGACCAGATCCTCAGGCATCGGTTTCCGCGTCGCCTTGTAGCTTTCATACATCTCGTGGCGCACAGTGGGGCCCTCGACGTCCAGGGCCACACCGATGTAATCCGGCTTTTGTTCCTCGATGAGCTTGCGCAGCATCGTGGTGAAGCCGAAAATTGCGTTGGTCGGCAGACCCTTGGAGGTGCTCAGGCGTTGCATGGGGGCATAGTAGGCCCGGTAGATATGGGACATTCCGTCGATAAGGTAAAGGCGCTTGCAGCTCAAGCTGTTTCCCTATAGATTGCTAGGTCCAGCAGCCAGGATGAGACAATGACAGATTGTACCATGAAGCACGAAGGCGCTGCCGACGAAACCATATGCGCGATACTTACGCAATTCAGGCGGATCGCGATCGTGGGCCTTTCGGAAAAACCCTGGCGTGCCAGTCATCGAGTGGCGGCGTATCTGGTGGAGCAGGGTTATGACATCATTCCTGTGAACCCGCAGATCAAGGCCATTCTGGGGATGGCATCCTATCCGAATTTGGTTTCCGCTCCTGGCCCCGTCGAGGTCGTCAATGTCTTCCGGCGCGTCGAGCATATCCCGGAAATCGTGGAACAGGCCGTGGAGATAGGAGCCAGGGCTGTTTGGATGCAATCAGGCCTGGAACACCGGCAGGCCGCTGAGCTCGCGCAGCGTGCGGGTCTGCTTGTGGTCATGAACCGATGCATTATGGTCGAGCACGGGCTTCATTTCGGATAGGCCGCCTGTTCGGAGTTCAGGGTTTAGGCTTGGTTTAGCCTGCACGGCTTGCGAGCTCTGACAGCAGGGCATGGAGTTCAGGCTTTAGCCTGCTCAGACGCACCTGAAAAGGCCAACTTTGGGGGGCAGCCTAAAGGCTGAACTCCAAACTTATTTTTTCAAGGATGGACAGATGACGCAAAAGCTCCCTGAAGACAAGGTGCTCCAGCACGACGAGCTCTACCACGGCAAGATTGTGGAACTGTACGTAGACGTCATCCAGCATCCTTCGGGCCGTACCGCAATCCGGGAGGTCGTAGTGCACCCGGGGGGTGCCGTCGCCGTCCCCGTGCTGGATGACGGCCGGCTTCTCATGGTCAATCAGTTTCGCTATCCTCTCAAGAAATTTATCCTGGAGTTTCCTGCCGGAAAGCTCGACAGCGATCAGTCGCCGCGCGACACGATCGCCCGCGAACTGGAAGAAGAAACCGGACACAGGGCCGGGAGTCTTACTCACGAATGCTCTTTCTATACCTCTCCTGGAATCACCACAGAACTGATTCATCTTTTCATTGCCCGGGACCTCGCGCCCGTCCCCCAACATCCTGAGGAAGGAGAGCACCTGACGGTCGAGTCCTATACCGTAAAAGAGTGCATTGAGAAAATGGACCGCGGGGAGATATCGGACGGCAAGACTCTCTTCGGACTGCTTTGGTATCTGCGGAAGGCAAAGATAGAGTTGAAGTAACTTCCGGTTTTGGCCGATCTAAAGAACTACGGTGTTTTGCAGAAAAAGGAAAGAGTTCGCAGGATAGAAACGGGGTCTGCAATTGTGATTTGTCCTAAATGCGGGTTTGACCAAGACGAACGGATCGACTGTCTGAGGTGTGGTGTCATTTTCTCCAAGTATTTTGCGGTCCATCCTGAGGCCAGGCCTGTCCGCGCGGAGAGCGCGGACGCGCCCGCCGATTCTGCTCAGCATCCGCACGAACACTCAGCGCCTCCGGAGCAGAGTCACGTCGAACAGCCCGCCCCGGACCGGCAAGCGCAGGAGCCGGAGCAAACCTCGAGCGAGACATCCGGCCTGGACCGAAGAATTCATTCCACGCTTAAAGTGTATGGAGAGCGCCTTTGGGAGTTACAGAAGCGCATAGAGGAACGGCCCAAGCTCGCCGGCATCGAGGAAAAGCTTGCCGCCCTGAGAGGCGAGACCCGGCAGGAAATTGAAGCTTTGAGAGAGGTGGTCCGCGGCCACGATCCAAGACCGCTGCTTGAGCAATTGCACCAAGTGGAATCTCGCCTGGAAGCCCTGCCCTCGGAGCTCGCCGGACAAATCGAGGCCGGCCTGTCGCAGCGGGTCTCTGGCGTCGAAACGCGCTTTTCCGGACTGGAAGAGGCCCTCAAGAACGGGACCGCACAACCATCTCAAAGGGAAGATTCCGAAGCGATTCTCGAGCTGGGCAACGTCTTGAAGGAACTGGACGGGCTGCGTGCGGCTCTTCAGAATGTTACTGTCCGTTATTCGGAAATCGGAGAATTGAAAAAGAACTATCTTTCCTTCGCCAACACCCTCGAGTCTCTCCACCGCGAGGTCGCCGCCGGCAAAGAAGGTGGTTATGCAGAGTCGTTGAAAAAGACGGCCGAGCTGGAACGGGAAGTCGCTGCCCTGCGGGCGGAAACGCGGCAGATGTTGCAACAGGCGGAAAGCTCCGGTGGACCCAGTCTTGCCGCGGCCGGCGAGATCCAGGAATTGAAAGAACGTGTACAGGGTCTGGTTCAGGACCGTTCACACCAGGATAAGAGGCTGGGCGAGATCGAGGATCAGATCGGAGCGCCCACCATCGACTCCAAGACCGACCCCAAGGTCCTGGTAAAGATCCAGGAGATTGAAGCCCGCTTCGCCGAACTGGAACAAAAACTGGAGCCTTCGCCGAACCAGTCTGGAAAAAGGAAGATGGCCGATCCGCTGTTGGAGCTGGGCAAACTGCTCAAGGAGGTGGACGGCCTTCGAACCTCTCTGCAGAACGTGACGGTGCGATATTCGGAAATAGCGGAGCTCAAGAAAAATCACCTTTCCCTCTCTCATTTCATGGAATCCCAGGCGCGCGAGCTTGCCGCCCTCAAAGAAGCCGTATCCGGCAGCGGCCTGAAAAGGTTCGACGACGCGCAAATCGAGAACGAAGCGCTCCGCACAGAGTGCAAGCAACTCGCAAAGAGGGTCGAGGAAGTGGATGCCGCGGCATCGATGCGGCTCGCGCAGCTTGAAGAGAAGCAAGCCAGGCGCGATGCCGAGCCCAAGATCCCGGCGGGTCTCACAGTTCTGTCCCAGATCCAGCAGGTGGGCGCGCGCCTCTCCGAGCTTCAGAGCGAGGTTGCATGTGACGGAGAACATACCGCGCGCGAAGCGGCAGAGTTAAGGACCAGGCTTGACAACACCGTCGCCGGGCTTGAAGACATGCAAAACTCCCTGCAGCGTGTGACCGCACGTTCCGCTGACATCGGAGAATTGAAAAAGAATCACCACTTGCTTGCCGAGAAGCTGCACGACCTGGGCGCACAGGCCGAGTCGATTGAAGGCCGCCTCGCCACGCTCTTGGCACAGCCTCTCCCCGAACCACTGCCGCCGCTGGAAGCCGATGTTCACGCCATACGCGACAATCTCGATCAAATCCGGCATTTCATGTCCACCCTCGCACAAAAACTCTGACCCGCCGGAAAGACAGAAAGCCGTAGGCAGTAGGCAGGAAACTCGTCCGCCTTCCGCCTTCTGCTTAAGGTGTGGTAAAATGTGGGGCCTGATTGGAAAGGGAAATGGATGACCAAGATAACAGCTGGCTCCGAGGTTGAGGCTTATTGCACAAAGTGTAAGCTGGTGTTGGCTCACACCGTGGTCGCCCTCCAGGGGGCCAAACCCCGCCGGGTCCGGTGCAATACTTGCTCAGGCGAACATAACTATCGGCCCAACAAACCCGCCGGGAAACTGGCACCCACAAAAAAACCGGAGAAAGCCAAGTCGGCGACCCGGAAAACCCGGCAGAGTTGGGACGAGGTCATGCAGGAAGCCTCGAGCAAAGCACACAAGCCCTACAGCATGTCGGGCAGCTTTATCGAAGGGGACTGGATCGAACACGCGACGTTTGGGCTGGGTTGCGTTCAGGCTTTTATACCTCCGAACAAAATCTCGGTGCGTTTCGCGGATTCGACCAAGACTCTCATCTGCAACCAGAACAGGTGAGAAGCGTACTCTCCCGTACCAGTTCTCTACTCGAGGCCCTTCAATCAATCGTGCCCGGCGCCTCGAACCGTACTCTCCGGCAAATGCTCAGGCAGGAGCGCGTGCGCGTTAACGGCGCCGCCTGCAGATTGCCGGGGGAGACGGTTCAGCCGGGCGATGTCGTGGAGGTGAGCGAACGCGCCAGGAGGATCGGGCAGTTAGCCGGGATTGACATCCTCTTTGAGGACGACCACATCCTCGTGGTACGAAAGCCTGTGGGCTTGCTGTCGGTTTCAACCGCCCACGAAAAGGAGCGCACTCTGAGCGCTTGTCTCCGCGCGTATGTGAGGGCCAAGGGCCGGCGTGACATCTTCGTAGTTCACCGGCTGGACAAGTTCGCCAGCGGCATTCTGGTGTTTGCAAGGACCGAGGCTGCCAGAGAGAAACTGCGGGCGTCATTTCGCAGGCACGATGTGCAGCGCAAGTATTGGGCCATCGTGGAAGACTACGTGGCCACGGATGCCGGCACGATTCGCAGTCGCCTGGCCGAAGACCGCTCTCTAAGGATGCGGTCTACGACGGACGTCACTCGGGGAAAACACGCAGTGACGCACTTTCGCGTGTTGCGCCGCCTGTCGAACCTGACCGCCCTCGAGGTAACGCTGGAAACCGGGAGAAAAAACCAGATACGCGCCCATCTATCGGAAATGGGCCACCCGATCGTCGGAGACCGGGCTTACGGCAGCACTGTGGATCCCCTTGGCCGCTTGGGCCTGCACGCCTTCTCTCTCGGTTTCCGCCATCCCATGGACGGGAGCCCAATGACTTTTTCTACGAGCCCGCCGCCGGAATTTGCGCCTTACCTCCCTGAAGAACCAAAATTCTCTTAGCGGCTCTTCGTGTCTTTGCGCCTTAGCGGTGAATTCGGAACGACACTTTCTATCTTCGTTACGAGCGGGATTTGATAATGTGCGCGGATTGGGGATCGCGGATTACGGATTTTCAATTTTTGGATTTGGGATTTTGCGATTGTGGGTCTCATCAAAATCCGCAATCCGCAATCCGCAATCCGAAATCGGCAATCCGAAATCGAGAAGATGCGAAGGTCTGACATTGCCGAGGGCGCCGAGCATCGAATCGCGCAAGCCTGGGATTTCATGCTGCAGCTCTTCTATGAGACGCTTTACCCGCTTCCGCTTCAGGTTCTCCTGCGAGCCGCACAGGTCGCAAGGGATGATGGGATACCTTTGAAGATCCGCGAATGCCGCGATGTCCGATTCCCAGCAGTATGCCAGCGGACGAATCACCGTGTTACGGCCGTCGTCGCTGCGCAGAACCGGCGGCATCGACTTCAAGGTCCCCGTAAAGAAGAGGTTCAGCAGAAAAGTCTCGAGAATATCGTCCGCGTGATGTCCCAGGGCGATCTTGGTGCACTCTTCCTCAATGGCCGTTTTGTACAGGATGCCCCGGCGCAGCCGGGAACACAGGGAACACGTGGTTTTCCCTTCCTGTATATGAGAGGTGACGATCGAATACGTGTCTTTTTGAACGATCCTGAAGGGCACTCCCTGGGCCCGGAGGTATTCCGGCAAGACGTGCTCGGGAAAGCCGGGCTGTTTCTGATCCAGGTTTACCGCCAGAAGCTCGAAACGAACCGGCGCGCGGCGCTGCAGATCCAGCAGCAGGGTGAGCAGCGTGTAGCTGTCCTTCCCGCCGCTCAAGCAGACCATCACACGGTCTCCGTCCTCGATCATACGGAAGTCGCCGATGGCCCTGCCCGCGTTGCGCAGCAACCGCTTTCGGAGTCTCTCCCCGGCATCCATAGCGCTACAATCTTAGTACGCTTGTTAGCAAACACAGTAACGTATTCTCGCCGGCGATGATGGCCGGCTGGCGGCTCATTATTCCCACGTCTCTAGATCCACTTGGTGGGCACAAAGTTCACAAATCGGTCAAGTTTTGTATCATGGCCGGGACGGCCATGCCACGAGGCTGTCGTGGCACGGGCGTCTCGCCCGTGAATGACTGGGCGGTATGAGGTCACTCGTTATAGATTGCCGAAACTGCTCACGAGCTTTCGCAAGCCCGGTGAATTGTTTTCCTTTGAGATTTCTTGCCTCACTGAAATAACATTCGTGGCCGGTCTTCACCTGGTTTCCTTTTATTTGAGTCAGACTACCATTCTGCGGGGCCGACCATGTTTCTATCTATCTCATGGAGTATGGGAGCCGGTAATATCATGGCTCTCCTCACCGCTTTTTCTCCCCTGTTTTCACTCGGTTTCGTTAACGGATATGCCGAGGCGAGAGAGCGGATCCTCAAAAGCGGGCAGCCAGAAGAAGCAGGAATGTCTGCTACGCGCCTGCAACAAGCGGCCCAAATTCTGGAGGAAGAAACCCGCAGCGGGCGTGTCCTGGCTGCTTCAATCCTCGTCGCGCGGCACGGGATTATCGTTCTGCATCGTGGGTCAGGAAAACTTTCGCCCGATCCCGCGAGTCCGCCTGCGAAGCCGGACACAGTTTACCTCGTGGCGTCGATAACGAAGCCGGTTACAGCTTCTGCGCTGATGCTTTTGGTGGAGCGTGGAATGGTTTGCCTTTCCGATCCTGTCCAGAAGTACCTGCAGGAGTTTCAAGGTCCGGAACGGGAAAAGGTGCGAGTTCAAGACGTATTGAGCCATGTTTCGGGTCTGCCGGACATGCTGCCGGAGAACGCGGAATTGCGAAGAGCCCATGCCCCACTCAGTGAGTTTGTGAAACGGGCAATGATTACGCCGCTTCTTTTCACCCCGCGTACCTCGTTCTCCTACCAGAGCATGGGAATCCTGCTCGCCGCCGAGATTGTGGAACGTCTGACGAGAACGCCGCTGCGAGAATTTGAAACGAAGGAGCTTTTCGATCCTCTGGGAATGAACAATACGACGTTAGGGTTGGGCGGACGCGCAATTGCAGATACAGCGTGGTGTCAGGGATCCCCTTCATATGAGGCAAACATTGACGACCAGAAACGGTTTGGGGCCAACAGCGCGTATTGGCGCAATATGGGGCATCCTTGGGGGGGCATGCACAGCACCGCGGGCGATCTGGCAATTTTCTTGCAGACGTTTCTCAACGAAGGGGTCTACAAGGGGCAGAGAGTTCTCAGTGCACCTACGGTGAAGGCCATGACGGCCGATCAAAATCCGGGAATCAACGCACCGTGGGGATTAGGTTGGGCTCTCAAGCGCTCGCAGGTATGGAATTTTTTTGGAGATCTGTGTTCTGAGCGGACCTTCGGTCACGTAGGCGCCACCGGGACAGTTGCCTGGGCGGATCCCGACCGGGATTTGCTTTGCGTGATTCTTACGACGCGCCCCGCCAGCGAAGACAACGGGTTTCTGCTCAGAAGAGTGTCTAACGTCGTCCAATCCGCCATTGAAAAGTAACCACTCAGTTACCCTGTCACGGCTTCGGAACAAGTCGCGGCAGGACTTTGAGGCCGGCCTTCGCCGCCAGCGATCGCTGGCGGCGGTCGAACGATACAAACTCGTCGGTCATGAGGATCAACGCGGCAGCTACGTGAAGGACATCGAGGCTTCGGACGCCGGTGGACACCGTGTGCTCCGCCGATAGCGACTCCGCCTGAACAAACACCTCATAAAGGTCCTGATCCTGCGGCGCGAGAAATCCGCTGTCGATGTCGTCCTGGAGACTCCGGAGCGCGCCGCGCAACTGGGATTCGGTCAACTCCTTCCGGTGGCGCTTCAAGCGGAGGGCATTCCGGATCTCGAGTGCATGCAGCGGAGTAAACGGCAGAGGAGGTGTCGCCCACTTTATCAGTGATAATGCCTGTGGGGAGGTTGTCTCCAGGCAGTAGGCTTTGACCAGAACCGCCGAATCGAAGTAGTTTTTCACAGACGGTCGCGGCTTTGGATGATGATCTCGCTTGCAGGCTTGCCTCTGACACCCTTCGGGAAGAGGCGTTTCAGCCGCGCCTCAAAATCAGGCGGTTTGGGAGGGACCGCGATCATTCCCCCGACAGGGATCAGCCTGGCCAGTTTCTTGCCGCGGTATGTGACTTCGACGCTTTCGCCTGCCCGCAGCCATTTGGCGATACGGGCGAAGGAGTATCGAAGGTCTCTTACGGTTGCAGTCTTCATGTGATGCATTATGCATCACATCTCGCGCCGTTGTCAAAAGGATCGGGTGCAGAGGGTGCAATTGGAAGTGCGAGTCGCCTGAGGTAGCGTTTCGCTGACATGCCGATGGATCGGCTCTTTGGAGTGCGGCGACTTGTCGCCGCTTTCCTTTCGGCGCTCGGACCATAGCGGCGACAAGTCGCCGCACTCCATATGGGCTCGGACTTTTAATTGCACCCGGGTGCAGAAGTGGGAGCGGTTTTTACTGATTACTGGCCACGAATTCCACGAATTAGCACGAATCAAAACTGTCCAGAGCTTGCGAGAGAGTTAAAGGCCGCATCAAATTGACTCCCGCTTGTAATTGCGCCTAAAAGAATCTCGCTCCGCCGCGACATAGCCGGCCCGGGTGAGAAGGGGATCACGACAAAAGGCGACTTACTCCGGCAACTTCCGGCCGGCGTGTCGGGCCAGTTCGCGCGCTTTCTCGACGATTGCGTCCTGCGCGCTTGCTTCATGAGCGCGTCAACCACGGTGGGGCGCGACGCGGCCAGTGCGGTTGGAGTAGGTCCCCGGTCCATAGGAATTCACTTTCAAAGAGCGCTCCGAAGATACGCAGTAAGGGAGAGAATTTCAATTTGAATTGTTCGGCGAGATTCTCGATGAGCCCTTTGCGTCCTTCGCGTCTTCGCGGTTGATTCGGGATCAGTTTTTACCGCGAAGGCGCTAAGTGCGCGACGGTCGCGAAGGTTTATTGCTCGCGCCCATGCCCCTTCGCGCTCTTCGTGGTGAGAAGCCGCCGTCGCAATCGGTCGCACGGGGTCCTTCGCGACGTTGTAGCCAAATTCACGGCCCCGGCTCATTCGTACGTCAGGTCGAAAACTGTGTCCGTCAGCCAGCGGCGGAACGACTCGTTGTCGCTGAATTGTTTGAAGAGTTCCGTGTCGTCCTTGAGCACGGCGGTCATCACCCGCGCCAGGGCCTTGTCATGCTCGATTCGCGCGTTCTGCTTGTCGGAATGTTTCTTGGCGTTCTTATAGGCGCTGTCTGCCGAGACCTTCGCGGGAATCTCTTCGGTAATGAGCCGGTGCACTCGGTCGCCGTCTGTCCACGGGACGTCGCCGAACAGGTCGTTGAATGTCTTCAGTATGTTTGAGAGCCGGTCGATCTCCGGCTCGGGCTTGCGGCCGCCGCCGCTCGCCGGCACGGGCCCGATTTCGGCGTCCGAATCCAAGAGTTGGATTTTCATCGAGGCCTTCTTCTCGACCCGGTAGCTCTCCATGTCGATGGCTTCGAGGATGCCCTTCGAGAGGTCTTCCTCCTTGGGTGCCGGGAGCTTCGGTACGAGGAAGTTCAGGAAAATCGAGAGCTTCTCCCACCCGGCGTTCGTGTACGGCAAGATCGACGCCAGGAAGCTGTAGGTCCGCACGAAGGCCTTGGCCTTGCTCTTGAAGTCTACCTGACCGTCCTCGTCGAGCTCCTCGTTGTAGGTGGCCACGCAAGCGTCGAGGATCGGGTCGAGCCGGTCGCGGTCGGCGCCGCCGAGATACAGATCGACGAGCTGATCGATCTGCCCCTGCGCGTAGACCTGGCAGCCGTCGAGAGCGGCCTTGAGGTCGTGAAGCTTGTTCGGGTCTGTTTCCTCGGCGAGGATGGTCGTGCGGTAGTAGTCGGCAAATGCTTCGCGAATCGTCTCCGCGTCGTTCATAAAATCGAGCACGAAGGTATC